>JAISNX010000052.1 GCA_031276015.1 Azoarcus sp.
TGCGCCACGGTCTGCATGACCGGGTTCCTGTCCGCACCGCTGCCCCATTTCGCGCCGATGTCCCTGGCCGTCAGCGCCGCCGCGTCGCTCACGAGGCTCTGGACGAAGGCGTCCTTGAATTCCGTCCGGTTGATGGCGCTCTCGATGCCCGCGTTGACGACGCCGCGGCCCACGAGGGCGGCAAGCTGCTCCGGCGTGTTGAAGTTCCATCCAGCCGTCGCCCCTACCCCGCTACTGGCTCCCGCGCTCGGGGCCAGGCCCGCGATCTGGTTGAGGCTTTGTCCGTCCAGGGCCTCGAACCCGTAGTTGGTCAGCCCCGCCGTGAGCGTGGCGATCAGCCCGCTCTTGAGGGCCAGATTCCAGTCGACCTTGCCGCTGGTGCCCACTTGCACGGCGGCGCTGCTGACGGTGCCAGCAATGCCCGAGGAAAGGGCAACGTTGGCCCAGCCCGCCGAGACGGTGGTGGTGCCCACCGTGGTGGTGCTCGCCAGCGCAGTACCCGGCGCGGCTCCCGCCGCACTGCCGATGACCGCGCTGGCCGCCCCGTAGGTGACGATGGCCACGACGACGGCCACGATGATCGCGCCCACCGTCCCCAGCCCGCTGTGGGATTCGTCCCAACCGCTGTGCAGTTCGTCTACGCGTTGCCAGTCGATGTTGTCCTGGTTCAGTTGGGTGAGCCAGCCCAGCCCAGGGTCGATCTGTGTCATGACCGCGACGACGGAAGCAGGGTCGTCTTGTCGCAGGGCGTCGTTGCGTTGTTTGAGGAGGGCGAAGCCTTCCGCCGGGGAGAGGCCCGCGGGCAGCCCGATGTCGAGGACGGCGCGCTCGCTCCTGGCGCTGATCCGGGGAAGCTCAACGGTGATTTGCCCCTGGGCGCTGGCGTTGAACCGCTCGGCGACGATCTGGCTTTGCCGGACGAGTTCGTGTGTCCGACCCTCGCCTTCGTAGTGCTGCCACAGGCCATTGTTGCCGCTGTCGATGTGGGTTTCGCTACGGGTGTCCTTGACGGCATCGAAGTGGAGGTCGCCCCCGCTGGCGAGGGTGACTTCGGGGGCCGCCAGCCGCGAGCCTTGGTGGTGTTGGTCGCCGCCGCTGTCGAGGACGATGGCGCCGCCCGCGCTGAGGGTGTTGCCCCGTGCGCGCAGCGCGTGGGTTTCGTCGTGTTTCGTGGTGTCGCCGAACAGGCCTTCGCGCTCGAAGCTGTAAAGGCTGTGGTCTTCGTCGTGGGCGGCAAGGAGGTTTATTTCGCCCGCGGCCTGGAGGCCGAGGTTGCCTCCGGCGGCAAGCTCGCTGGCAATGAGGGTGATGGTGTCGTTCAGGCTCCGAACCTGGATGTCGCCCCCGGCGCTCAGGGTGGCGGCGCGTTGCCGAATGGTGTCTTGGCCGACTTTTTTGTGTTTGGAGCCGCCTTCTTTTTCGTAGGAGAAGTGGTTTTCGTTGGCCAGCGCGGCAACGGTGATGGGGCCATTGGCAAGCAGGAGGAGGTCGTCCGCGGCGCTGAGGTCGCTCGCCAGGACGGTGATGTTGCCCCCGTAAAGGGTGAGCGTGCCGCCGCTTGCGATCTGGCTGGCGTGTTGTTCGATGCTTTGGCTGCTGCCTTGTTGTCGGCCACATATGCCATTGCGCTCGTAGTCGGCACTCTGTTCGGTGGTGAGCGCGCCGATGTGGAGGGTTTGCCCGGCAAAGAGGACGGCATCGCCCCCGGATTGGAGGCGGCCACCCAGGTTGATGAGATTGCCTGCGGCACTGATCTCAAGGGTGCCCGCGGCACGGATTTCGGCGGTTTGTCCGATGAGGTCGACGCGCTGGTGGGCGCTGCGGAGGCCGCCGTTGAGTTGTTCGGCACTGGTGTTTTGCAGGGTGCTGGCCTGGTGGGTGGCAAGGCTCGTCTGGTTGAGGAGGTTGCCGCCTTCGGCGGCGAGGACGACGGCGTTGGCGGCAATGAGGCCGGTGTTGGTGATGTCGCCCGTGGTGGCTGTGAGGCTGAGGCTGCCGTTGCTCTGGAGGATGCCGGTGTTGGTGATTTGTTGGGCCTTGGCCTCAAGGGTGCCATGGGCGAGGACGGTGCCGTCGGTGTGGATCTTTTCCGCGTCGAGGAGGAGGTTCTGGCCTTGGAGGCGGGCGCCGTTGGGGGCGTGTTCGCCGCTCTGGGCAAGGTAGAGGACAGGCGCGAGCACTTTCTGGCCGTCGATGTCCTTTTCGACAAGCCAGACGATGTCGCGGGTGAGTGCGCCGATTTGTTCGGCACTGAGTGCGACGCCAAGGACGAGTTGGAGCGCCTTTTGTTCGGCGGCAGCGTTGTCCATGAGGGCGAGGTATTGGGTTTCGTCGTCGCTGTAGCCCGCAAGGAATCGCTGGCCGGTACGCGCGAGGATGGCGTCGCGCAGGAGTTTTTGTTCGTAGCCGCCGTCGCCAAGGCGGCGTTGGATCCGGTCGGGGTCAAGCCCAAGCAGGCCCAGGAGGTGGTTGCTGCTCAGGAAGCTGGCAAGGTCGGTGAACAGGGGGTTGGTTTCGATGAGGTAGGTGTAGACGCGCGCGATAATTGTCATCGATTTGCGCGATAATTGTCGCCGCCCCGAAATTGCACCTACGGCAATTTAATTGCAGTTTTACTGGGATGAATGCATTTGGTATTTGGTCGGTTTTTTGACGGGTTTATTCTTCTGTTATATTTATTTACCCGCCCGCTCAACAACGCCGAACGGACTTTGATTCCAGACAACGCCATCCAGCGGCGGCAGTACGAGCGTCTTGCCGTTGATAGTGTCTTGCTTCCACATAAACGGTGTGCCTGCGTACTTGCACGCGTCGCGCAGTGTTCGTACCCAATTGAGCATGGCCGGATCGCGCCGTGCGTGTGGGCCGCTTTCCGTACCAGCAATTACCCATTCAACCTTACACCACGGGGTCGGCTTTGGCCTGATGTAATAGTGGCCAGCCAATGCGTCGAGGTAATGGTATGAGCCATCGCCGCCGATACCCATAAGGCATTGCGGCATGACCGCCCCGAGCATCGGCTCGATGCTCACGAATCTATGCCCTACAAATGTGTCGAGGAGTTTTGGAATGTCCCGTTCTGCTTCGGCATGACTGGTAACTGTTATTCCGAGCCATACGTTGTCGTACATCAGCGGTAATGTTTTCCCGAGGCCAACTCGTTCTGTAAACCGCTCCATCGCGCCAATGCGTTTGGTCAGCAGCAGCCACGTGAGCCAGGGCGTGCGTTTAATTAGTGTCAATAAATCCAAACGCCACTCATCCGGCACCTCCTCGTCGAACACGTCGGCCAGGCTCGCGCAGAAGACGCTCGCCCGCCGTCCAACGAGTTCCGCCTCCTCATTCCATCTGAGGGGCTGTTGCCAGTACGCGTCACTGCTGCGCCGTCGTGCCGCCCCCCATTCCACCAGGCCGGAGCGTTTCGCCCATCCCTCGGCATAGCAGTGCGCGCAGCCGGGGGAAATTTTCGTGCACCCGTACCACGGATTGAACGTGTGCCGTGCCCATGCGATCTTGGTATCTTTTCCCATTTGCGTATCAGACGACCGCCTCATAACGCGCTGCATCGTAAATACGTTTTACAGCCTCATACATCTGACGGTGACCCCCCTCCTGATAGCCGAACGTATTGACAAACGTTGAGATAGTGTGAACACGCCCTAATCAACAACTACATCCCCGACACGTCCAGCACGGTGAATGACAAAATTCCAGAGATGGTGTTTCTATTCATCATATCCCCCATAATTCGTCTGAACGGTTCTGCGCTTACCGTCACGTTGTTGCCAGACATGGCAAACACCAACATCCGATGCTGATTCCATCCCGCACCATCAACGCCAAATAGCCCCGTTGGAGACGGATTCAAAATCAGCGCAACAGGCCGAGAGTAGGAAAACGTTCGATTGAAATTTGTCGTCTGCCCGGCCCGAAATCGCTCCCATTGAAAATCTATTGGCTTGGCATATTGCGCCCTGCTGTCAAACACCCTCGCGCCGGTGTCGTTGGATACCCTCAATCCGAAGTCCGATTTCGATAATAACGTTGTCGTGCTCAATTTGCCGAATGCCCAGTAGGTGATCGTGTCGCCATAACTGGCTGATCCCGCGAACTGCACCGAGCATGTCTCGCCGTCGAATGCCTGTTTGACCAGTCCGAACGCCCCAGCATTTGGCCGAATCGCATATACAAGCGCGCCCGGGACGAATATCTCGTCAACCAACCCGAACAGCCCGGAACCTCCCGTCACAGAGACAGTCCCCTTTGCGAGAAGCGCCAGGTTGAAAAACGCATCATCAATCTG
This sequence comes from Azoarcus sp., assembly GCA_031276015.1. Lineage (GTDB taxonomy): Bacteria > Pseudomonadota > Gammaproteobacteria > Burkholderiales > Rhodocyclaceae > WRNU01. The sequence goes on from JAISNX010000052.1 coordinate 4,304, forward strand.
CACCTGCCCATGCTGCCCTCGCACGAGAAACCCGAACATCGTCAATATCTCCCGTAGAAAATCGTCGCCGGGATAGTGCCGTCTGCCCGGCGTTCAAAAACCCAATTGATGACATCCCCTGATATTGAAACAACCGGGAGAGTATAAAACTGAGCCATCGAACTCGACGAAAATGAAATCGAATAAAAAATGTTTCCGCCCATTCCGGGAACGACAATCGAGCCGTCGCTCGTCCCTGTATAAACCGACCCAATGTATCGCGCCAAACGATCCGTAACATCCAGCGTCACGTTCCCGTTTGCGTCCCAGATCCGTAGTCCGTAGGCCATTTTCAGCGCCTCCGACCAGCGCGACGCGCGGGAAAGCGCCGTTTGCGTCGAACGACCGCCCGCAAACAGATATGTCTACGGGCTACCCCCCCCCCCCCCGTTATTCCTTCTGAATAATTCGTCGGGTAGTTGCTCACGTCGCAGATCAGGAAATTCGCGTAGTTCGGCCAGCGCCCGGCAGTGAGCGGCGGCACGCCCGTGCCGGGAAAGGGATCCTCGACCTGCGAGTATTCATCACACATAAACATCCACGACGAGTGCAGCACGTTCGACGTGTCGAAATAGTGGCAGTCGATATAGACGTTCGACATTTCGAGACGGTTATAGACAAATTTCCGGAATGTCTGATTCGACCAACCCAGTTTTTTGGACGTGTCCCACGGCCCCGTCAGCACAGATGAATCGTTGAACTGCGGCTGGTTGTTCGCCAGTGTGACCAGATCGACGATTTTCAGGGGATACCAATCCGAGTGAAACACGGGCTGCCCGGCGGCGTTGTTGACCCTGAACACGTATTTTGACGTCATTGGCGGCTGCCAGTCGTCGAAAACGAAATACTCCACCCTGTTGACGGTCAGGTTGTGCCACGTGTAGATAATGCCGTATGGGGTGCGCACGCCGTAACTCAACTGCATGTAAGGCTCGAATGCCGCGCGGCTGGGCGCGTCGGCGCTGCGGATCACGATCAATGGCCGGTTGAAATCTTTCATCACAAACTCGGCGCTTTTATACGGCGTCACCCCGTAAAAATTCGTGAGCTTGAAATCCGACTCCGTCAGCACCCCGCTCTTGCGCAACGAGTAGTTACGCCACGTCTCATTGATGATGACGCCGCCAGCATTGTTACGGATGCGCAGACCGTAGGCCATTATTTCGTCCCGTAATAAATGCGGCAGCCGCCGACAGGCGAGTTGTCTTGCATGTGCTGCCACCCATTGATATTGCCCCACCAGACGATCACGCTGTTGGAAAACGACCACGTAATCACCCTGCCGGAGATTTCCACCTGCGGCGGGAGATACCCATAGCTGCAATTTGTCGTCACCGGCATGGAAAACCAGAACGGCGTTCCGGACAGGATTTCCTCCGTCACGGTCGTGGAAACGCTGGTGGTCGTTGCCGTTTTTATCAACGGCACGTCGATATAGCCGAGCACGCGAAACAGCCAGTCGGATACGTCCAGTCGTATCGTGCCGTCGGGGTTGCGAATGCGCAGTCCGTGAGCCATCTAGACCTCCAGATTGCCCATCTGCACACGCAGGACATTGTTCTCGTCATAGACCTTGATCGCGTCGCCGTTCATCTCCATGCGCGCGCCGGTCAGGCCCGACTTCACGCTGAAATTCCCCGTTCCCACCAGTGCGAGACTACCGATCTGTGCCGCGCCGATGGCGGCGGTCGGGATTATGGTGCCAACGTTCGCCGAGGTGATTGGCCCGAGCTTGTCGACCAGATCGCCCCAATCCGCATAGCCGCTCCCGCTGATCGGGCTGCCCGATTGCAGCGTGATCGAGCCGTCCGGCCCGTAGATCGTGAAATTCGTTCCGTCCCAACTCGCGCCCGCGCCGCCCGGCGTGCCGACACGCCATTTGTATGCGCCGTCCGGCACGGTGCCGTCGTAACCCTGCCAGAACCCCGTGCCCGCGCTCCAACTCGTCGCGCCGCCCTTGATGAACCCCGCCGCGTCCAGCGTGAAATTGCCCGCCGTCATCGTGCCGAGGTTGCCGCTGATCGCGGAGAGTTGCGTGACGTTCAACTGGTCGGCGGTGACGCTGTTCGCCACGAGATTCGCGCCGTCGCGCGTAAACAGCCAGTTTTCGCCGTCCCAGCCCCACAGCCCGCGTCTGGTTTCATCCTCCACGTCCAGGAACACGGCCAGATCGCCGCCCACATCGGCGGGCGAGGCGGGCAGTTCCGTTACCGATTTGATCCCGCCCGTCGCCAGCGGCGTGCCACTGACGCTGTTCGAGACATTGAGCAGCGTCGGGCCAAATGCGTCGTAAAACGCGAGTTTGAAATAGACCGGCACGCCGGGCTGCAAACCGAATTGCATATTGGCGTTGTCAGCCCCCATATAGACGCGGTTCGCGTCTGTCGTCGGCACCGCCGGATCGGTGCTCATCCAGACGATCATCCCCGCCAGATCGGGATCGGTCGGGCGAATCGCGGAAACGCCGACCTGTCCCGGCCCCGCCTCGACACGGATACCGGCGGGCGCGGCGGGGGGCGGATTGCTGGCCGTGAGCGTGGCCGCGTTGGCGCTGTGGCCGAGCAGCGTGTAGGCGACGACCTCGAATTTCAGCGTGCGGCGCGGGCCGTCGTCGGTCAGGTTTTTGTCGTAACCGTAGATATAGGCCGGTATCTGCACCCAATCCTCGCGCAGCATTTCAGAGGCCATGATCGTGCCCGGCGCGCGCACAATAAACCCGCCGGAGTCATAAGCCTCGCCCATGATGCCCACCGGCCCTGACGCCTTCCTGATACGAATCGCGCGAGCACCAACAGATTGCGCAAGCCCGAAACTTCGCGGCGCTTCGTCGTCCAGCATGCCATCAATGACGATGCCCGTAAAAACCCATGTCGGATTGCCGTAAAAATCGCCTGTCGTGTAATCGACTTCCGCGCCGTTGAGTAGCTCAGCGACGCTTGTGCCGTCCTGCATCAGTTTCGCCTTCAACGCAATACTACCGATCTGCACAGGCGATGCCGCAATTTCCCAGGTCATCCAACTCGGGTTGTCATCATTGGTTGCGAGATAACTCCCGCTTTGCGTGCTTTCTGCGCTGATGCTGCTGGCGTCAAACCCCAACAGGTTCAACACTGTGCCGTCTCCGGCATCTACGCCGCCGCTGCTGCCCTCGTCGAAAACCCTGACCCGATAGTTCACGGCGGCGGGCATCGCATCCCAGACGAGCGACACGTCACGCCCGATGAAATCCGGCTCCAGGCGCAGGTTCTGCACGTCCGGCGCGGTCGCCGAGTTATCGACCGCGTGCGTGATCTCCACCGCTGGCCCCTCTCGCCCCAGGGCGTTGACGGCGATCACTCTGATCAGATAGGTGCCTGGCGGCACATTATCAATGTCATACGCCTGATGTGCAGACGTGTCCTTGTGCCAGTTGTCCTCGTCGCGCCGCCAGGCGATCACGAACGACACGGCCCCATCGGGCGGCGTCCAGCCCAGGGAGATGCGCGTCGTCATGCCCGCCGCGTTGAGCGAGGTCAGCACCGTTTTTGCCTGCAAATCCGTGACCGGCCCCGGTATCGTGCGCAGGGTCGAGACCGGGCGTGGCTCCAGGATGATGCCCTGTTCGACCGCCGCGAATTTGTCCGGATGGTGCGAAATCGCGGTGATCTCCACCTGCCCCGGCGTGTCGGATTCGGTGACGGACAACGTCCGCCACATCTCCGGCACGGCGTTCTGCGAGGCGATTACCCAGATCGACCACTGCTGCGGCACGTCGTCCAGCGCACTGGCCAGCGCGATGTCCGTCACGTCCTCGTCGGCCTCGCCGCCCCAGAGGATTCCGCGGGACTGGATCGCGCCCGAGGGCAGCACCACGCTGATCGTGTAATTGTCGCCCGCCCGCAAGGTGACCGGCGCATCCAGCGTGAGCGCCGATGCCGTTGCCGCCGCCAGCCGCCCGCCCATCCGCTGACCGGTGCGGTGCGGGTCGAGCGTCTGGATGATCGCCCCCGGATAAATCCGGGCAGCATCCATCCCGGCCTTGAAACTCACCGTTTCCGTTTCCGCCCGTTCGGAATAGAGAATCCATTTGCCCAGCCGGTGCGCCTGGCCCCGGCTGGTGCAGCCCATGGCCGTGACCTCGGTTTCGACGATGCCGTAACGCGCCACGCCCTCGTCATCGATCACCGCCTCTATCGCCTGCCGGTACATGTCGGCAGGATCATTCCACGTCACCAGCGCCACCGTGTGCCGTGCCCGCGCGGAACTGCCGCTGTACGTGAATTGCCCGTCGATAACGTTGGCGGGCGCAAACTGGGAGACGACATCGCCGGGGCGATCCTGCACTGCCGTGATCTGCCCCGCCGACCAGTAGGTGATGCCCCGGAAAATCGACGCCAGCGAGGTGATGAATTCATACGCCTGCCGCCGCTGCTGGATGAACAGGTTGCACGTAAAACGCGGCTCCTCGCCGCCGAAACCGTCCGGCACCCGTTCGTCGCAGTACCGTGCGATCTCGTAGAGCGCCCATTTGTCGACCTGATTGACATCCAGCCTCGCGCCGAGGCCAAACCGATCATTCGTGCAGATGTCGTAAAAAATCCAGGCCGGGTTATCCGTCCAGGCCGGTTTGAACGTGCCGTCCCACACCCCGTCGTAGCCGCGCGTGGCCGGGTCGTAGTTCGTGGGCACGGAAATGATGCGGCCATAAATCTCGTAGCCGCGCGTGGGAATCTGCTGGAACTGCTCCGAGTCGATCTGCAACCCGAACAAGGCCGTCATCGGATAGCGCAGTTTCGCATCGATGATTTCGGTGTAGCTGTTCCAATAGGTATCGTTCTGGGTGTTCGATTTTTCGGCATCCGCCGTCAGCCGCCGCACGCGCACATCCCACGGCCCGCCCGGCGGCAGCGCGACGCGGTATTCGCGGTGATAGCCGCTCGTGGTTTTGCCGGTAATCGTGTCCGCCACCACCTGCTGCCAGCCGCCGCCGTTACGCTGGAGGTCGATGGCGATCGACACCGATGTGCCCGTGATGTCGCCGTTTTCGTGCTGGTACGTGAGCGCGGGAATCCGGATCGTCACGCGGACGGCATTCAAATTGATGTTCGTGAGCGTGCGCACCACGGGATTCGTGGCCGTGACCTTCACCGCCACGGCGATTTCGGACTCGACCTGCGCAAACCCCGGCAAATAGGTTTGATCCTGTGTGCCGCCGCGCGACTCGATAACGATCCCCGTGAAATTGGCCGTGCCGTCCGGAGACTCTATCGGCGTGTCATTGAGGTACACCGATTTCAGGCCATTGACCAGGCCGCCTATCGGCCCCTCGCTCACCGCGTCGATGAGCCGTGCGTACTGACGGCTGCGCAGGGAATCGGGCGATTCGACGGGAACGTGGACGTCATCGTCCGATCCGCCGCCCGCGCCGCGAATCGTCTGGCGGGTGCGCACACTCGTTGTCATATCGAATCCGTCGAGAGTCCGACGCTCAGCACCTGCGAACCGACGATTATCCGTCCGTAGGCCAGCGGCACGGGGTTGCCCTGGGCGGTCGTGTTCGTCGCCCCATCGAACCCGTAGGAGGGCAGGTTCTCGGGTTTCTCCGCCGGGCCTTTGGTTTTGGGCTGGGGCGAGAGCATGGTCACGATGCCGCCGATGAGCATCGAAACACCCGCGGCTATCAGGGGCTGCATGCCGAAATAGGTACCGACAACGATCAGGACAATTCCGAGTATCGTCTGGAAAACCCCGTTTCTTTTCGCTCCGGCCACGACAGGGACGATGCGGATCACATCATCCGCCGGATGATGCAGGGTTTTTTCGTCGCGCGACTCGCGCCCGACGAGTACGTGATAGCCGGGTTCGTTGTGCGCGAGCACCTGCCGCTCGAATCCCGGAAAATTCGCCCGCAACGCCCGCACCGCCTCGGCGGGCGAGCGCACAGCAAACCGGTGATATTTGCCGAACGCACGGCGCAGATGGCCGTACAGCAACACTGTCATCATAGCTGGCTCCTGTGCCGTAAAACGTGGGTCGTGGCGGCCCGCCAATACCCCCCATAAATGTCGCGGCTGGAGAGCCGCCCGTAGCTGTGCTGGAGAATCGTGCCCTCGGGTGTGACCACGGCGGCGTGGTTCGGCACGGGGCTGGCCACCTGCATCAGCAGGCCGTCATGCGGTTTCAGCGCCGTGAAATCCCCGCCCCCCATCCGCACGAACCCGCACGCCTCGAAATTCTGCCGGTATAAATCCTCGCCCTTGATCCACCATTCGTCCTGCCGCGCGAAATCCGGCAGTTCCAACCCCAGCGCCTCGCGGTAATAGTCTCGTGCGAGGCTGTAGCAGTCGAGCACGCCATGCACGAACGGGCGGCCCACCAGCGGCGCGCGATAGCCCGAGGGCATCGTTACCGTGTGCGTGCCCACCGGGTGATTGACGATCAGCCACGGCAGGCCGGATTTTTCGCAGCCCACCAGATCGGCCATGGAGGGCGTCGGCGCGGCAAAAACATGCGAATGGCACACGGCCACGATTTCCCCTTTGTCCTCCGCCGCCGCCCAGTCCTCGGGCGCGATCTCGAACAGCAGTTCTCCGTCGGGCGCACGGTTGCGGCAGCGCACGTAGCGCAGCCGCCCTTTGATGACGACGGCGAGGCCGCAGCACTCGGCAGGCGCACGTTCCCCGGCGTGTCTGCGTAGCGCCGGGAGGATCGGATTCAGGTCAATGGTCATCGCAGCAGCCCTACCCCCGGACACCCGCCGAACGGCAGCGGGTCGAATTCGCCGAAACGCAATTTGCAGGAGGCCAGCCGACCCGCGCAACGATCCGCCGCCATGGTCTCGACCGGCTGGTCTTTTTCGTCGGCCACCGGCCCGCCGGTATAACCGCAGTACGGCCCCCGGTAGCCGCCGTGCATCAGCCAGGTGCAGGTGTTCTGGATCACCTGCCGCCCTGGGAGTTGATAGTCGTTCACGTCGATCGCCGCCGCCAGCTCGAATTCGATCGTGACCGGCGTTTCCGCCGATTTACGGTCGATCTCCCACACCTCGCGGTCGATCACCTGCGCCGCGTCCGCCGTGGGGTTGCCGTCCGGGAAATTCACCGCGTCCAGATATTTCAGCAGGGTGCGGGTGCGCGTGAGTCGCGCCCCCGCCAGATCGTCGAGTTCGCGCACCAGCGCCCCGAGCAGGCCGTCGGCGTTGGCTACTTTGATTTTGGGGCGCGGCAGCGTGCCGCTGGAACGCCGCTCGAACCCGCTCGCCTCGATCGGCAAACGGGTGTAGACGTACCCGTTCCAGGTGACGTCGTTGCCCAGTTCGTTTACCCCGTTGTGAAATCGGTAAACGTTTGAATCACCCGCGCGCGTCGTGTCCAGATCGAACAGTTCGACGATCGTGCCCGGCGTGAGGGATTGCAGATCGGCGGTAATCATCGTCCGAACACCTCCTCGAACGTGGCCGCCACCGATTTGACGAGCGGGGCCGGGTGCGATTGCTGCCACGATTTGCACTGCCAGCGCCCCGGCGCGCCGTCCGGGTCTGTCCAGTCGAACACCAGATGATGCGCGCGCAGGAACGCGACGAGGGCGTCCGCCTCGGCGTAGTCTCGGTTCTCGAAATTCAACGACCATTTCCGGGGGCGGTTGTTGATGCCCGCCGCCGCCACCTGCTCGTAACCGTCGCCGAACTGGGCGCGCTGCACGAGCGGCTCCTCGGTGAGCGCCGCGCCGTAATCGTGTGTCCAGGTGAATGTCGCCACGGTCACGTCCCCGCCAGCAGCCCGCCGGGCCGTTTTTCCTCGACGACGACCTGACGCACGACAGCGCCCAGGCGTTTTGCCAACACCCGGTAATCGCCCGCGTCGCCGCTGTCCGTTTCGCTCTGGCCGCCGTCAGCGTTCATGACGATATTGATCGTCACCGGCCCGCCGCTGCCGCCGTCCGTCGCCACGCCGAGCGTGCCGTCCGAGAGCCGTTTCAGGGGTAGCGCCGCCTCCGGCCCGGCCTCGCCCGCGACGCCGTTTCGCCACGCGCCACCCGAGGCGAACCGGAAAAACGTCGGTTTCGTGAGGATTTCGCCCGCGCCGAACGCCCCGCCACGCGCGAACGCCCGTACCGGCCCGGCAGACGTGAATGCGTTGCCCTGGGCGCTGGCAAACCACGCGCCGATGGCGGAGAAAATCGACCCCCAGCCACTGCCGCTACCCCCCGCGCTGCTGCTCATGCTCGACGACATCGAACTGAACAGGTCGGCGATCCAGTCGGAGGCGATGTCAAGCGCCTTCGATATGCCTTCCTCCAGCCCTTTCTGACTGTAATTGAGCAGCGCGTTTTGCAGCGAACTGCCGAGCGATTTCGCCAGGCTGTCACCGTTTGAAAAACCATCAACCAGCCCGCTCGCCACAGAGCGCGAGAGGTCTTGTTGCAGGCTGGAGAAACCCATTTTGTTTTTGGACTCCTCCGTTTCCCTGATCACCGCCGAGGCCGCCGTGGCCTGCTCGACCGCATTCACCCGCGCTGCCTCGGACATTTGACCCCAGGCGGGCGAGGCCATCAGGTCGTAGAGTTCGGACATCGCGGCGTCCAGTTCCATGGTCGATTTCCGCGCCTCGGCAACCGAGGCGGAAATGCTGTCCATCGCCTGTTTGTAGGTGGCCATCGCATCGATCTCCCGCTGTATCGCGTCCTCCGATTCCGCGTGCGCCGCCACCGATTGCCGCTCGGTTTCGGACATCCGCGCCCACTCGGGCAATAGCATCAGGTCGTAGAGCGACCCCATCGCCGAGGACAGATCGAGCGTTTCTTTTCTCGCATCGTTGGTGGCGGCGGTGATGTCGTTCATCGTCCGCTGATAGACGGCAGTGGCCTCGGCCTGCGTCGTCGCCTGCGCCTGTGCCGTCACCAGATCGCGCCACGCCTGCGGCATCTTCTGCCACTCGGGCGAGGCCATCACGTCGCGCAGTGTCAATTGCGCGCCCGTCAGCCCCTCGGTTTCGGCTTTCGCCCGCGATTCGGCTTGAGTGAGATTTTTCATTACGCCTTCATAGGCTTTTTCCGTGTCGGTCTGCTTCGGCTCGCGTTTCGCTTTCGGTTCTTTCTTTGCGTATTTCTTTTCTATTTCGGCAACTTTACGATTGTGCGCTTCCAGCGCGGCAATATATTCCGCGTCGGTTTTCTGGTATTTTTTCACCGCCATTTTGAACGCGGTGTTTTCCTCGTCGAGTTCCGCGCGCAGTTTCTCGGCATCCGAACGGCGGCCCGACATATATTTCGACCACCGCGCATCCGCGGCCCGTGTCGCGCTCATGCCGTTGTTTTCGAGCAGCTCGATCTGCGCGCGCGCCAATTCCGCCGCTTTTTCCAGTGCAGGAATTTCCGCTGCCGCCGCCTCGCGCACAAAGGCATACGCGCCTGTCGCCGCGGCCAGCCGCGCCGACGCCAGGCGTTTTTCTGCCTCCGCCAATTCGTCTTTTTTGCTTATCAGTTCATTGCTGATGCGGATGTCCTCATCGGATTCGCCCGCGAGCCGACGGCGGACATGCTCCAACCGTTTTTCCGCATCCTCGGATTTTTTCGCTGCCTCTGCCACCCGGCCCGAATAGGTTTCCCAGGCGAGTGCCGCCGCGCCCAGCGCCGTGACCAGCGCACCGACTGGCCCGCCCAGTGCGGCGACCGCGCCACGTGCCAGACCGGTAGCGGCTGACGCACCCCGGCTGGCGACGGTCAGCGCCGCCGTTGCCGCCGCCTCGCGGGTACGCGCTGCCGCCAGTGCCGTGCTGTTTGCCGTTGCCGCCGCCGTCGCAATTGCCGTGCGCGCCTGTGCCAGCGCGAGTTCCGCCTCCGCGATTGCCGCCTGCTGCGTCGCCACAGTTTTCGCCCGCGTGGCGGCGGCGGCGGATGCCAGGCCACTCGCGTACCGGGCGAGCGCCGCCACGCCAACCGTCCCGGCGGCGGCGGCCACGATGTCGATATTGTCGGAGAGCGCCGTAATGCCCGAGGTCAGCGCCCTGATGACGCCGTGATTCTGCTCGGCGCTGCCAGCGAACTTCATCAGGCTGTTTTCGGCGCGCTGGAACGCATCGGCCAGCGTCACCGGCATTTTTTCGGTCTCGGCTCCCAGGATTTCAGCCTGGTTGGCCACGCCTGCCAGCGCGTCCGCCGTGACTTTGCCCTCGTGCACCATCGCCTGGAGGCCGGAGAGGCTCACGCCCAACGAATCGGCCAACGCCTGGATCACCCGCGGTGCGCCGCCCATCACGGACTGGAATTCCTCCATCCCCATTTTGCCCTGGAGGATGGATTTCGACCACGCCTGTATGACGTTCGCGCTACGCTCCGCGTTCGCCGACGAAACCGTCAGGCCATATTGCAGCGCCTCCACCATGCCGAGCGCCGCATCCGCCGAATAGCCGATTTCGCCCAGCGCCTCGCTCGTGCGGATAAACAACTCCGCCGAATTGCCAAACGATTTGTATGTGCGGTTGCTGACCTCCATCAGCCGCGAGCTGGCCTCGGCGGCCAGGTCGGCGGAACCGGCGGCAATCTGGATGCGGCTGGACAGTTGCCCCCACTCGTCGGCCAGTTTGATGAGCCGCCCGGCGCTGAACATCGTCGCCGCCGCACCGGCATAGCGCGCCACGGCGGCGGACGCGGCAGAAAACGAACTCGCGGCGGCACTGGCCGCCCGGGCGCTGTCGTTTACGCCCCGGCCGAGCTGCCCGATCTGCTGGATCGCCTGTGTGGCGTTCGCACTGATCTGAATGCCGAACTGGATATTTCCGCTCGCCACCGCTATTCCTCAATCATTCGCCGATCATTTTGCCGACACCAGCAAAATGATCTACCGTCGCGCCTGACGCGCCTCGCGCGCCGCCTGTTCCGCAATGATGTCCAGCGTCTCCGCCTCCATCGCGCGCAGCCCATCCATCATTGCCGCCCTGTCGCGTCGGGGTATGCCGCGCAGCCGCATCGCCGCGTCAACCTGCGCCCAATCCAGCCCCGCCCGTCTCGACACCATCCCGACCGTCCAGCGCCACTGGTTCCAAACATCGCACCAGAGCCGTACTGTCTGCACGTTATGCGCATAAATCGGGACGGCCTCGCGCGCGGGCGGTTCGACCCCGAACGCACGCAGGTCGTCATCAAAAATTTCATCGTCGCACGCGCCGATCAGGGCGCGGGCGACGGCACGGAGTTTTTTTCCGTCGCGCCCCCGCTGGCGTCGATGCCGAAACGCACCTCCGCAATCGCGCGCCAGAGCGCGGCAGAGAGCGCGCCACCGTATGGCCCCTGGATAATCTCCGGCAACTGGCCGACAGGAACGGGTTCGCCAGCCTCGTCGGTAACGCCCTCCCAATCCACGATAAACCGGGGAAACAGCCGGGCATTTTCCGCGAGCACCTCTGCCAGTGCGCGTGGCGCGATTTCCTCTGCTGCCGCCGGAACCAGTTTGGCGTATTCCCGCTCCGAATAAACGCGGATATAGGCCGTGATCCGGTGTTCACCGAGGGTGCCGCCGTCGTCCGGCAGACGCACCGTGACCGGCCAGATAACGGTCGGCTCGCGGGCAATTGTCAGTCCGTTAAATGCCATGTCATGCCTCATTGATAGGTGATCGTGAGTTCGTCATTTCCCGCCACGGGCGAGAGTTCGAGGTTCATCTGGTAGGCCACCATGTCCTCGATCTGCGCATAGGCGGGCTGCAAAATGCGCGCCTTTGCGTCGACTTTCACCTGATAACCCTCGCGGCTATCCTGTGCTGTCGAGAAATCCAGCGTGTTGCCCGCGTCCGCCAGCGCGAACGGATTGAACACGGTCAGTGCCGGGGCCAGGACGGTGATGCTGCCGGTCGGCGTGCGGTTCGAGATACTGATTTCGCGTTGCGGGCCGGGCAGGTCGAGCCGGGCAATCTGGTTCGCCAGATCAACGGAAAACTCCGAATAGGCCAGCGTCACTCCGCCGAGCGTCGCCCCCAGTGTCGTGGCCGAGCCGACAGGCTGCTCCACCTGCCAGCCGGTTTTGACAACCGTCGGTAACGTCGCGGCAGCGGGCGCGACGTAGATGGACTCGAAATTGAACTGGTATAGCGGAATCTGCTGCGCCGAGAGCGTGAGCGTCATCGTCCCGCGCGAACCCACCATTTTGTGCAGCGTGCCGTCTATATTGATATAGATCGTCACGGCGGGAATGTTTTCCGAAACCAGCTTGTAGACGACGACTTCGTTTTCATCATCGACCGTTTCCGAAAACCCGCAGGCGCGCAACAATGGCGCAATTTTCGGGGCCGTGCCCGCCGTACCGCTGCCGACCACCGCGACCTGGAACGACAACGTGGCGTATTTGCCGGTCGGCAATGTACCGCCGTTGCCGAAATACGGCATTTCAATATTCCGCTCAACGGTTTCCGCCTCGTAGGGCGTAAACTCGACGTTCCTCGCCTCGATCCAGTTCAGCGCACCTGTCGGCGCGGCATCCGTACCCGTCTCCGTTTCGAGTTTGGCGAGGATGGCTTTCGATTTCCACGCTCGCGTCTGTGCCAGCACATTGGGCATTTTCCCATCCTCCTGCCGGTCAAACCGGCGTCATGACTATTTGCCGCGTGGCGTAATCGTCCTGCCACCACACGAACCCGCCGTTATCGACCACCGCCAGCCGTCCGCCCGCCCAGGCCAGCACATCGGAGCAGCCCTCGGGCATCCAGCCGTTCTCGCCGATCAGCGCCGTCTCGACCAGATTGCGGGCCATGTCGATACCCGTCCCTCGCGTGCCGCCGACACCCTGCCGCGCATCGGGCGCAACCGTCACCACGGCCACATGCAGTTCTTTGACCTGCCGGAAATTCCCGGCAAATAGCGGGCCGCTCACCGATTCCGCCAACGGAAACACGAATGCCGCAGGCGTCGCCCGTAGCGCCCGCCGCGCCTCCGGCAGATCGCTCGCCCCGCCGATCTGTCGGAGCGTCTCCCGCGTCAGCGGATGTTTTCCGAGACGTTCCCGTACCAGCGCGGACAGGTCGATCACTGCCACGGCATCACTCCGGCCATTCCATCCGTGTACGGGATGGAATCCATTTTGCATCCGTCTCGGACGGCCCACCCTCGGCGAGCGCAGTCTCATTGGCGAGCCGCAGCGTGCCATTGGCCAGACCGACGAGGGTTTTCCGGGCCTGTTCAGCGCGATCCTTCACGGCACCGAGCGGTTCCCGGAACAGCGCCTCGTGCGCCAGTTCGCAGGCAATCCGCACAATCAACGTCGGCACGGGGTCGAGCGGCAGCCGGTAACGTCCGGTCAGCGCCGCGTCGATCTCGGCGGTGGCATCCGCCAGCACGCGATCGACCAGCACCGGATCGGGGGTGCCTGTCTGGTCTGTGCTGGCCAGCAGATTGATCTCCTCCGCGCCGTAGCGCGCAATCAGATCGCCGAGCGACGCATAGTGCCGCGACATGTTATGCCGCCGTGAGTTCGATCAGCGCCTCGGGATAGAGGCACAGCGTGAGCGGGTTCGATTGCGCCTCCAAATCCCAACCCTTACCCATTTTGCGTTGCTCCGCTTTTGCGTAATATGGCTGGCCGATGGTGTTCGCGGCCTCGTTGTAATTCGCCGGGGCGTTGTAGGTCACAAAAATGCCCTGCGCGTCCGGGAAAACCTGCGCTTTTCCATCGGGGATGAACGCAATGCCGTTGACCTCGTCCGGGCATTCGATGAACGTCACGCCGCCGTAGGTGAAACCGCTGCGTAGATCGCCCCCGATCCTGTCCTGCGCGGCCTGCCAGTTCTCGTATGCTTTCTGCACTTTTGCGTTCCCGACCAGCGCATCGAAAAACCCCGCCGAACACAGCGCCTTGATCCCGCGCAGTTGCAGACCGCCGGTGTTTTTTTCGATGGTGCGCTTGGCATTCAGCACGGCTTGCAGCACGTTCGTGCTGGTGTTTGAGAACGCGATGCTGGCTGCGTTTTTGGTGACGCCGAACTCCGAATAAATATCCCTCAGCACGGTACTTCCATCGGCGTCGAGCACCTGCCCGCGCAACGCGCCGAGGCGGTGAAATTCCCGTGTCGCCTCGATGTCCGCTTTCAGCGCCGCGAGTTTGTCATTGATGACCGTTGCCTGCGATTGCAGCCCGGCCTCTACCGACTCGCTACCGAATGCCCGGACATTCTGAATGTCCTCGGGCAACACCACATCGGCAGCGGGCAGATGCGCGGCTCGAAACGTTACGAGCTGGCGGTTTGTGCCCGCGCGCAATGTCGGCTCGGCCAGGCGGTTGGTATCCGGCACGAGTTTGAGCCGTCCATGCTGCACCTCGACCGTCACAGTCGTGGTGCGAATGCCCTTTTCGGCGAACAGCCCCAGACTGCCCACCAGCCCCGGTGCAACGGGTAATTTAGTGATGGAATCCGTCAGCGGCTTGACTTCAAACAGGTCGTCGATATTCATTGATGCCTCCTCAATAGGTGTTGCGTGCGACGATGCCGCGCGATTCGAGTCCCGCCAGACCTGTCGCGATCTGCGTCTCGGTCGTGGTGGCGGGCCAGACCAGCAGGGCCGGATCGACAATTGCGCCACGCCGTAGCGCGACAGATGCCGTGTCGCCCGCCGGGACGATAACCGTCTCCAGCAACACGGCTACGGAGGCGGCTGCCGCGCCCGAGCCGCTCGGATTGACGGGGGAATATTTACCGTTTGCGGCCTGCGCGAGCACGGTGCCCATCGGCCAGGTGGCGGGCGCGGCAGCCGTGAGCGTCACGGCGTCGCGCGACCAGTTGCGATCGACCTCCCATTTCAGGAGATCGGATAAAACGGGGGAACTATCACGTGCCATGGTTTACTCCTGTTTCGACTGTTTCCGGCGGGCCTCGGCATCGGCCAGCAGGGGGTGCGCCGCGTTGCCGCTGCCTGGCGGTTTGCCTGCCCACGAATGCGCGGAGGTTTCCGTGCCCACAGGCAGGATGACCGGCAGCGCGGCCACCATCGCGGTAAACCCGGCCGGGTCTTTCTCGCAATAGGCGCGCATCGCCTCGCGTGCGGCGGGCGCAATTTTTCCGGCCCGGATCGCGTCCTCCACGGCGTTTGCCACCTGCGCCCCAGCGGTTTGCGCGCGCAGCGCGCCCAGTTCGGCGGACACGCGCGCGAAATCGGCGGCCAGCGTGTCATAGGCGGCGCGCGTAACATTCAGCGCGCGCGAATGCGCCGCCACGATGATCGCCACCGGGTCTGCACCCTCGGGCAGGGCGAGCGCCTGGCGCATCGCCTGGGTTTCGGGCGAGGCCAGCGTCGTGGCCAGTTTGTCGACCGCCGCGCTCAGGTCGGCATCCGTCGCCGCCGCGGCCAGGCCGAACATCGGTTTGAGTTTGTCCGCCAGGCTGGCGGGAGTTTTATTTGACATGCTTTCTCCATACAACGTGAGCGCCCGGCTGTTGAGCGCGGTTAAACCCAGATTCGGCAGGCTCACCAGCCCGGCGGCGACGAGCTGCCGAACCCTGCCGTCGCGGTCTACATCGAATACGGGTGACAGAAACCTGTACTCGCGCGAGGCGATGTACCCACGCGCGCGCTCCGTCCATTCCACCCGCCCCCAGATACCGTCGGCGCGAGAGGCCAATTCGACAATCCAGCCTGCGGCTGGCGCGGGCTGGCCGTTGTTCGGCGCGTGGATTGCCTGGTGTTCGTAATCGAGGGGCAACGGCGCGTTGCCGGGGAATGCCGCCAGCACCGCCTGCGCATCCAGCGTGAACGGGCCACGCCCGTCGCGGCCCTGGAATGTGCCGCCCGGAATGAGGTGAACCCATTCCGGCACGGTGCCGCCCGCCGCCAGATCAATGGCATGCGCGGCGAGCGGGCTACGGAGAGACGGTTTTTCCTGTTCCATACCGTTATGATCCGCGTGGGCGGCATGCCGCGCCTGACGAACGCGTTCGGCGGTCGCACTGGATTTCGCGGATCACCACTGCACGAGTATGGCGTCGAACATGTCGCCATAAATCCCGCGAAAAAACGCGAACATTTCCGCCCGCGTCGAAAACCCGTCGACCCGTGCCAACGCATCCGCCTGGAGATCGCTCATTTCCAGCCCGACAAATGTCCCGCCGTCGCCCACGGGAACGTTATGCACGACCAACTCCGCATTGGCGTAAATCGTCAGATATTCCACATTGACGCAGACGGCCTCGCCCAGTTTCCGGCATGCCGCAGTCCGCTGGCCCGTGTAAAAAACGAGGCGATCGCCGGGGGCGAATTTTCGTTTCCCCAATTTACGGATCGTTTGACATTTCTGCCCGGATAAAACCCGGTCGGCAAATACAGGTTTGAAATTGATTGCAGGCATCATGCCCTCCAATGTTTATGCCGAAAACAGCCCGAGCTGTTTCCCCGCACCGGGTGGGGGCGGGCTGTCCGGCAGTTTCAATATTTTTTCGATGGCCCGCGATGTCAGGCCATGCCGTAACGCAATCTCGAATACGGCACCGCGACCGGAATAATTCCCGCCGCGCGTGAGTTCGTCGTACTCGCGCCGGATGCCGTCGTGATCGAGCGTCCGGCGCGAGTCGGCGCAGGACGGGACGTACAGATCGCCTCCGCCCCAGTGCCGGACAATGGCCGTCGCCGCCGCGCCGCCGACGATCTCGACCAGCCGTTCCCAATTGATCTGCCCCTCCGGGTTTGCGCCGCCCACACGCACGGGCACGGGAAAACGCTGTCCCGGCCAGGCGCTGATGAGCGATGCCGCCGCATCGATCCCCGCGACACGCACCAGTTCCGCCGCCGTGGCGGGGAACGTCGGCAGGTGCAGCAGGGATTGGAGCATTTCCGGCGTCATTTCAATCAACCAGCAGCACGATTGCGAATACGGCAACGCTGCCGACGAGTGAGATCGCGGCGAGGATTTCCAGCAGGAGAATCATGTCGTCCTCCCCGGTTTAGATTTGAACGCCAGCGTCCGCGTGAGCGTGGCAATGAGGCGCGAGAGGCCACGCCCGTCGCAGAAATCGACGGAATCTCCCCATTTGTTTTTCCGGGCGATCGCGTCCGCGTAGGCGAGCGAATGCACCTCGCCCGTAACACGGTGCAGTTCGGCCAGCAGCGCGTCGATTTTTCCCCGCTGCGCCGCGCGATCCGCCGACGGGCGCGAGCGCCGCCGCCCTTCGTAATGCGCCTTGCTGTTGCGGGGCTGGCCGCGATTGAGCCGGTCGAGGACAAGGCCAATTTCCACGACATTGCAGTCCGTCAACGAGGATTTTCCCGTGACGGACTTTATGACGTCATGCCGCGCGGACTCGTCGAGACCATTCGCACGGCAGGCCGCGAACACGGCCCGCGTCAGTTTCGCCCGGTCGGCGGGCGGGACGGTTTTCGCGCTCATGACCGGCTCTCCTTCTCCAGCATGCTCTTGATGGCATCATCGTTTCCGGTCAATTCGTCGGTACGCGCCTGGGCTGCCTCCATCCATGCTTTAAGCAGATACATGTCCGGCGTTGGCACTTTGCCGGTTAAATCCAGGCAAAGCTCTTCCATGCCCGCGTCACGGGCGAACGTGGCCAGTTTCATTGTTGCGTAGGCCGACCCCAGCAATTGAGCCAGATCCAGGGCGGATTCCCAGTAATAGAGATGCTGTCCGTTCATTCCGGCACCTCTATTTCAAATGGCGTCACCGAAAACGTTTCCACGCCCGTCGTGACTTTGATGCCGGGAATCCCCAATACGGCCTCGGGATTCTCCAGAATCGCGTTTTTATTTATCTCCGTTTTATCGCGCAGGAATTGTTTCATCCCCAGCGTGCGCATGATTTCGATGACCCGGTCGGTATCCCGAATCGAAACCGATTTCTTTCCTGCGTTCCAGTGCACCTCCCCGGTTACAAGGTTTGCGGTTTTACCGCCGTCCGGCGTGAGTTCGGCGCGATGGTTTTCGCACCACAACTGAATGCCGAGGGCCAGCGCATCGATGCGCTCGCGCAGGGCGTCGATCTGCGGGGCATGCCCGGCAGTGAGCGCCGCGATCCCATCATTGAGGTGCGTTTGAACGCGGGTCAATTCCCGCCGTGCATTGCCCAATTCGCGGATCGCGGACTGGGTTTCCTCGCGGCTCTGGCAGACGCGGACAGATGTTTCGGATTTTGCCATTTTCATATACTCCGTGTTTGATCCTGTTCGCCATGCGCGGGGTTGCGCGCATAACGCACAGGTTCGTCATTGTTTTTGGTACGCATCGGCAGCCGGATCAGGACGCCACGATCCGCCAGCATCACGAGGTGTCTCGAATACTGGAGGCCACTGAATTCGCCGTTTTCCGCATACAGATCGCGTGCCGTGACCACGTTTTGACGCGCGAGCACAGCGTCGAGGGCCGCGTTTTTTCTCGCACGCACACCGAGAATTTCCGGTGTGTTGATGGCTTGCTCACGCGCAGCGTTTGACCGGCGGATCGCCACATCCACCATCGCCGCCACCACCTGCGTGCGCAGGGAAAATATTCCGTCAGCGATCATTGCCCGACCTCCGTCCAGGTCACGAGCACGTCGCCATGCTCGCCACTGAACACCACCATGCCTATTCGCGGCGACCCGCCGCGATCGACCCAGACCGGGCGTTGCGGCCGCGCGGCATCCAGCACTGGCACGATCGAGCAGCCCAGATCGCGTTTGACCGTCACGCGCGGCATATCCCCGTGCCCGAGGCATAGCTCGACGCGTTCGATCTGCTGCCCCAGATCGCGCAGGCGGCGAACGGCGGCGTTGGCGGTTTTCAGGCGGCACAGGTTTGTGCCATTTTTTGCCGCCGCCGAAAATTTTTTGTCATTCGCCGCCGTGTTCATGCCCGCCTCCGCACGTCCGAGACGATCTCATCGACCAGCGCGCCGTCGATCTGTTTGGCCAGCCCGGCGGCGCGGTTGAGCAATTCCGCCAGCCAGTTGTCGACCGCCAGCGGGTGCAGGTAGCTCGTGCCGTTGCGGTCGGTCAGCGCCGCCGCCAGCCGCGCCACGGCATCCGGCGCGAATATCCGCACCACCGCCTCGTCGCCGAGCCGGTGCCGGATGTACGGCTCCAGCGCGCCACCGAGCGGCGGCAGGTGCACAATTTCGCACCGCTGCCAAATTTCACGTACATCCGGATCGCGCGGCGACAGGCGCACCGCGAGTTCCGGCTGCCCGATCAGCAGGATCGACATCAACGGGCGCTGGAGTCCTTTCCGTGCCGGGTCTTTCAATTCGAGCAGGCGTTTCAGATGGCGCAGCGTCGTTTTCGGAATGCAGTGTGCCTCGTCGAACACCACCAGCACGCGGCGGCGCTGATTCTCCGAGAGCCGTCCGGCCAGCGCGGCGGCCACCTGCCGCAATTGCGCCTCCGAGGTGACGCGGATTTTTTCGCCCGGCGCGATCTCGGCCATGATCGCCTCGACAATGTCGGCGGTTTTCAGGGTTTTGCCGCGTTTGTCGTCGGCCTCCATGCGCTGTATGCGCGGCTCGATCACGTCGATTTCGCCCTCGGCGGCCAGATCGCCGACGAGGGTGTCCTTGATCGTCGTCTTTCCCGCGCCCGACTCGCCCACTACGCCGAGCATGCCGCCGTGGCGGGCCTTGGCGAGCATGTGCTCGTAAATCACGCGGAATTCATGGTTCAGAAAAACCTGATCCCGCTCCCAGGGCGCGGACAATGCCGCACCGAACAGGCCCCAGTATTTACGGGCCGCTGGTGTCAACGTACATTTCCGGATTAACATTTGCTGCTCCTCATCGAGTGCCCCCTCGTCGGCATCAGTTGCGGGGGGCGTTTCACCAGGGGCGGGTTCGCTGTCACGAATCCGCCCCGCTTCATTTTCGCCAGACGGCGCGGGTTCAAAATCGGCGGCAGGGCGGGGCAAATGCGGGGCAAATCCACGAACGGGATTGCGCTGGGGGGCGTACCCCGCCGACCGCATTTTTTCGGCCAAAAACGCCTCTACGCGTCCGCGCGCCGCCGGATCACGCGCGGGCCAGATACCCTCATTGAGCAATCGGCGCGCCGTGCGGGCGGTGAGTTCCACGGCACGGGCGAATTCCCGTTGGCCGACGCCCAGCGCCGCCAGCGTCTGTTTCATTTCCGCACCCCGCCCAATGCCTCGACCAGCGCCGGAATCAGGCTGCGGAGTCCGCCCGTCATCACCGCGAATTCAGCATCGAACTGCGCCTCGGCATCGCCGTCGTAGCTCATCCCCCAGCGTGTCGGATCAAGAAAATCCAGCCGTCTGATTTCCAGTTTGTCGGTGAGTACGAAACTGACGCGGTCATTGAACGTCAGCGCCAGCTTGGTCGGCATCTTCCCGGCGCGGAGGTGTTCCCGGATTTCGCCACCGTCGAGCGGATGGTGCGCATAGCGCACGGTCATCTTTTCCTCGCCGACGGAACGCAGCTCGCAGTCCTGGTCGATGGTGAAATTCGCGGGCGGCTCATCCTCCAGCCAGGTGGCCATCGCCACGGTCGGCAAACGCACAGTGCGTAACGGGGTGACCCAGCTATAGCCGAGCGTTTTAGATAAAAGCCATTCGACATAGCCGACCGCTGCCCCGCTCGCGGTATCGACTCCCAGCAAACCGTTTTCCGGGTCTATCCAGACCCGCGTGCGGCGGCGCACGGTCGGAGCACGGGCGATAAACTCGTCATGAACCATCTCGTGGATTTCGTCCCGTTGATTCCGCCCGCATGGAAAACATTGTTTTTTGGACAGTTCCGCCGCCCGTTTTTCGACCTCCTGCCGCACGGCGAGCGCGGATAGCGTGCGCTCCTCCGAACCTGACGCGAGCAGCCACTGCCCCGCGACAACACGCAGTAATGCCCTCGTATTGTCAGGTGGCACCCACCCGAAGGTCTGTTTTTCCCGTGTACCGCAGGGTTGCAGCGCGTGTTTGCGCAAACCCGACTCGAACGTATCCGCCGTCATTGTCAACGGCTCATTCAAACGAAATACATGCAGATTTCTGAACATCATTGCACCTCCTGTTGAACGTCACTCTGCCGCCAGCGCGCGATCTGCTGCGCCAGCGCTTCCTCGCTCACGCCCTCGGCATAACGCCGGGTGATGAACTCGTACATTTCCGCCGTCCAGCGCGTGCCCAGTGCCTCGC
Organism: Azoarcus sp.; assembly: GCA_031276015.1. Lineage (GTDB taxonomy): Bacteria > Pseudomonadota > Gammaproteobacteria > Burkholderiales > Rhodocyclaceae > WRNU01. The sequence continues at coordinate 25,416 of JAISNX010000052.1, forward strand.
GGGCGAGCATTGCGGCGCGCGGAGCCTTGAGCATGCGTGGCGCGGCATCGGGGATCGCAACAGCCGTTTCCAGCGCCGTGCCCATGCGCGGCAGGTAATGCCTGGACGGGGCCGTTTCGGCCTCGACGAATGGGTTGAACGCGCCGTCGAACGGCACGAACGGCTTTTTGCGCCGCGCCGCCGCGTCATCGCGCAGCGTTGTCGTGCCGCTGGCCAGCATCGCCAGCGATTTCGCATTGGCCGACGCAGCCGTGTCAGGCGGTGATTTGTATTCCAGCCCGATCGTCGCGGCATTGGCCGCGAAACCGTGCTCGCCAGCCTCGACCGCCGCGAGCGGCAGGTGCATGACGCGCCCATCCTCGCCCCGGCACACGGCCACCGCGCCGCCCTCAACGAACGGCGACAGGCATACCCGCACCGTGCCGCCTATCGTCACGCCTGGTACGGCGCGCACATTCCACACGCGCCCGTCGAACCGCACGGTCAGGTCACCGGAGACCTCCGGCGTGACGATTTTTCCGGTCGCCAGCCGCAACAATTGCTCGGCGGGCGCGGTGACGCGCAATTGATCCGGTTTGATCTCCAGCCATTTATCGAACCGGGTTTTACCGTGGCGGGTATGTTTTTCCGTCGCGTTGAAATGCAATTGAAATTTATCGGCCAACGCGTTGAGATCGCCGAAATCCCGGACGCGATCCGCAATGAACCGCAGGCCGGACTCGAAAACCGTCTCCCATAAATTCTGTGCCTGCTCGACCTGCCCCTTTGCGCGCGGGTTGTGCGGCTCATTGACGACCAACTGAATATCCAGCGCCTCGCAGAACCGGCGCACCATCCCGGCCGCCGTCGCGCCCGGATCGACCATCACGATGTTCGGCGCGCCGTGGAACGGATCGGCGGGGTTTTGTTTCGGGGCCATCAGCCAGGCGAGGAATTCCACCGTATGACTGCCGGATTCCGCGTGCGGGTAGTAGCGCACGCGGATCGTGCCCGAGCAGTGATCCGTCGCCACGTAGCGAATAACGCGGAATTTCTCGATTGCCTGGATATTTTCCGGACGGTTTTTATAGTGCACGGCCCGATTCAGCCGCACCAGGCCATGGCCCGACACGCCGTTCCCGGCCATCGGCAGGTAATACAATACGCATACCGAGGCATCCACCTGCCAACACCAGTTCGGGTGCGGGCTGGAGAGTGCCTGATGCGGGCGCGGCTGGCGTAGTTGATCCGGGTGCAGGTTGTAATGCCGTAGCGCGCGTGAAATCGCCGAATCCGTGAGCGGAATCAGTTCGCCCGTGGCGGTATCGACACGTTCCGCGCGGATTCTGCCGTTCGCCCGCGCCCATCGCACGGCGTTTTTCAGCGTGTCGATGCGTTTGCCGTTGTCACGCCCGCCCTCGGACATGATCGACGCAATGACCTGCGCTTCCTCGGACGTCAGCCCGGTCGCGCCCGCGTCGGCGCGCTGCCGTCGCGCAGGGGCGCGGTACGCGGTCAGCCAGCGATGCACGGTCTGCACCGATACGCGCATCGCCGCCGCTGCCGCCGCGACCGCCCCCCCGCGCTCGCCGTGCCGCAAATTCTCCAGCCTCTCGGCCAGTTGAACGAGGATTGCGGTCTGCGCGGCGGACGGCATGGCGTCACTCGGCAGCATCATCGCCATTGTCATCGCCGCCGGGGTGGGGATCGTCTGGAAATACCGCGCCATTGGCGCGCCAGAATTCGCGGTCGAGTGCCAGGGGGTCGATTCCTGCCGGGCCGGTGGCGGCTGGCAGCAGATCGGCCTCCAGGGTTTTCGCCACGCGGTGGATCGACTGGTACACCTCGCGGCATGCCTCCGAGATCGCCGCCTCGACGTCCACGGCGGCGCGGGCCGTTTCGTCGGCGGCATCCCAGGCGTTTTGCAACATGCGCATCCTTCGCAGCACGTCCATGTGCTGGTTTTTTGCCTCCTGCACGGCGTGTTTCAGCGCCGTTTCGGCGGAGATGACGAGGTCGGCGTCATGATCGTCGTCATCTCCGCCGTTACCCGGCATCGTTGTCTCCCGCCGGATGGCGTCCTCCTGCAAGTCGTTGATTTTTTTGTCCTTGTCTTGCAGGACTTTTTCCTTTGCCGCAATTGCGGCATCCCGTTCCCGGAGAGTTTTACGCAACTCGGACACGGACATGCAGTCGATTTTGTCGAGTTGCAGGTTGCCGGTTTGGCCGGTTTCGGCGAGTTCTTCTATCTCGCCGTCATCGAGTACCAGCAACTCGAATAACTTCGATTGGCTCCCGATCGCCGGGAGCAAATGCGACGACGTCGACGCATTTGAAAATTTCATCGCTGATTGCATGAACCGCTGTGCCAGTCGCGGTTCGATGCCCAGAGCCTGGAGGCGGCTGGAAAATGATCCATGCGCGCAGACCTGTTTCAGCACCACTAACCCGCGTCCGATCTCCAGCACAGCATCGACGCTACGCCGCATGTTTGCGGCGATGTCTCGCTGAATCAGATCGGGGTTCGTGCTATCGGCGGGTAGCTGGTACCCGACCCGCACCGCCACGGCACGCGCGACGGCATCCATTTCGGAGGCGGTATCGAGCACCGCCTGAACGGCTCCGTCGTCGATCTGGACCGGCGCGGCGGGCAGCGAAATTGCATCTGTTGTTTTCATTACATCCTCACAGTGATGGCGTCCGGGTGTAGTTCCGCCGAACCTCGGCCACGCGGTTTTCGGCCTCGGCGAGGCCGTTTTGAAAATTCAACAGACATTGAATGGGCCGGGAGGCCAGCCGCCAGCGCCCGTCCTCCATCTGCTGCGCCCAGCCGGACGATTCGAGGCGGCGCAGATCGCGCAGCGCCGTCGATTCGATCACGCCGACGGCGGCGGAGATGTCCCGCAGCCGCATGCCGGTGACCTCGTGTCCGGCCAGCGCCTCGACCAGCGCGAGGGCGCGGGGGATGGCGGTGTGGGCGGCCCTCATTTCGCATCCCCCTCACAATTGAGAGCAATTGTTGGAAAAAAAATCCCGTCACTGGGTTTAATCCCCAGTAACACGGCAATTTTATGTGATTGCCCGCGCAGGCATTTCCGCCTGCCGCGCAGGATCTCACTCGTCAGCACGGACGATACCCCGTGCCGACGAGCCCATTCCGCCTGAACAATGCCCAGGCGGCGAAATAACTCCCGCGCTTCGCGCGGGGTTAAAACTTTCCCATTGTCCATTTGTTATTATCAGTGAAACTTTGTTATCGAATTTTTGCTCACAATTGGGAGCGTGTCAACACGTATGGCCCGTCGAACAAAAAATTTTTCACATGCCGATCAGCTCGAAATTGCAGCCCGCATCCAGTCCCTGGTCGCCGCGGCTGATAGCGCGCGCGATTTTGCCGCCCGCGCCGGGCTGTCGAGCGGGGGACTCAGTGAATATCAATCCGGGAAAAAAGTGCCGACGCTGGCAACCCTGGAACGCATTGCCATTGCGGGAAACGTGACATTGGAATGGCTTGTGGCGGGCAATGAGGCAATCCCCCATCCGCTGGCCGCAGAAACTCGGGACGAATTCATCGCCCGACAACGGGCGATCAACACCACGTCGGGAATTGTCGACGCGCTGCCTATATCTGATTTGTATAAAGTGCGCCTAAAAGCCGTCCTGACTGGCGATCCGGCGCGGGACGGCGAACTGATCGCCGCGGCGTTACAATCGCAGATACCGCCTGACGAGGCGGCGCTGTTGGACAACTATCGTCATAGTTCAGAGGCCGGGCGGGAGGCGGTCAGGAAAACGGCCTTTGCGTTGGCGGAATCGAAACTAGAGGGAGGTGTTGCATGAATGACGCATCAACGAATGACACGAAACCGCCAATAATCCTCCCCGCTACGCGGCAACTGACGCGGCAGGAAATACGGGAAATTGTCGAACGAGACGCCGCGGAACTGCTGACTGTTGCGGATGCTGGCGGCAACGTTCATCAGAAATCGCTCGATCAGACCGACGCGGTACAGGCTCTGGCGAAAACCATGCCGGACGAACAGGCGTTTATGGCAATGTACATTGAGGAATTGAACGCCCACACGGCACAGGTCGAAAACAAAACCCACCAGATCAATATGGATGCGGCAACGAATGCGTACAACGTCCAGGCCGTCATTGTCCTGATCGCACTGTTCGCCATCCTCATGATCTGGGTGTCAGTGCTGAGTTGATAATTTGAGGGTAGGACGATGGAAACTCAAAAACCCGGGCGAGGCGGCGCGCGACCAGGCGCTGGTCGGAAACCGATACACGAAAATCCTAGAAATCTAACAATACGTTTGCCGACGTATGTTATTGAGTATGCACGAGAAATCGGGAATGGAAATATAACTCGCGGCATGATTACCGCGATACAGTTTATGATTAGATCATCAAAACGTAATGACGATAACGGCGGAGGAAAAACGCCGTAAAAGGCGCGTTTTGTTGATATAGATCAATAAAAATGCCTTCCATTCGTCTGAATTCTTACGTATAGTTTCATTCATCGCGCCAGCCTGGCGCACCGTAGCCCTAGCGGGTTCTTAGGGCCGTAAGGAAGAAATCATGGACGTCCCCCCTGTCGGCCTTTCCAGCACCGCCATTTCGGTGCTGGCCGCCATGCAGGCGGGCGTCCCGATGGCGGCGGACGACGTCGCCATCGCCGCCGGGCTGGACAGTGATGTCGCCCTCCGCGCCCTCTTCGCGTTGAAGGCGAAGAGGGTTGCGTATCAGAACCGTGCGGGGAAGTGGGTTTCCCCGCACGGGACGGCCCCTGCCTCTGCCCCGACTCCCGCCCCTGCCCCTGCCCCGGCTGCCGCTCCGGCTGCCGCTCCGGCTGCCGCGATCCCCGCCCAAACTGCACTCGCGGCGGCCGACAAGCTGTTCAGGATTGTCGATTACGTCCGCGCCGCGTATGACGCGGACGTGGACGCGAGAGCGGTCGACCGCGACTTGTCGACCTACGGGCTGTCACTTTTCAGTACCCGCGCAGGGTACTTTGTTGGCGGCGACATCGCCGCCGCCTTCCGGGCAGTGTGCCCGGAATCCCTCGAAATCCCGGAAGTCGCCGCCCTTGCCGCAGAAATGATGCGGCAGGCGGCGGCTGCCGTCTCCCCCCCGGCTCCGGCAGTCGTGCCGGAATACGGGGTCGCCCGCCCCGTGGCCGATGTCGCTGCCGACGGCAGCCTCGTCAAATGGGCGAAATCCCTAGTCTCGTCCGGGATGGACGAGGGCGTGACCGTGCATTTCCCGTCGCAGGGCACTTACATGTTCTGCGACGCCCCGGCGGACAAGTCCGCCCAACCGGCGTGGAGCCTCTACTCCATCGCCCATGGATGGGCGGATCGTGTTATGACCGCGCGCTTCTGGAGCGACCGCGCGGACGATGCCGCACGTCGCGCCGCGCGCGAGCAGGAAGAGCGCGAGCGCCCCGCTCGTGAAGCCGCCGAACGTGCGGCGCGCTATGACGCAGCCGTTGCGGATGGCGCATCCGTCCTCGTTGGCGCGGATGGCACGCGGTACGTGCGTGTCACATCCCAGGAGTCCGTGGACGGCGGATGGTATGACGATGTCTACGGGTACATGGTCGATACCTCCCGCCCCGTGGGCAAGTACCGCACGCGGATTTTTGACCGAGACGGGAACCGTTTCCCCGGCGGCTGGCTTGCCGACGTCGCCACCTCGTCAGAGGTGTACGTCAACGATGACGGCGAAATCCGGAAGGGCTGGCAGGCTCCGGATGATTTCCCGGAATCGGCGTGGCTGCCAGTCAGAAATCATTCCCGCCATTATTTCGGCGAGTATGACGCAGAATCATGCTGGGCGGACATCGCCGCCCAGGAAAAAGAAGTGGCCGCCGCCCGAAAGGCGGCGAAACAGGCCGCCGAAGAAGCCGCGTTTGCGGCGAAACATAACCCATTTGCGGCGCTGGCCGCGTTAAAGGTCAAAAATGAATGAAACCCAAAGCGCCCTCGTGGCGCGCATTGAGACCGCCGTAGCGGGCGGTCTGTCCGTCGCCACAGATGAGGTAGACATGTGGCATCAAGCCCGCAACGCGGCCTATCGGGCCGCGAGGCGGCACTTCGGGGGGAGCCCAAAGACCCCCATGGCGCGGGCCGCATTTTTCGCGGCATCCGAATTTGCCGGGGATTTTTTCCCCGGAGTTATTGACCGGGCTGAAGAAGCCCGCACAGGAATGGCGGGCGTACCGTGGTACGCCCTGAAGGTCGCCCAGGCCGCCGAGGCGGCTTGGTTCGACCAGAACGACCTGGAGGAGGTCGAATGAAAATCAAACACGTCATTTTCCTTTCCCGCCATCCGATGACCCGGGAGCAGATCTCCGGGTTACAGGCGGCCCGGAGTTTGCCGGACGGGCGCGTGGTTGCCGCCGCGCCCCCCCCGGCCGTTGAATGCCGGAACGTCACGTTTCCGGCATCCGGCGAGGATGCGGCGCGGCAGATTGCCGCCCTCGCCATCGCGGAGCCGGATACACTGGTTTGCGGGGTGTTTCCCGCGCACGTCGCAGCGCAAATCGCGCTGAAATTAGCTGCCCGGCGCGCGACGTTTCACGCCGCGCCCTGCGTCGGGATTCCCGTCGCAGTGCCTGCCCCGGCCGTCGAGGGGGAAAACCGCGGTGGCGGGTTTGTCCATGACCATTGGGAATGGATATAACGGGGTATTCCCCCCCGACGCCGGACGGTATCCGGCTCTCCGAGGAGGAGATAAAAATGGCAAAAAACGAATTTTCCTGCGCCCAATGCGGCGCACCCGTTGCGGTCTGGGGCCGCAACAAAAGTGATGCCGCGCGCCGCGCGCGCTGGCATCAGGCAGAGGGCCACCTCTGCGAAACCTGCGAGGCGGCCCGGCGCGCCGCCGAACACGCCGCAGAAAACGCGGCCAGCGCGGCGGCAAACGCCGCCGCGACACTGCCGGAACTCACCGGCACAGAAAAACAAATTGCCTGGGCGGAAACGCTCAGGCAAAAAATGCTGGCGCGTGCCCATGAGTACGCGCCATTAATGGACATCCTGCGGGATGTCCATTACATGAGAACTCGGCAGGGCGTTGAGGAAATCATCGCCCTCCGCGCCGCGATGGACGAGGCGGCGAAAAACATCCCCGAGCGCGGCCGCTATCATGCGCTCGCCAGCGCGGACAACCTCATGCGGGCGGTGGAATCCGCCGCCCGTTACCAGAAATTTCTGGAAATAATGGCGCGCGAGACGCGCGCCTCGTGGTGGATCAACCACCGCGACGCCGAAATCAGGGAAATGGTGAAATCCCTGAAAACCGAAATCGACGCCGAGCAGGCGTCCGTGGCCGCCCAGCAGATGCCCGCCGAGCAGGCGGCAGTCGTGGAGGCCGCCCAGGCCGAGGCTCTGCTCAAACCGGCGGTCGCGCCGAAATCCACCCAGATCGCCGAAATAACCCTGGTCGGCGACCAGCTCCGCGTCAGTTTCGCGGAAAAACGCGAGGATTTCCGCCTCATCATGCGCGCCATGATGTTTGTCTGGGACAAATCGGCGCGCATTTGGGTGCGCTCCCTGGGGATCACCACGGGTGATCCCGTCGATCGCCAGGCCGAGACGGCCCACCGCATCGTCGCGGCCGGGTTCATGGCCCGGCTGTATGACGTCGCCGCGCGTGCCCGCGCCATTAGTGGGGAATTCCAGCCGGAGCAAACCCGCTGGATAACCAAAACCGGCGACGGCTGGTGCATGATTTCCTGGGCAAAACAGGACGATTTTTATGCGCCCGCCAAACGCATTCTGGGGGCGCGATACATGGACGGCCACATATACGTGCCTCCCGGCAGTATTCTGGAGGTCATTGATTTCGCCGAGGAATACGGGTTTTCAGTATCGCCCGGCGTCCAGAAAATGCTGGACGCGCATCGCGCCGCGCTGGCGGCGGGCGCGGTGATCGCAGACCCGAAACGCGGGCCGGAACCCGTCCGGATCGAGGACGCCCCGATCCCGCCAAAACTCGTCCCGGACGCGGACGGCGAGGTCGATCCTGCGCTACGCGAGAGCGTGTAATTCTCGCGCTGGAAATTCAGTCATCAACCGGAAACTGAGGAGGAAACATGGAACACGTCGAATTCGCAAAAATCTGCCTGGGAAAGGCAGATCATGGCGTTGGCGACAATGGCGTTGGCATGCCGCCCGAAACCCGACTGCGGGCAATCAGCCTCGCCTGCGAATACCTCCGGCTCGTGGCAACACAGACCGGCCCGGACGAGGGTGAGGCGGCATATTTGCTGTCACTCAATACCACAGACCATGCAGAGGAGATCAGCATGCTCGCGCGGGCTGCCGCGCTGAACTGGCCGGAGGCTGTCGGGGCAGTCGCCGCAGGCGCTGCCGACCCTGATGACGACGAAAAAATTCGGCGGCTCGTCGAGAAATATAAATGGGAATTCCGTCAGGACGGAGATTGATGTTCTCCACCCGCACCCCCCTCATGCCGCACCAGCGGCCCGCCGTGGCGAAACTCCTGCCCACGCGGGTAGGCGGGCTGTTGATGGACATGGGCACCGGGAAATCCCGGACGCTGCTCGAACTGGCGGCGCTCCGCCAGGAAAAATTCGACCGCCTGTTCTGGTTCTGCCCCTGCTCCGGTCGGGACACGATCCGGCATGAAATCCTCAAACACACCACGCTCGGACGGAACGACGTCTACGTGTTCGACGATAAAACCGACGAGCGCAGTGTGCCGCGCGACCGGCGCGTCTACGTGATCGGTACCGAGAGCATGTCATCGGCCAATCGCGTCGTGCTGGCCTACAACAGCCTCGTCACGGAACGGAGTTTCGTTGCCGTTGATGAGTCGCAATATATCAAAGGCCCGCGCTCGAAGCGCAGCCAGCGGCTCATCAACATGAGCGCGCGATCGCGCTATCGCGCCATCCTGACCGGTACGCCGTTCTCCCAGGGCGCGGTCGACCTCTACGCCCAGATGTCGTTTCTCTCCCCGAAAATACTGGGTTACAGTTCGTTCTGGAGTTTCGCGCAAAATCATCTGGAATACGAAACCAGAATGGACGATTTCGGACGCAAACGCCGCACCGGGCGCATCGTGCGCAGCCACAATGAGGAATGGCTCGCGGCCAAAATCGCGCCCTACACCTATCAGGTCAGAAAAGACGAATGCCTCGACCTGCCCGAAAAACTCTACGAAACCCGCTACTACCGCATGACGGGCGAACAACGCGACTACTATGAGCAGGCAAAAGATGAAATCTTGCTCCAGTGCGATTATGACGATTGGAGTCCCGTAAAAATCTTCCATCTGTTTTCCACGCTCCAGACCATTACCTGCGGGTTCTGGAATCGTACCGACCCCGTGACCGGCGAAACGGAACTGATCGAGATCGGCCACGGCAGACTGGCGCTGCTGCTCGACGCCGTGGCGGAAATCCCGGCCTCCGAGCCGGTCATCATCTGGGCGAAATTCCACCACGCCGTGCGGGAAATCCGCGACGGCCTGGCCGGGATTTACGGCCCGGAGCAGGTGACGGAATTCCACGGCGGCATCACAGAAAAACGCCGGGCGCAGGAACTGGCGCGCTGGCGTGCCGGGGCGCGCTTCCTGGTAGCGACGCAGGACACCGGCGGGCAGGTCTATACGTTCAACGAGGCGGCCTACGTCATTTTTTACGGCGACAGTTTCAAATACGACAAACGGCGACAGGCCGAGGATCGCAATCACCGGATCGGCCAGACACGGCGGCCTGTTTATGTCACGCTCCAGTGCGAGGACTCGATAGACGAGCGCATCGCGCAGGCGCTCGCACGCAAGGGCAACGCGCTGGAAGAATTCCAAAAAAATATCGACAAATACCGGAAGGACGGGATTAAAAAAATGGCAATCGAGATGGTGAGGGCATTATGAAACAGGGCGGGAAAATATATCTGGACGCCAACGTTTACGATGCGGCCAAATCCCGGCTGCGGCTGGTGTTCGAGAATTTTCAAAAAATCTGCGTGGCATTCTCTGGAGGAAAGGACTCGACCGTGCTGCTGCACCTCGCCGTCGAGGTGGCGCGTGAGATGGGCCGCCTGCCCGTCGATGCGATGCTGATCGACCTGGAAGGCCAGTACGCCGCCACGATGGCGCACGTGCGAACCATGTTCGACATGCCGGAGGTACGCGGCTGGTGGATTTGCCTGCCGATAAACCTGCGCAATGCGTCGAGCGTGGAGCATCCCTACTGGTGCGCCTGGGAGTCGGGCCGGGAGCAGGACTGGATTCGCCCCATGCCGGAACACCCTCGTGTCGTCAGCGATCAGGGATTTTTCCCGTTCTACCGATACCGGATGGAATTCGAGGAATTCGTCCCGGCGTTCAACGAGTGGTTTGCCGAGGGCGGGAGCGCCGCGTTCCTCGTCGGCATCCGCGCCGACGAATCGTTGCATCGATACAAATCCGTCAAAACCAGTGCGACGGTAAAAAAATGTGCCTGGGCACCGCCGGGCGGCGAGGCCGTCCAATGGAGCGCGAAAAACCGCGCCAAGAGCCGTGCCGTCTCGTTTTTCCCGATCTATGACTGGCGATTCGAGGACATCTGGCGCTATATCCACGACGGCAGCCACGACTACAACCGGCTCTACGACTGGATGTACCTGACGGGCATGCCATTTTCCGAGATGCGCATCTGCCAGCCCTATGGCGACGATCAGAGGAAGGGTCTCGACCTGTTCCACAAAATCGAGCCGGAGACCTGGTTCCGCATCGTCCAGCGCGTGGAGGGCGCGAATTACGCCGCGCACTATGCCCGCCAGAAAATGCTCGGATACAAGGGCGGCGTCGGCCTGCCGCCCGCGTTTTCCAGTTGGCAGCAGTACAGTGAATTTCTGCTGCGAACGATCCCCGAGCATTTACGCTCGGTATACGAGCGGCGCATCACGGTGTTTCGTGACTGGTGGGCAGAGCACGGTTATCCGCCCGGTAAATGGCCGGACGCGGCCATGCCGAGGGACGCCAAAGCCGCTGGCAGACGCAGGCTGCCGAGCTGGCGGCGCGTTGCCATATCACTCCTCAAACAGGACATGGGGAAATCCCTTTCGTTCGGCTTCTGCGCCGAGGATACCAGCAGCATTCTTTCCAAAATTGAACAGTACAGGAGTCTGTAATGGCACACCTCGTGCATTACCCTGCGGGACACCGCGATGACCGTTTCTGGATTTCTATGGGGCCGTTGTTTTTCGATAAAAAAATCAAACGGGATTTACCCTATCTCCGCGATGACGTGGGGAAACACTGGTTTATCGTATTCGACGATAAAACAGTTGTCGGATTCGCCGCTGTTGAGATCAAAAAAAACGGCGTCGCCTTGATCGGGAGCGCGTGGGTGAGCGACGCGAAACGCGGGCGGGGGGTGTACAAATCCCTGACCGATGCGCGCCTCGATTTCGCAAAATCGCGCGGGATCAAAACTGTCAGGGCCACGTGCCTGCCCGCGTCTGCAGCCGAGTTGCTGAAACGCGGATTTGCCGAGGTATCCCAGATCGGTAAATATCGGACTCTGGAGAAATCGCTATGACTGACCTGCTGGCCCGCGCCGAGGCTCTGTTTGCCGAACTCGACGCAATGGATTTCGATGAGCGCGTAAAAACGCTCAATGCCCTGCGTGTTGCCCTGCATCAGCACAGCCCGTTCGCCGGGGAGCCGGTCGATTGCGTGCAGTGGGTGAAATCTGAAACCGTGACAGGCAACGATTACAACCCGAACACCGTCGCGCCGCCGGAGATGCGGCTGCTGGAGAGGTCAATCCTGGCGGACGGTTATACCCAGCCAGTTGTGGCGTTTCCCGATCGGGGAGAGGGCGGGCAGAGATACGTGGTGGTCGACGGGTTTCACCGTACCCGCGTTGCGCGTGAATGTCGTGATGTGCGTGAACGGATACACGGGTATCTGCCGATCACGGCGGTCAAAACGGATCGCCGTGATATTCGGGATCGCATGGCAGCGACCATCCGGCACAACAGGGCGAGGGGTGTGCATGGCGTCCTGCCGATGACCGATATTGTTGTCAGCCTGATCCGGGCTGGCTGGAACGACAGCGAGATTGCGCGGGAACTCGGCATGGACGCCGATGAAGTTCTGCGGTTCAAACAGGTTTCCGGACTGCCCGATTTATTCAAAAATCATAAATATTCGAGGTCTTGGCAATGACCGGAAAACACTACAACTGGCACAAACGCTGGACGTTCGATCCGGACCTGTCCCGCGCAACGCACGATAGCGGATTTGTCGTGCAATACCTGCTGTTGCCGCTGTCGGAGGAGGAAAAAACGGCATGCGACGTGGAGGGGATTTCCGCTGTTGGCAAATGCTGGACGGACGATAGACGCGAGTTCGGCATCGTCTCGACCAGACAGGTTTTGCTGGAAACGTTCGAGTCATTCAAGACTGAACACGGAACGGAAAATGCCCGTGCGATGATTGCCCGGCTCGGACGTGAGGCAGGGGAGTTTTTCGTGCGTGAAATGCGGAGGAAAAATTGAAAATGGAATTCAAAAAAATCAGCGATTCGGAGTTCCTGTTTGCGGACAAACCGGCAGCCGAACAGGCCGCCGCAGAATACATGGCTGCCCTGGCCGGAATGGGATTGAGTGCCGCGGCAAACGTATGGAGAATGCCAGATGAGAAAAACCCGATAACCAACCCAGGGCGATTGGGGATATTCGTGTCGGGCCGGGCATTCCTATGGGAATCCAGCGTCGATCAAAACCACCTCGCCAGACGGCTGGTCGCGCCGGAAATAACGAAAACACGGATGGGGGCCGTACTCGCTGATCGTATATACAATGCCGAGGCACACGCTGAGAGGGCTGCCCATGAAATTGCGGATAGACTGAAATTGTCGATCGAGCGCAGAATCCTGATCCCTGGCCGTCACAGGGACGGTGTAATAAACGTCAGTGGTGACGTAGAAATCAGTTACTACTATATCCCGGAAACGGACGAATCGTTCGTGTGGATGCAACCCACGAATTAGCCGCGGCATCCGGCAGGCGCTGGCCAGTATGGAAAATCAAAATGGCTGAAATGACAATCATCAACCGGGGTCAGGTAATCGAAAAGACCGATTATTTCGATACCCCACAGGCCCGCGCGGGTTTCCTGTTCCTGTCCTGGAACGCGGGCGCAGCGCGCATTTTGCTGCCCGATTCACAGGCGCACATGCTCCGCGAGATGAAAACCGGCAAAACCGTCATCATCTCGCGCGGGCCGCTCGTCGATCACGACGGGCGCGACGCGATCGAACTATTGTTCGAGGACGACAGCGACGCGCCATTTTCGGCGCACCTGCTCATCGAGCAGACCGACCGGAATCTGCCAGAAACCAACCAGGGTGGCGGATTCGTTGTCACCGTCTGGTCTCGCCACGGCGGCTCGCTCAGGGAGCGGCTGCGGCTGCCGGGGAAATACCGGACGGTCGCGTCGCTGCCCTGTCTGGAGCCGTGGATCAGTCACTGATTGAAATGCGCCGACGTCTGCGCATTTACCGGGTATCGCCTCGCCCGGCGAGCTGCCTCGATTCCCGCCGAACGTGTTCGTCTACCGCGCCGCATCGTATAGAGCAACACTCCCGGCAGACGATGCGACCGCGGAGCGCGGGTTCGTTTTCCAACACGAAACACAGGGCGGGCGGCGGCGGCAAAGCCACCACCTGGGCGAGCTACCCGCGCCACCTCGCCCTGGTGTGCCGCCGCCTGTGCGGCGTGCTGATCGAGCGGCGCGACGCGCTGGAGGTCATCAAGGCGCAGGACACGCATGACGCCCTGTTTTTTCTCGATCCGCCCTATCGCCACGCTACGCGCGCGCTCGGAGGCGCGCGCTACCGGCACGAACTGGAGGACACACGGCATATCGAATTACTGGCCCTCCTGAACGGCATCAAGGGCCGCGCCATGATCTGCGGCTATGCCTCGCCGCTCTACGACAACGCACTCGCCGGTTGGCTACGCCTCACCCATGGGCACTACGCCGCCAGCGGCGCGGGCCGCCGGGCACGCACGGAGGTGCTGTGGATCAATCGGAGGGCATCATGACGACCCCGGTCAAACCGCCACCCGGCAAAAACGGCTTCAAATACCGCGAGCAATTCGGGGTCATTGTTGTCTGCACGGACGCCAAAACGCAGGAGGCCGTCTACAACCGGCTGAAATTGCTGGGCTATAAACTCAGGGTGGTGACGGTATGAAACTGGAAATACGCCGCTGCTGCGCGGATTTCGACAGCTACCGCGCCGCGCGGGTGAAGTCCCTGTTCAACGTGGAGAGCGGCGCGGATTTTTCCCTGGACGCCGATCTGCCGATCGACGACGGCGATTGGAAAATCGGCGTGATCGTCGGGCCGTCCGGATCGGGGAAAACCAGCATCGGCGCGGCGTTGGGGCATTTTTACAATCCCCGCTGGCCGAAAAACGCGCCCGTGATCGACGCAATCGGCGGCGATTTCAACGCGGCTACGGCGGCGCTATCCTCGGTAGGGCTGGGGAGCGTCCCGGCCTGGCTGCGGCCCTATCCGGTACTGTCGAACGGTGAAAAATTCCGCGCCCTGCTGGCCCGCCTCGTCTGCGATGCGCCGCCGTTCGCGGTGATCGACGAATTCTCGTCCGTCGTGGATCGGCAGATCGCCCGGATCGGTGCGGGTGCGTTCGCCAAATCGTGGCGCAGGACGGCGGGGCGGGTCGTGCTGCTCTCCTGTCATTACGACATCCTGGACTGGCTGCAACCGGACTGGGTTTTCGACACCGCCTCCGGGCAATTCGACCGGGGGTCGGTTCGATGCCGACCGCGGCTGGAAATGTCCGTCCATCAAACGGACTGGCGTTACTGGCCCCTGTTTGAGCCACATCACTATCTGAAAATGCCACGCATGATTGCCGCCACGAATTACGTCGCGGTGATCGACGGCGATCTGGTTGCGCATGTCGCGGTCAGCACGCGGCAGGGCATGATCGAGGCCCGCGCCTGCCGTCTGGTGGTGATGCCGGAATGGCAGGGCGCGGGCGTCGGAATGCGGTTTTTAAATGCCGTCTGCGAGATGTGGCTGCGAGGCGAAAACCGCTATTCAAAACCGTTGCGGACGTTGTTCCACACCTCGCACCCCGGTCTCGCCGCTGCACTACGCCGGGATCAACGCTGGACGCAGGTATCCGCCTGTCTGTTCGGGAGTAATAAAGCGCGGTCGCGGCAGTCAATCGGCCGGAGCCGCGCAGGCGCGAAAACCGGTTACGGTGGGCATTTCCGCGCCGTGCAGGGATTCCGCTATTTGGGGAACGCGCTATGCGAATAGTGATCGTCGGTCAAAAATGGCTGGGCGCGGCGGCGCTGGAATTGTGCCTGCGGCGTGGCGATCAGATTCTGAACGTCGTCACCCCCGGCGCTGAACCAGGGGAATGCGACCGCCTGTATGCCGCCGCGCAACAGGCGGGAATCCCCGTGACCACCGCGCGCCGAGTCGCGGCGGCACATATCCCGGCGGGAACCGATCTGATTCTGTCCGCTCATGGGCACGCCTACGTTACTGCTGCCGCGCGCGCCGTCTCGCGTCACGGCGCGCTGGGCTATCATCCGTCCCTGCTGCCTCGTCATCGAGGTCGGGACGCCGTGCGCTGGGCAATCCAGATGCGCGACACGATCACCGGCGGCACGCTGTACTGGATGGACGACGGGGCTGACACCGGCCCGATTGCCGCGCAGGACTGGTGCCACGTCCGCCCGACGGATACACCCGCGTCCCTGTGGCGTCGTGACCTGGCTCCGATGGGCCTGCGCCTGATCGGACGGGCGCTGGCCGATCTGGACAGAGGCGTCGTGACCGCTCTCCCGCAAAACGAGGCATGCGCCACGTGGGAGCCTGCGTTTTCGGGCAGTAAATTGGCAGCCCGGTAACTGGCTCTCCCTGCTCTCCGCGCCCGCCGAACGTGTTCGGCGGGCGCTTTTACGTGCGGGCGGCTAATCTGGCCGCATGGCTACCCAACTGACAACCCGTGCCCGCATTGCGGCGGCGGCCCTCACGTTTTCCGCACTCGGATTTTCCGCCTACCTCAATCACGAGGGGTTCGCGCCGCGCGCCGTGCCGCCCATACGGGGCGACGTGCCGACCTACGGATTCGGCTCGATCCTCGGCCCGGACGACAATCCCGTCAAACCCGGCACGACGATCACGCCCACGGCGGCGGTAAAACTGGCGATCCGCGATGTGCAGAGACATGAGGCGGTGCTCAAAAAATGCCTCGGCGACGTGGAAATCTCACAGCCCATGTTTGACGCATTCATGAGCGTCGATCTCAACACCGGCGGAGTATGTAATTCCTCCATCCCGGCCAAACTCCGCGCCGGAGATTATATCGCCGCATGCGAAACGATTTTGGATTTCGGCAATTTTTGCACCAAACCCAAAATACGTGACGCCAACGGCAAATTACACTGCCCACCCGGCGCGCTCAAGCCCATTGCGGGGCTGCAAAAACGACGGCAGGCCGAGCGCGACATGTGCATGCAGGGTGTCGTGCCATGACATTCAATCTCCTGGGCAATTACAGCATCGTGCGGGGCATTCCCTGGATGCTGTTTGTGGATCGGAAATTACCGGGCGAAAACCGCGCGCCCGCGAATTTGAGCGGCTGCGCGGCGCAACTCGAAATTTATGACGTTTTGGACGGGAAATCGTGCTGGCAGTTCGCTGGCAATATTCCGGCCCCACTGACCGGCAGGATTGAATTTTTCCTATCCCCCGACGAAACCGACGCACTTACGGCAACAGAGGGGCGATACCGGGTTGTTACGACAGACAGTCGCGGCAATAGGCGCGTCATGATGCGCGGACGGATTGCCATTCTGGAGTCCGATCAATGAACTACAACGTCGTCGAAATCGTTGAGGTCGGGATGCCCGGCCCGTCGGGGCCACCGGGCGAGATTGACGCCGAGGCCGCCGCCGTCGCGGTGGCCGAGTATCTGCAACAGCACGGCCTCACGGTCAGCTGGGGCAACCTGACCGGCGACATCAGCAATCAGGCCGACCTCATGGAATACGCGGGCGGTGATTACGCTGATTACTACCAATTACAGAAAACTCTCAACGGAGGAACACCGTGAGTCTCCAGACGCAAATCCAGGCGCTCATCAGCGCCGTCGCCACGGACATCGTGGCACTGACTACCACGCGCGGCAATATGTCAAATCTGACAACGACGAACAAAACATCGCTCGTCGCCGCGCTCAACGAGTTGAAGGCGGCAATGGCGAATGCCGCAGGAATCGACGATAACGCCGGTTCCTCCAGCACGACGGCCACCTGGTCGGCGAGCAAAATCACCAGCGCCATCACGGCCGCCATCAACGCCCTGGTCGCCGGAGCGCCCACCGCCCTGGATACACTGAATGAACTGGCGGAGGCGCTGCAAAACGAACAGAGTTCCGTTTCTGCAATCACGACGGCATTGGCAAATAAAGTCGATTTTGCGAACACCCAGTCACTTACCACGGCGCAGCAGGCGAAGGCGTGCGCCAACATCGGCATCGGCGACCCGGAATTCGATTTCGCCGCCGCCTACAATAGTGCGAAAACATAATCATGTCGCTCGTCGGTAACGTTCAGGCCGGATTCAACGAGGTTGCCGCCGACATCTCGGCGCTATCCTCGCGCGTGGAAAATGCCGACGCCGCCGCCGCCCTCGCACTGACGCTGCGCCCGTGGACGTGGCAGGTCGGCACGGAATACGACCTGGGCGACGGCGCGTTCGGGCGGCGATTCACGGGCACGGTCACTGCTGCCGCCAGTGCGCAGAGTTGGACAACACATATCACTGGCGGAATAAACAGAATTTTCTGTAGTGGTGGCTGGTGGCGGGTTTCCACATCCAATGCGTGGGGCGACACGTTTCTACCGGTCGGGGCTGTTTACATCGACGGCACAGAATCATTCACAGGGTTTATGCGCACGCAGACGAACGGGAATCTGACGATGTTTACAAAATCGACGCAGGCCCGCACAAATGCCGCCTACGACGTGTGGGCGATATATTCCAAAAACATAGAGGGGGGGGGGCTGACAGTTGACTCTGATGTCATTTCTCCCCACCCCGTCAACATCGGCAATCCGGAATTCGATTTTGCCGCTGCCTATATTGCTGCGAGGGCTGCTCATGGCGCTCATCGCTAGGATACAGGCCGCATTTGCGGCGGTCGCGGACGACATCAAAACCGTTACTCAGCGCACAGCGCCTGCAACGGCAACGGCGGCGGGCATCGTTGAACTGGCTACCTCCGACGAGGTTGTGACCGGAACCGACGCGACGAAAGCCGCCACGCCCGCCGGAGTGTCGGCGGCGATTGCCCCGTTGGTAATCCACGTGGAAACGACCGAGGCTGCCGCACAGGCAGCCAGTGCGGACAATCCGGACGGCTGGTATGCCGCGCCAATCGGGAGTTAGCCGTGATCTATAAAAACGGGCAGCCAATGGCACTCTACCGAAACGGACAACCAATGGCGATCTACCACGGTGGCCAGAAAATAACGGGTATCCGCGACCCGCATTACGACAACGTTGTGCTGCTCATCGAGGGCAGTGCACGGGATTACTCGAAATACCAGCACCCCGTCGCCGCAATAGGCGGCGCAGTGTTTGCTGATGGCGTTTTCGCGGGCAGCAAAACCACGTATTTCGAGGTTGCCATGGACGAGGCGCTGGGCACGATTCAATTCACGTCGGGCAACGTTTTCACGCTCGAATGGTGGTCGATGGATCACGATTTGACAAACGATTTTGGGCTAGCGTTCGGCGCGGGCGGAACCGTATCTGATGGTAATTTTTCCGCGCTGGCATCGACCGGAGCAACTATCGCCAATCGCGGGCGGAATTTCGTTCGGTTCCCCGCAGGCGGCGGCTACGCGGGCACTATCTGGCACTCTGCTGCGGCCTATATAGCCGAGGGGCTACATCATCAGGCGATCGTCTACGACGCGACCGGATGGCGTTGGTATGTTGATGGTGCATTTGACGGGCAGGGCGGGACGCGCAGCACTGACCCGTATAAATTATCTGGCGGTGGAAAACTGCACATCGGAGGCGGTATTCCGCTGAGAACAGCGGCGTATCACGGCGAGACGTTCCGCAGCCTGCGGCTCACGCAGGGCGTGGCCCGATACACGGGCACGAACGCGGCGGTCAATGGAAATTTCACACCGCCCGAGTCGTTTCTGAGGTGAACCAATATGCGCAATCAGGATTTTTTTATCTCGTTTCTCATTTCTGATGGATAACAAATGACCAATCTCCGCAACATCGCGCTCGCCATCCTCGCCGTCCTGCTGCTGGCCGCCGGTTTCGTTTTCGGCGTGCTGGCCGAGCAGCGCAAACGTGCCGCCGTCGAAACCGCATGGGCTGCCGAGCGCGCCCGGCTGCTGGAGGATCGCCTCGCCGCGCAGCAACGCGCGCGGGATTTCGAGCGTGCCGGGGAGGAACTGGCCGCGCGCCTGTATGAAACCGAAACCCACCGTGCAACAAGCGCCCTGGAGGCCGACCATGAAATATCCCGTACTGCTGCTGGCCGCGAGTGCCTGTCTGCCGATATTACCCGGCTGCTCAACCAACGCGCCGCCGCCCGAGTGCCCGCGCCCGCCGCCGACGCTACTCAACCCGCTGCCGCCGCTGCCCGCCATCCCGACGACGCGGCAAGCGACCGGGACGTTGCCCTCTGGGTACGGCACGCCATCGACCAATACAACAATTGCCGGGGCCGTCTCGATGCCATCCGGCAATGGGACAATGAGGTAAGCGGAAAATGATGATCGAAATACAGTTATGGCATCTCGTCAGTCTGCTGCTGTCGTTTTTCGCCGTTGTCTGGGGATTCTGGAAATACGTCAAGAGCCGCGAGGAGGCCGAGTCCGCCGAGACCCGAAAGGAAGTGAACGAGCGATTCACGAGCATCAGAAACGACGTGCGCGCGGCGCTGGACAAAATAGACACCCTCGCCCGGACGCTCGTTGATCTCGGGAACAAAATTGTCGTATGCGAAAAGGACATCGAAATGCAGCGCAATCCGGCATCGTACGAGGCGCTACGCGGTGATATTCGGGAAGTAGCGGCGGATCACAGATCCATGCGGTCAGAAATTCTGGAGATTCGCCGGGCGCTGAACCAAATCAACGATTTTTTACTGAACAGGACAAGATGACATGAGCACGAACGATTACGCCCAGTACCTCCAGGAAAACCGGCGGCTGGTCATGCTCCGCATCCTCTCGGAGATGCCCTCGAACACGGCGAACTCCAGCATGCTCGACGATCTGCTGGAAAAATTCGCGCATCACGTCTCGCGCGATGTCGTCAAAAACGACATGCACTGGCTGGCCGAACAGGGACTCATCGCCCTGGAACGCGCGGGCGACGTGCTGGTGGGCACACTCACCCAGCGCGGCCTGGACGTTTCGCGCGGCGAAGCCGTGGTCGAGGGCGTGGCGAAACCCTCTACGGTGATCCAGTAATGGCACGTAAAAGCAGTATCGACCGCCTGCCGTTTCCTATCCGCCAGCACATCCTGGCCCGTCTGCGGGAAAACCGGCTCACGCTCGACGAGCTGATCGACGATCTGGTCAAAACGTTTCCGGAGGAGGCCGCCTCGGGCGAGCTGCCCAGCCGCTCCGCCATGCACCGCTACGGCCAGAACGTAGCCGAAATCGTCGCCCACGAACGCGAGATGGCCGTGGCTGCCGAGGCGCTCGTGGCCGAACTGGGCGAGGATTTCGACACCAAATCCGGGGCAATGCTGGCGCAGGCGGTGACGCTGCTGGCCAACCGCGCAGCAATGAGTAAAGTCAAATCGGGAGAAGCGATAGAGATCGGCGATGTACTCGACCTCGCGCGCGCGGCCAAAGCTACCCAGGAGGCGCGCAGTCTCAATCTGCGCGAGCGTCAGGCCGTGGCGAAAGCGGCGCGGGAAAAGGTGTTGGAAGAGCAGCGCCAAAAAATCGAGGCTTTGGGAAAAACTGGGACTATCGACCCCACCGCGCTGGCGGCGGTCATGAAAGCGGCCTACGACCTGTGAACGTAATGAATCCGAACCCGGCGCTGACCCTCTACCAGTACCAGCGCGATTTCCTGACCGACGATGCCCGGTTCAAAATCGGGATGATCTCGCGTCAGTGCGGCAAGACTTTCACCTGCACACTGGAAATCGTGCTGGATGTGCTGCGCGCCGAGGCCGCCGGGCGGCGCACCCGCTGGGTGATTCTCTCGCGCGGCGAGCGCCAGGCGCGCGAGGCCATGAACGAGGGCGTCAAACGCCATTTGCACGCCATGCAGGCCGGATTCAGGGAGATGGAAATCCAGTTTGACGCCGCTATTCGCGCGCTGGAAATCGAACTGCCCGGCGGCTCGAAAATCACCGCGCTGCCCGCGAATCCTGACACCGCGCGGGGGTTCTCGGCAAATGTACTGCTCGATGAATTCGCGTTCCATCAGGATTCCCGCGCAATCTGGAAGGCTCTGTTTCCCGTGATCTCAAAGCCCGGCCTGAAACTGCGCGTCATCAGCACGCCAAACGGCAAAGGCAATAAATTTTACGAACTCATGACTGGCGCGGATGACGGATGGTCGCGTCACGTCTACAACATCCACCGCTGTGTCGCGGACGGCCTGCCGCGCGACATCGAGGAGCTACGCCGGGGCGCGGGCGACGAGGATTTATGGCGGCAGGAATTCGAGTTGCAATGGCTGGATGAAGCCAGCGCCTGGCTACCGTTCGACCTCATCACAGCCTGCGAGCACCCGAACGCCGGAGACGCGGACGCCTACACCGGCCAGCCCGTCTATCTCGGCGTGGACATCGCCGCCCGCAATGACCTGTTCGTCATCTGGGTCGCGGAAAAAATCGGTGACGTACTGTGGACACGCGAAATCATCGAACGCCGAGGCGCGTCATTCGCCGAACAGGACATGCTGCTCGACGACGTATTTCGCCGCTACCGCGTAATCCGCTGCTGTATCG
The DNA here is from genome assembly GCA_031276015.1 of Azoarcus sp. GTDB lineage: Bacteria > Pseudomonadota > Gammaproteobacteria > Burkholderiales > Rhodocyclaceae > WRNU01. Next base: position 47,431 of record JAISNX010000052.1, read on the forward strand.
ACCAAACCGGCATGGGCGAAAAACCCGTCGAAGACGCGGCGCGTCGTCATGGCAGCCTGCGTGTCGAGGGCGTTTTGTTCACCGGCCCGAACAAACTGACCCTGGCTACCCAGGGCAAAGAGGCGTTCGAGGACAGAAAAATCCGCATCCCGGAGGGCAACAACGAATTGCGCGCCGACCTCCACAAACTCCAGCGCGTGGCGAGCACCACCGGCGCGCCGCGATTCCTCGCGGATTCCGACAGCGCCGGGCACGCCGACCGCACATGGGCGTGTTTTCTGGCGATCCACGCGGCCACAACGCCGCCAGCCGATTACAACTACATCCCCGTGCCGAGGGTTTACGGCAAATTCGGGCGGGGCACATGGTGATGCTATGGCGATAGTCGATCAATACGGAAATCCGATAAAACCGGCAGCCCTGAAAACCGAGATTGCCGCGCCGCAGCCGATGGGCGTGCGCAGCATTGCGCAACAGACCTCCGCAGACGGACTCGACCCCACGCGGCTCGCGCGGCTGCTCAAATCGGCGGAAGATGGGGACACCGGCGCGTATCTGGAACTGGCCTCGGCGATGGAGGAAAAATACCTCCACTATGCCGCGCAACTGGCCACCCGGAAACGGGCCGTCACCGGTATCCCGTGCGAGATCGTCCCGGCCTCGGAGGAGGCGCGCGACGTAGCGGCAGCCGAATTGATCGAACGCTGCCTGCCCGTCATCCAGCGCGCGCTGTTCGACATGTTGGACGCCATCGGCAAGGGATTTTCCGTCACTGAAATCATTTGGGATGTTGTCGACGGCCAATGGCTGCCCGTGCAACTGATCTACCGCGATCCGCGCTGGTTCAAATTCGACAAAGTCGACGGACGCACGTTGCGCCTGGCCAGCGATGTCAATCAGGACGGCGAACCGCTGCCGCCGGGTAAATTCATCGTGCATTACATGGCGGCCAAGACCGGGCTGCCGATCAGGAACGGCATGGCACGCGCCGCGAGCTGGGCCTACATATTCCAGAATTTCTGCCTGCGGGACTGGGTAACGTATATCGAGTGTTTCGGCAAACCATTGCGGCTCGGACGCTACGACAGCGCAACGGCCAAGCCCGCCGACATCGAAATACTCCTGGCGGCGGTGCAGGGCATCGGCACGGATGCGTCCGCCATCCTGCCGAAATCCATGGAAGTCGAATTCCCGGAGGTTTCGCAGGCGCGCGGACAAAACGCCCTCTGGCTCGCGCTGCTGGAATACCTCGACGCCCAGATCAGCAAACTCGTGCTCGGCCAGACCCTCACCGCCGACACGGGCAAGGGCGGCGGGGGCAGTTACGCCCTCGGCAATGTGCACAACGACGTGCGGATGGACATCCTCGCCGACGATGCCCAGGCACTGGCGGCCACCCTCAACCGCGACCTGATCCCCCTGATTGTCGGGTTGAATATTCCCGGTATCGAAAAATTCCCGGAATTCCGCCTGCCGGTCGAGGAACCCGATGATCTCGTCGCGCTGAAAGAGATTGTCAAAGATGCCGTTGCACTCGGGATTCCCGTCTCGCAACAATGGTTCAGCGAAAAATTCGGCATCCCGATTGCCGTGGAGGGTGAACCTACCCTCGGTATCGCAGGGGCGGCTCCTGCCGGAGAAACGGGCGACGAAAACGAGACAGCCGCCAAACCGGGCGCGGCGGGCAGCGCGAAATACGATGCGGGCCTCATTAACGCCTATTCGATGGGAATCGACCGATTTGCCCGGCTCGGCATGGCTGTGCCGGAATCGTTCGTGCGCGATGTTTTCGGCATCCCTACGCCCAAGGCCGGGGAAAAACTGCTGGAGCCGACGCAGGGCGACGACATTGCCAGCACGGAACCCTCGGCCCACCGCGTGGCGCATGCCGTGCAAGCTGCGCGGCCAGCGCCCGACGCCATCGACGCGGCGGTCGAATCGGAAGCGGCGGACTGGCAGCCCATCATCGACCCACTGATCGCCCCCATCCTCACCGCGCTGGAGGAAGCCGCCGCGCGGGGCGAAACCGCCGCCGAGGCCATTGCACGCCTGCCCGCGCTGCTGGCGCAAATGGATGTCGCCCCGTTGGCCGATGCGCTCACCCGGACGACATTCGCGGCGCGGCTGGCGGGCCTGTCGGGCATGAATCTGGAAAACTGACATGGCGGACATAATCGACCTCGCCAATGCCACCGCCGAAAAAATCGCTGCCGACGCCCTGCACCAGCGCAAACCGGAAGGGCCGATGCCCACCGGCGTGTGCCTGTACTGCGGCGAACCCCTGCCGGACGGGCGGCGCTGGTGCGACGCAAACTGCCGGGATGACTGGCAAAAAGAGCAGAACATGAAACGGGCAAAACACGCGGAAATATGGGAGACATGATGCCGCGAAGCCCCGCCGCCGAATTCGCGTATCTCGAACGCCTGCCACCCGAGGGGGCACTGGCCTACCTGAAACGCCGCCAGAAACTGGCCGTGACGTACTCGTGGCAGGATTTATGGGAGCAGGAACACACCAGCAAATTCACCGTATCCCGTCTCACGCGGCTCGACCTGCTCGCCGCCGTGCGGGACGGCATCACTGCCTCCGTCAATGGCGACCTGACCCGCCGGGACTGGACGCGCGACACCAACGCGCTACTCAAAAAAGCGGGCTGGTGGGGTGAAATTGAGGTCGCCGACCCGGTAACAGGCGAAACGGTCACGACGAAATTCGACAGCGCACGTCTGCGGCTCATTTTCGACACCAACACCCGAATGTCCTACGCTGCCGGACAATGGCAACGGATCGAACAATCGAAAACCTCGCATCCCTACGTTCGGTACATCACCAAACGCGACGAGCGCGTGCGAGAAGAACATCGATCCTGGGATAACCTCGTCCTGCCCGTCGATGATCCGTTCTGGAAAACCCACGCGCCCCCGAACGGCTACCGCTGCCGTTGCCGAATATCGCCGATGTCCCGGCGCGAATACGAACGCCGGGCCGCCGCCGGGGAAATCAAAACCGCGCGCCCATCCGAACAGACGCGGGAGTACATCAACAAACGCACCGGCGAAGTCACGCGCGTGCCCGAAGGCATCGACCCCGGTTTCGCCTACAACCCTGGAATGTCGGCGGATGCCCGCGCGAATCGGGACGCGCTCATCGGCTCGAAACTCGCCAATGCCGGGCCGGAACTGGCCAGCGCCGCGCAAACCACGCGCCTGACGCCAGAACTGCCGGATTTCGACGGCCAGCGCCCCGGACTGTACGATTTGCCGCCGATATTGCTGACGGAAATCGGTTCGTCGAGCCTATCGCATGCCGAACTGATTGAACAGGCCAAAATCCTGTTCAATCAACTGCGCGAAGAGAATTTATTCAACGACGATAGTGGCTGGCTGTTGGGTCTGAACCGGAAAAGCTACAAAAAAATCGCCGACAATACCGACCAGACATCACAGGAACTGCAAGCGGTCGGGGCGCTGGAACAACTCGTGCGGCGGGCCGTCGTGGCCGAAAAGCATCCCGATACCCGTCATCAAAATGAATACGTCCAGTCGGTTTTCCGTTTATACGCGCCATTGCGGATCGGCGATGCCATTTACCGCGTCAAACTGACCGTCAAAAATCTCGCGCAGGGAAACGACCGGCGAAAAATCCTACATGCGCTGGACGCCGTGGAAATAGAAAGCGCCCCGTTGGGAACACTCCCGAACTCCGGCAAAAGCGCGGTGGGGACGGGTCAACCAACCACGGGACGCACTATAACTATAGACGATCTGCTGCGTGGCGCGCAACGCGACGACGGCACACCGTTCAGGAAATGAAATGGCCCTACAAATCTCGCTAGATTTCAGCGTCGGCGAACTCCACGACACGCTGGCGTGGCTGGAGGCCCGTCTCGGCGACATGAGACCGCTCTATGTGGCAATCGGCGGGGAGATGGAAAGCCGGATCGGCGAACGGTTCGAGCAACAACGCGACCCGTTCGGCGCACTCTGGAAAGAATGGGCACCTGCGACAGTAGCCTCATATCCGAGCGACGGGAATGGTCGAATCCTCGACCGCTACAGCGACATGCTCAACAGCCTGAACTGGCGTGCAACCGGAAAAGACGTGCTCGTCGGGTTCGGCGTGCCCTACGCGACCTATCACGAACACGGCACGAACAAAATGCCACGGCGTGGCCTCCTGTTCGCCGATCCGGACGCCCGCACGCTGGCCCCAGCGGACAATGATGCAGTCATTGATTGCCTTCGGGACTTTTTTAGCCCGTAAATGCCGTAGTGCTAAAAGTGCGTTTGCGACGGCGGAAAGTTTTTTGCAGAACCCGTCCCGTGTCATCCCGCCATATCCCACAACGTCCCGCAATTATCGCGCGGATCGCCCCTCAATTATCGCGCGCGTGAACAGGTAGGGGTGAGTGCCCGGGGCGGGACGATAGAGTTTGCTGGGGCGATCGGCACTCGGCAGGCTTGAGGGGTCGGTGAGTTTGCGGGTCAGGTCGGCTGCGAGCCGAGCGTCGACGGTGATCTGACTGCCCAGGCTGCCGTCTTCAGTTCGTCCGCCGGTGATGAGGGTGTAGTGGGGTTTTTGGACGCCCTGGTTGATGATTTTGACGCCTTCGGTGGTGATGTCGCCGCCCGACTGGATGATGCCGCTGTAGTCGGCGCTGTTCTCGGCGGGGAGGAAGGTGGTGCTGTCGAGGTATCTGTATTTGTTATATGTCTGATCGATGCGCTGGGAGATGAAGCGGCTGATCTGGGTTTCAATGTCGCCGCTGGCCTGGGGCCAGTTGCTGGCGTTGAAGGCGGCGACGGCATTGAGGTAGTCGCCGAGGAGCCATTCCTTGATTTTGTTGGTGTGCAGGTGTCGTTGGATGAGAAGCTCGCCCGGTTGCACGCCACGGTTGTCGAGGCTGCCGCCCTGGATGTGGATGTCGCCGCCCACGGCAATGAGGCTGGAACTGTTTTTGAGGGCGGCTTCCACGATCTCGAGACTGCCGCCCACGATGAGCCAGGACGGGGCGCTGGTGGCGGTGATTTCGGTGCGCTCGGTTTCTTCGAGGGTGACGTCGTAGAAGCGGTTGGTGCCGCCGCAGTTGGAGCTGCTGGTGCAGTGGTTGTTTGTCAGACGGGCGCTGATTTTGCGGGTGTCGACTTCGAGCACGCGCCGTTCGTTGGTGAGGGTTTCGGCGGCGATCCGGGCGTCGCCCACGATTTCGATGCTGCCGGAGCGGTTGTGGAGGGCGCTGGCGGCAGTCACGGTGTCGCCCTGGATGTCGCGGGCGAGGGTGAAGTTGCCGCCAACGTAGAGGTCGGCTTCGGTGGTGGTAAAGGTGTCGAGCAGGAACCGGGTGTCGCCCAGGCTGTAGAAGAGGCCGCCGTCGCTGTTGGTGAGGCTCTGGAGGATGAGTTGGAGGCTGCCACTGCTGGCGAGGATGCCGGTGTTGGCCCAGTGTTCGCCTGTGCCGGTGAGATTGCCCCGGATGAGGG
>JAISNX010000083.1 GCA_031276015.1 Azoarcus sp.
ACCGAATCCATGGCCATGACCCCGGCGGCCAGCGTGGCCGGTTTCTACTTCTCCCACCCCGAAAGCCGCTACTTCGTCCTCGGCAAGATTGGCCGCGACCAGCTCGAAGACTGGGCCGCACGCACCGGCATGAGCGTGGAGGAGGCCGCGCGCTGGCTGGCGCCGCTTTTGTAAAAGAGCGGTTTTTTGCCGGATTGCCCGACATCCGGCACAAGGCAGGCGAAGCGATCCAGCGGGCGGCGTGGATGGCAGACTCCGGCGACACGGCAATTCCTCCCACCGCGTCATTGCGAGGAGCGCAGCGACGTGGCAATCCATGCGGCGGAGCCATTACCCGAAGCGTTGGGGCAGACGGAACCGCCGTGTGGATTACCACGGGCCTGCGGCCCTCGCAATGACGAGGGAGAAGGAAACAGGCTGTGTAGATACCTATGCTTTGCAGGCATGGCGAAAACAATGAAGAAATATCACCACGGCGCGTGTCGCGCCGTGGTGTGCCGTGCGCCGCACTGGCGGCATCGCTTCGCCGACCATGGCAATGGGTTTGTCGGCATTTCCCCGGATTTATGTACGCGGCGCGGCACGCTGTTTTACCGCACTGATTCCTGATATTCTGGCGCTGCCTCGCGGATTCGACCCACTTCGCCCTACTTTTCGACCTTGCTTAAGACCGCCCATTAACATATTTGCGTACACTGGTTGATTTTTAACGGTTTTGGCAAAAACCCACTAATCGTGATAGTTGGGGTTGATAAAAATTTATTCCTTTTTACCGCAAAATAGCTGACAATTCGGATTCACGAGAAAACTACGTGGGTTTTGGTGGTGCACGGTGCACCGAATGCGGGCAGGGGGAACAATGCTCCGGGATGTCCAGGGAACCACGGCGCTCAATCTCGATGCGAAGGGACGCCTTGCGATCCCGGCAAAGTATCGGGATGCGCTGGAAGATGGGAAAGTGACCATCACTGCCCATCCCCATGGCTGCCTGCTCATTTATTCCACGCCGGACTGGGTGCCGATCCGCGACCAGATCCGGGGCATCCCCAGTCTCGACCCCGCCACGGCATCGTGGAAGCGGCTGTTCATCGGCCATGCACAGGACGAAACGCTCGACAACGCGGGCCGGGTATTGATCGCGCCCTCGCAACGGCAATACGCCGGGCTTGAGAAACAGGTCTGGCTGGTCGGGCAGTTGACGTATTTCGAGTTGTGGTCCGACGCGGGTTGGCAGCGGCAATTGCAGTCCATGTCGGGTGCCGTGCCCTCCGGTTTCGAGAACCTCGTTTTGTGAGCGGACGGCCATGCATATCACCGTCCTGCTCCGGGATGCCGTCGACGCGCTGGCGATCAGGAGCGAAGGCATTTACGTCGACGGCACCTTTGGCCGCGGCGGGCACAGCCGGGAAGTGTTGTCACGGCTGGATGCGGCGGGCAGGCTCATCGCGCTCGACCGCGATCCGCAGGCCATCGCCGCCGGACGCACCATCGACGACGCGCGTTTCACGCTCGTCCACGCGCCGTTCAGCGACCTGGCCGGGGTGCTGGATCGCCTCGGGATAGACAAGGTCGATGGCGTGCTGCTCGATCTCGGGGTGTCCTCGCCGCAGATCGACGAAGCCGCCAGGGGAATGAGTTTCAGGTTCGATGCGCCGCTCGACATGCGCATGGATACCAGCCGCGGCCAGACCGCGGCGCAATGGCTGGCGGAAGCGTCCGTCGGCCAAATTACAGAGGTGCTCAGGGAATATGGGGAAGAACGGTTTGCTCATGCGATTGCAAAGGCGATTGCAACTGCTCGGACAAGGGGATCTGTTGCGACCACAGGACAACTTGCCGAGATCGTGGAACAGGCGGTCCGTACACGCGAGCCGGGGCAACACCCGGCGACGCGCAGCTTCCAGGCTTTACGGATTTTCATTAATCAGGAACTAGGGGAGTTGTCCCGCGTGTTGCCGGTTTGCGTGGAGCGCCTGCGCACCGGGGGACGGTTGGTGGTGATCAGCTTTCATTCGCTCGAAGATCGCATCGTCAAGCGTTTCATGCGCGACGAGGCGCGTCCGCCGCAATGGCCGACGCGCCTGCCCGTGCGCGCGGCGGATTTGCCGTCGGCACGGCTTGCCCTGCTCGGACGGGCGCGGCGACCCGGCGCGGACGAGACGGCGCGCAATCCGCGCGCACGCAGCGCGGTGATGCGGGTCGCCGAACGGCTCGGGGGGCTGGCGGCATGATCCGTTTCGATGCTTTCCTCGCCACCCTGTTCATCGTGCTCGCCGCGGCCAGCGCCTTGGGGGTGGTCGCCTCGCAGCACGAAACCCGCAAGCTGTACGACGCTTTCGAGCGTGAACAGAACCGCGCGCAAAGCCTGGATGTGGAATGGGGCCGCCTGCAAATCGAGCAAGGCTCGCTGGTCGATCATCGCCGGGTCGAGGAAATCGCGCGCGAAAAGCTGGACATGGCACCGCCGCAGCCCGGCCAGATCCTCGTGTTGGAGGACAGGCCATGAGCCGCGCGCGGAAAACCGTCACCTTCAACCACAATCCGCTGCTCCAACTCGGCCTGCCGCAATGGCGCGCGCGGCTGGTGCTGCTCGTGCTGCTCGCGGGCATGGTCACGCTGCTCGGGCGTTCGCTGTACCTACAGTGCTACACCAAGGAGTTCCTCCAGTCCAAAGGGGAAGAGCGTTCCGTGCGGGAGCTGGAAGTCCCGGCCACGCGCGGGCGCATCGCCGACCGCAACGGCAATTTGCTGGCGGTCAGCACGCCAGTGCGTTCGATCTGGGCGATTCCGTCCGTCGCCAGCAGGATCGAGCCGGGGCAATTGCGGCAACTGGCGCAATTGCTCGGAATGAATGTCGACGATCTCAATGCCCGCCTTGCCATCAAGAACAAGAATGTCGCGCTCAAGCGCCAGGTTTTGCCCGAGCTTGCCGGGAAGGTCGCGGCACTCGAATTGCCCGGCATCTATCAGGAGGACGAATTCCGTCGCTTTTATCCGAGCGGCGAAATCATGTCGCACCTGCTCGGCTTTACCGGCGTGCAGGATCACGGGCAGGAAGGCATCGAACTGATGTTCGAGAGCGTGCTCGCGGGGCAGGCGGGAAAGAAACGGGTCGTCAAGGATCTGCGCGGAAAGTTGGTGGAAAACGCCCAGATCATCACCGAGCCGCACAACGGCAAGGACGTGACGCTGGCGGTGGACAGCAGCATCCAGTATCTCGCCTATACGGCCTTGAGCGAGGCGGTGCGGCGGCACAAGGCCCAGGGAGGGGCGGCGGTAGTGCTCGATGTGCAGACCGGGGAAGTGCTGGCGCTGGTCAATGCGCCGACGTTCAACCCCAACAACCTCGCGCATCGCACCGGCGAGCAGTTGCGCAATCGCGTGTTTACCTACGTGTTCGAGCCAGGTTCGATCATGAAGCCCTTCGTCACCGCGATGGCGCTGGAAAGCGGCAAGTTCCGGGCAACGACACCCATCGACACCCGCAACGGGCGTTTCGTCGTCGGGAAGGGCGTGATCCGCGACACGCACCCCTACCCCACGCTCACGGTGAGCGAAATCATCCAGAAGTCGTCCAACGTCGGCGTCTCCAGGATGGCGCTGGAGTTCGAGCCGGAATCCATGCGGGATTTCTACGCCCGGATGGGTTTCGGTTTGCCGCTCCAGACCGGCTTTCCGGGCGAGAAAAGCGGCTACCTGCCTCCGGCGCGGAACTGGACGCCGTTCGAGCAGGCGACGATGTCCTTCGGCTACGGCGTTTCCGTGACGCTGATCCAGATGGCGCGCGCCTATCTCGCCTTTGCCCGCGACGGCGAACTGCTGCCCTTGTCGCTGACCCGCGTCGACGCGCCGCCATCGGGAACGCGCGTGTTTTCGCCGCAGGTGGCGCGCGAAGTGCGCCAGATGATGGAGACGGTCGTCGCTCCCGGCGGCACCGCCACCCGCGCGCGCATCATGGGCTATCGGGTGGCGGGCAAGACCGGCACCGCCAACAAGATCGAAAGCCGCAAGTACGTCAACAAATATGTATCGTCCTTCATCGGCCTCGCGCCCGCCTCGAATCCGCGGCTGGTCGTGGCGGTGATGATCGACGATCCGACGGGCGGCCAGCATTCCGGCGGCGTGGTGGCGGCCCCGGTGTTCGCGCAGGTGGCCGAAGGGTCGTTGCGCGCGCTCGGCGTCGCGCCCGACGTGCCGCTGGCGACATCCCTGCACCTGACCGCGACGACGCCGAAAAACACGGCGCGCGCCCAAGCTTCGGGAGGCATGTGATGCGCGCCGCCAACGTGCTCGCCCTGCTTGCCAGCGCCGGGATAAAGCCGCGCGGCATCAGCGCCGATTCGCGCCGCATCGGCGCGGGCGATGTGTTCATCGCCTGGCCGGGCGCGGCGAACGACGGACGGCGCTACATCGACAGCGCCCTCGCGCGCGGCGCGCTGGCTGTGCTCCACGAGAGCGGCGACGGATTTTCCCTGCCCGCCGCCGATCGGCCCGTATTCGCCGTCGAGGACTTGCGTGCGCTGGCCGGGCATCTGGCGCACGAAATCTACGGGCATCCCTCCGAAAAATTGTGGCTGGCGGGCGTGACGGGCACCAACGGCAAGACCACGACCAGCCAGTGGCTGGCGCGTGCGCTCGAAACGCTCGGCCTGCGCTGCGGCATGATCGGCACACTGGGCAGCGGCTTCCCGGACGCGCTCGCCGCCGGACTCAACACCACGCCGGACGCGCTCGACCTGCACCGCCTGCTCGCGGGTTTCGTCCGCGAGGGCGCGCAGGCGGCGGTCATGGAAGTCTCGTCGATCGGGCTGGATCAGGAACGGGTCAACGGCGCGCGCTTCAAGGCGGCGATCTTCACCAATCTCACGCACGACCACCTCGACTATCACGGTTCGATGGAAGCGTATGGCGCGGCCAAGGCGCGGTTTTTCGGCATGCCCGGTCTCGATGCCGCCGTAATTAACCTCGACGACGATTTCGGCCTCGACATCGCCCGGCGTCTTGCCGCGCGCGGCATCAGGACGATCGGCTACACTCTGGCGGCGGTTCGTCCCGTCCTGCCGGGGGTGCGGATGCTCATCGGCGAGAACCTGCGCGCCAGTGCCACGGGGATCGAGTTCGAGGCGACATGGGAGGGACGGCGGGAGACGCTGGACGTTCGCATGGCGGGTGCGTTCAATATCTCCAACCTGCTCGCGGTGATCGGTGCCCTGCTCGGGCGCGGCGTGGCGCTGGACGATGCCTTACGGGCGGCAAGGACGCTGACGCCGCCGCCGGGTAGGATGCAACTCGTGGGCGGCGAGGACGAGCCGCTCGTGATCGTCGATTACGCGCATACGCCCGACGCACTCGCCAAGGTGCTCGACGCCGCGCGCGATACCGCGCGTTCGCGCGACGGCCGCCTGACCTGCGTCTTCGGCTGCGGCGGCGACCGCGACACCGGCAAGCGTCCGCAAATGGGCGAGATCGCCAGCAGGCTCGCCGACCGCGTGATCGTCACCAGCGACAACCCGCGCAACGAGGAGCCGGAACGCATCGTCGCGGGCATTCTCGCGGGCGCGGGGCCGCGGGCCGAGATCGTGATCGAGCGTGCGGCGGCGATCCGCGCGGCAGTCCGCGAGGCCAGGGCGGAAGATGTCGTCCTCATCGCGGGGAAAGGGCATGAGCCTTATCAGGAAATCCATGGAGAAAGACTTCCGTTTTCAGACATCGACCAGGCCGGGCAAGCACTCGCGGCATGGCGGGAGGTGACGAACGCATGATGACATTGACCGGGGCTGCCGTCCTGCTCGCCGCGCGCGAGGCGCGCGCGCTGGGCGAGGCCCATTTCGACGCCGTGGGCACGGACAGCCGCGCCATCGCGCCCGGACAATTGTTCGTCGCCTTGCGCGGCGAGCATTTCGACGGCCACGATTTCGTCGGGGCCGCGCTGGCCGACGGCGCGGCGGCGGCGATGGTCGACGCGCGATGGGCGGCGGAACACACGCGAGGCGAAGCGGCCTGGCTTGTCGTCGACGACACGCGCCTCGCGCTGGGCGCGCTGGCGGCGGGCTGGCGCGCCCGTTTCGACATTCCGCTCATCGGTGTGACCGGCAGCAACGGCAAGACCACGGTCAAGGAAATGGTCGCCGCGATCCTGCGCGCCTGGGCCGGGCGCGACGATGCGGTGCTCGCCACCCGGGGCAACTTCAACAACGACATCGGCCTGCCGCTCACGCTGCTCGGCCTGCGCGCCGGACACCGGGCGGCGGTCATCGAGATGGGGATGAACCATCCGGGCGAGATCGCCTACCTGACCAGACTCGCGCGTCCGACGGTGGCGCTGGTCAACAACGTCCAGCGCGCCCATCTGGAAGGGCTTGGCACGCTCACCGAGGTCGCAAAGGAAAAGGGCCACATCTACGACGGACTCGACGACGACGGCATCGCCATCGTCAACGCCGAAGATCTCCACCTCGCCGAACTGCTCCCGGCCCTCGCGGGCCGCCGCTGGTTCGGCTTCGGTTTCGGCACAAACCGCGAGGCGGACGTGACGGGGCATTACACCCTGCACGACCTGGGGGCGAAGCTCCACATCGAAACGCCCTGGGGCGAGACCGATTGCGATCTGCGGCTGCCGGGCGCGCACAATGTCCTCAACGCGCTGGCCGCCGCCGCCGCATGCCTGGCCGCGGGGGTGCCGTTGCCGAACGTGAGGGCGGGACTCGAAAGCTACGACGGCACCCGTGGCCGCCTGCAACGGCGGGCGGGGCCGAGGGGCGCGCGGATACTCGACGACAGCTACAACGCCAATCCGGATTCGGTGCGCGCCGCGATCGACGTGCTCGCCGACATGCCCGGCCAGACTTTCCTCGTCCTCGGCGACATGGGCGAAGTGGGCGAAACCAGCGCGCAGGCACACGACGAAATCGGCGGCTATGCAAAAAGCAAGGGCATCGGCGGCCTGTACACGCTCGGTGCCATGAGCGCCGTGGCCGTGCGCAATTTCGGCGAGGGCGGCTGGCACTTCGGCTCGCCGGAAGCCCTTGCGGCGGCGCTGGCCCCCAGGCTCGATGCCAACACCACGGTGCTGGTGAAAGGTTCGCGCTTCATGCGCATGGAACGGGTGGCAGACGCGCTTGCCGCGCTGGCCACCGAACACCCCGGAGGCGTCTGACCGATGTTGCTCGAACTCTCGCAATGGATCGCACAGCATGTTCGCGGCTTCAATGTGCTCAACTACATCACCTTGCGCACGGTGCTGGCGGCAATGACCGCGCTCTTTTTCTCGCTCGCCGCCGGGCCGAGGGTGATCCGCTGGCTGGCGGCAAAGAAAATCGGCCAGGCCGTGCGCACCGACGGGCCGCAGGCGCATCTCGTCAAATCGGGCACGCCCACGATGGGCGGCATCCTGATCCTCATCACGGTGGCGATGACGACGCTGCTCTGGGGCGATCTCGCCAACCACTATGTCTGGACGGTGCTCGTGGTCACGCTCGGCTTCGGCATCATCGGCTGGTACGACGACTGGAAAAAGGTCGTCTACCGCGATCCGAACGGCCTGGCGGCGCGCTGGAAGTTCTTCTGGCAATCGGTGCTCGGCATCGGGGCCGCGCTCTTTCTCGCCTTTTCCACCGACAACCCGGCGCAGACGGAACTCATCGTGCCGTTCTTCAAGAGCATCGCCTATCCGCTCGGCGTCGTCGGCTTCGTCGCGCTCACCTATTTCGTCATCGTCGGCACCTCCAACGCGATCAACCTCACCGACGGGCTGGACGGCCTCGCCATCATGCCGACGGTGATGGTCTCCGGCGCTTTCTGCATCTTCGCCTATGCGAGCGGCAATGCCGAATTCGCCAAGTACCTGTTGATTCCCTATGTGCCCGGCGCGGGCGAACTGTGCATCGTCCTCGGGGCCATTGCCGGGGCGGGACTCGGCTTCCTGTGGTTCAACGCCTACCCGGCGGAAGTGTTCATGGGCGATGTCGGGGCGCTCGCGCTCGGCGCGGCCCTCGGCTGCGTGGCCGTGATCGTGCGCCAGGAAATCGTGCTCTTCATCATGGGCGGGCTGTTCGTCGCCGAAACGCTCTCGGTCATGGTGCAGGTGGGCTGGTTCAAATACACCAAGAAGCGATACGGACAAGGGCGGCGCATCCTGCTCATGGCACCGCTGCATCACCACTTCGAGCAAAGCGGCTGGAAAGAAACGCAGGTGGTGGTTCGCTTCTGGATCATCACCATCATGCTGGTGCTTTTCGGTCTTTCGACCCTGAAACTGAGATAGGAATGGAACTGGCGCGCAAACGCTTCCTCGTGGCGGGCCTGGGCGAATCCGGGCTGGCAATGGCGAAATGGCTTCATGCCAGGGGCGCTTGCGTGCGGGTCGCCGACAGCCGGGAAAACCCGCCCATGCGCGCGGCGCTGGCCGCCGTCGCGCCGGAGGTCGAGGTCGTCGCCGGGCCGTTCCGGACGGAGACCTTCGCGGATGCCGATTACCTCGCGCTCTCGCCCGGCCTGCCCGTGACGACGCCGGAAATCGCCGCCGCCGCCGGGAAGGCTCCCATCGTTTCCGAAGTGGATCTGTTCGCCGACGCGATCGCCGAATACACGCCGGAGGCAAAGGTGGTGGCGATCACCGGCAGCAACGGCAAGACCACGACCACGGCCTTGACCGCGCATCTCCTGAACGGCGCGGGCGTGCCCGCCGTCGCCTGCGGCAACATCTCGCCCTCGCTGCTCGATGCGCTGGCGACGGCGCTCGATACGGGCAGCCTGCCGCAAGCCTGGGTACTGGAGCTGTCCAGCTTCCAGCTCGAAATCACGCACCGGCTGGCGGCGCATGCCGCGACGGTGCTGAACGTGAGCGAAGATCATCTCGACCGCTACGATTCCATGGCCGGATACACCCGGGCCAAGGCGCGCATCTTCCAGCATCCCGCCACCGTGCGCGTGCTCAACCGCGACGACGACCGCAGCCTGTGCATGGGGGGATGCGGCACCGGCATGGTGACTTTCGGCCTCGGTCCCGCGCCGCGTGCCGGGCACTACGGCATCGCGCGGAACGCCATCCACTTCGGCGAGGATCGCCTGGCCGGTCTCGACGAACTGCCGCTCAAGGGGCTGCACAATGCCGCCAACGTCATGGCGGCGCTGGCCCTGTGCAATGCCGTTGGCATGAACGCCGAACGGGTGCTGCCCGCGCTCAAGACATTCGCGGGCTTGCCGCACCGCGTCGAACCCATCGCGGAAACCGGCGGCGTGCTGTACGTCGACGATTCCAAGGGTACCAACGTCGGCGCGACGCTTGCCGCCATCGAAGGCATGGGACGGCCTGTCGCCATCGTCCTCGGCGGCGACGGCAAGGGGCAGGACTTCTCGCCGCTGAAGGCCGCGCTCCAGGCACATGGCCGGGCCGTCGCGCTGATCGGCCGCGACGGCCCGGCCATTGCCGCCGCCATCGCGGGCTGCGGCCTGCCCACGAAAAGCTTCCCCACCCTCGACGCGGCGGTGCGCTGGCTCGCCACGCAGGCGCGCGCGGGCGATTGCGTGCTGCTGTCGCCCGCCTGCGCAAGTTGGGACATGTTCCGCAACTATGCCCATCGCGCCGAAGTATTCGCCGAAACGGTGCGGGCACTGGCGGAGGACGAACGATGAAATTCATCGCCGCGCTCTGGAACAGCGCCTTCCCCGTGCCCGACGAACGCGACGACAACATCGCCGCGCGCACGGCGGGACGGCTGGCCAAGCCGCGCGTGCCCGTCAACGAACTCGACCCGGCATTGTGCTGGTCGGCGGCGATCCTGCTCGTATTCGGCGTGGTGATGGTCTATTCGGCCTCCATCGCCATCGCCGAGGGTGGCCGCTATACCGGCTACCAGGCCAATTACTTCCTGATCCGGCACGTGATCTTCCTCGTCGTGGGGCTGGTGGCGGGGCTGGTCGCTTTCCGCGTCCCGATGGAACAGTGGCAGCGCATGGCACCCTGGCTCTTTCTGTCGGGCATCGTGCTGTTGGTGGTGACGCTGTTTCCGGGGGTCGGGCACGAAGTCGGCGGCGCGCGGCGCTGGCTGCGACTGGGGTCGGTCAACATCCAGGCGTCCGAACTGATGAAACTTTTCGTGGCGATCTACGCCGCCGACTACACGGTGCGCAAACTCGACGTCATGGCGAATTTCAAGAAAGGCTTCATGCCCATGATGGCCGCGATCCTGTTCGTGGGCTGCCTGCTCCTGTTCGAGCCGGACTTCGGCGCGTTCGCGGTGATCGCCGCCATTGCGTTCGGCGTGCTGTTCCTCGGCGGCGTCAACCTGCGCGTGTTCACCCTGCTCGGCATGGCGGCGCTGATCGGCTTCGTCCTGCTGATCCTGATTTCCCCGTACCGGCGCGACCGCATCTTCAGCTTCATGGATCCCTGGGCCGATCCCTTCAATACCGGCTACCAGCTCACGCACGCGCTGATGGCCTTCGGGCGCGGCGAACTGTTCGGGGTGGGCCTGGGGGCCAGTATCGAGAAACTTTTCTACCTTCCCGAATCGCATACCGATTTCCTGCTCGCGGTCATCGCCGAGGAACTCGGCTTCGTCGGCGTGCTGGCCATCGTCGTGCTTTTCGCCATTCTGGTGCAGCGCGCCTTCGTCATCGGGCGCGAGGCGATCCAGCTCGAACGCTACTTCCCCGGACTGGTGGCACAGGCCATCGGCCTGTGGCTCGGCGTGCAGGCTTTCATCAGCATGGGCGTGAACATGGGCCTGCTGCCGACCAAGGGGCTGACCCTGCCGCTGATGAGCTACGGCGGCTCCGGCCTGCTCGCCAACTGCCTGGCGCTCGGCATCCTGCTGCGCGTCGACTGGGAAGTGCGGATGCTGAAGCGGGGGGCGAACGCATGAAAACGGCGCTCATCATGGCGGGCGGCACCGGCGGGCACATCTTCCCCGGCATCGCCATTGCCGAATGCCTGCGCGAACGCGGCTGGGACGTGGTCTGGCTCGGCAACCCCGACGGCATGGAAGCGCGCCTGGTGCCCGCGCGCGGCTACCGCATGGAATGGCTGCGCTTCGGTGCCCTGCGCGGCAAGGGCATCGCGCGCAAGCTGATGCTGCCGTTCAACCTCGCCTCGGGATGCCGGAAGGCACTGGCCATCCTCTCCCGCGTGCGCCCGGATGTCGTCGTCGGCCTGGGCGGCTACATCACCTTTCCCGCCGGGCTGATGGCGGCGCTCTCGAAGCGTCCCCTGATCCTGCACGAACAGAACTCCATCGCCGGGCTTGCCAACAAGGTGCTGGCCCGCGTGGCCGCCCGCGTGTTCTCGGGCTTTCCCGACGTCCTGCCGCGCGCGCAATGGGTGGGCAACCCGGTGCGCGCCGGAATCGTCGCCGTGCCGCCGCCCGCCGAACGCTTCGCCGGGCGCATGGGACGCCTGAAGCTGCTGGTGGTCGGCGGCAGCCTGGGCGCGGCGGCACTCAACGAGACGCTGCCGCGCGCGCTGGCGCTGATTCCGCGCGAGCAGCGCCCCGATGTTGTCCACCAGGCTGGCGAAAAACAGATCGACGCCTTGCGGGCCGCCTATGCCGGGGCCGGTGTCGAAGGCGATCTGCGCCCCTTCATCGACGACATGGCAAGCGCCTACGGCGAAGCCGACATCGTGCTGTGCCGGGCGGGCGCGCTCACCATTGCCGAACTGACGGCGGCGGGCGTGGCGAGCGTGCTGGTGCCCTTCCCCCACGCGGTCGACGATCACCAGAGCGCCAACGCGCGTTTCCTCTCCTCGCGCGAAGCGGCCTGGCTCGTGCCGCAGCCGGAACTGAATCCCGAAAAACTGGCGGCAATGCTGAGCGGCCTGGAGCGCGGCAAGCTCCTGCGCATGGCCGAAAATGCCCGCGCGCTGGCGCGGCCCGCCGCCGCCGACGACGTGGCGAAAGCCTGCGAAGAACTCGCGGCGGGAGGAACGCCATGAGACACAAGGTCAGGAACATCCATTTCGTGGGCATCGGCGGCTCGGGCATGAGTGGCATCGCCGAGGTGCTCGCCAACCTGGGCTACCAGGTCTCCGGCTCCGACCTCGCCGCCTCCGCCGTCACCGAAAGACTGGCGGCGCAGGGCATCCGCGTCGTCATCGGACACGCGGCGGAAAACATCGCGGACGCGCACGCCGTGGTGGCGTCCACCGCCATCCGCTCCGGCAATCCGGAAGTGGACGCCGCCCGCGCGGCGGGCGTGCCGGTTGTGCCGCGCGCGCAGATGCTCGCCGAACTGATGCGGCTCAAACAGGGCATCGCCATTGCCGGGACGCACGGCAAGACCACGACCACGAGCCTCGTCGCCAGCATCCTGGGCGAAGCCGGACTCGACCCCACCTTCGTGATCGGCGGACGGCTCAACGCGGCGGGAGCCAATGCCCGACTGGGCAAGGGCGATTTCCTGGTCGCCGAGGCGGACGAATCGGACGCCTCCTTCCTGTACCTGAACCCTGTGATCTCGGTCGTCACCAACATCGACGCGGATCACATGGAAACCTACGGGCACGACTTCGGGCACCTGAAACAGGCTTTTGTGGACTTCCTCAACCGTCTGCCCTTCTACGGCGTCGCGGTGCTGTGCGAGGACGACCCGAACGTGCGGGAAATCCTGCCGCGCGTCTCCAAGCAGATCGTGCGCTACGGCCTGAACCCGAGTGCCAGCCTTCATGCCGAGAACATCCGCGCCGAAGGAGGCCGCATGCTCTTCGACGCGGTCAGGAAGCACGCCCCGGCGAACCGCCTGCCCATCGAACTCAACGTACCGGGCCTGCACAACGTCCTGAACGCCCTTGCCGCCATCGGCGTGGCCACCGAAGTGCAGGCACCGGACGAGGCCATCGTCAAAGCGCTGGCGGAATTCAAGGGTGTGGGGCGGCGTTTCCAGCGCCACGGCGACATCGCCCTGCCATCCGGCGGGCATTTCACCCTCATCGACGACTACGGCCATCACCCCGTGGAAATGGCAGCGACGCTGGCCGCCGCGCGCGGTGCCTTCCCCGGGCGGCGGCTGGTGCTCGCCTTCCAGCCGCACCGCTACACCCGCACCCGCGACTGCTTCGAGGGCTTCGTGAAAGTGCTCTCCGGCGTCGAAACGCTCCTGCTCGCCGACGTCTATGCGGCGGGAGAAGCGCCCATCGTCGCCGCCGACGGACGCACGCTGGCGCGCGCCCTGCGCGTGGCGGGCAAGGTCGAACCGATATTCGTCGAAGACATCGGCGAAATGCCGTCGCGGATACTCGAAGTCGCGCGCGACGGCGACGTGGTGCTGACGATGGGCGCAGGCTCCATCGGCGGCGTTCCCCAAAAGATCAACGAGCAACTCCGGGCGGGCGGACATGAGTGAAACGAAACAGGATTTCGGCAAGGTCGCAGTGCTGATGGGCGGCATCTCCGGCGAACGCGACGTTTCCCTGAACAGCGGCAAGGGCGTGCTGGCGGCCTTGCGCGCGCGGGGGGTCGACGCGCACGCCTTCGACCCCGCCGCCGAACCGCTCGACGCGCTCAAGGCGTTCGACCGCGTATTCATCGCCCTGCACGGCGGCTACGGCGAGGACGGCGCGATCCAGGGGGCGCTGGAAATCATGGGCATCCCCTACACCGGCCCCGGCGTCATGGCTTCCGCCATCGGCATGGACAAATTCCGCACCAAACTGATCTGGCAGGCGGTGGGGCTGCCGGTACCGGCATACGAAATGCTCGACGAAACCAGCGATTTCGCTGACGTGGAAAAACGCCTGGGCCTGCCGCTTTTCGTAAAACCGGCGCGCGAAGGCTCCTCCATCGGCGTATTCATGGTCACGGAAACCGGAACACTGAAGAACGCCTTCCTCGCCGCCCGCGAGCACGGATCGCTCATCATGGCGGAAAAAGGCGTCATGGGCGGCGAATACACCGTGGCGGTGCTCGACGGCGAAACCCTGCCCATCGTCCGGATCGAACCGGCGACCGCCTTCTACGACTACGAAGCCAAATACCTGCGCGACGACACCCGCTACACCTGCCCGGCCGATCTGCCCGCCGCGAAAACCGCCGAAATCCAGGCCGGGGCGCTCAAGGCGTTCCAGGCGCTCGGCGGCACGGGCTGGGGCCGGGTGGACTTCCTGATGGACGACGCCGGCAGGCATTACTTCCTGGAAGTGAACACCGCGCCGGGCATGACCACGCATTCGCTCGTGCCGATGTCGGCACGCCAGGCCGGACTCTCCTTCGAGGCGCTGTGCCTGAAGATTCTTGCCGGAGCGCGCCTTGGCTGAGCAAAACGCCTCCCCCGCCATCGTTCGTCCCCGGCGTTCGCGTCCGGCGGAGCGGCGTGCCGGACTCTGGCATCGCCCCTCGCTGCTCGATCTCGCCTCGGACGTACTGCTCCTTTTCGCCGCCATCGGCCTGGGTTGGGCGCTGATGACCTGGGCACTGTCGCGTCCGCTTTTCCCGTTGCGCGAACTGATCCTGAAAACGCCGCCCACGCAGGTCACGCAGGCTCAGATCGAATACGTCGCCCGCACCGCGATCCACGGCAACTTCTTCACGACCCGGCTCGACGACGTGCGCATCGCCTTCGAGAAACTGCCCTGGGTACGGCGTGCCGAAGTGCGCCGCCTGTGGCCGGACGCCCTGGAACTGAGCATCGAAGAACACGAAGCCGTCGCCTACTGGAAAAACGCGGGCGCGGGCGGTGGCGACGGCAATGGCGACGTGCGCCTCGTCAATCGCCAGGGCGAAGTCTTCGGCGCGTCGAGCAACGTCGACATGCCGGAACTCTCCGGCCCGCAGGGAACGGCGGCGAGCGTGCTGGCGCGTTACAGCGCCTGCGAAAAAATGCTCGAACCCTTGCAGGCCAGACTCGTCCGGCTGGACTTGTCGGCGCGCGGAGCCTGGCAACTGTGGCTCGACAGCGGCCTGACCATCGTGCTCGGGCGCGAGCGGGAACGCACGCCACTGGACATGCGGCTGACGCGATTCGTCGCGGCCTGGCCGCGGCTGCGGGAAGAACTCGGCGCGCGGATCGTGCGCGCCGATCTGCGCTATCCCGACGGCTTTGCGCTCACGCTATCGGACAAACAGGAAAGCGCCGCGACCGGCGGCGGGATTGACAGGAAATGAGCAAGGAATACAAGGACCTCATCGTCGGCCTGGACATCGGCACATCCAAAGTCACCTGCATGGTGGCCGAGGTACGACCGGACGGGCGCTTGTCCGTCGTCGGCATCGGCACCCAGCCGACCAACGGCCTCAAGCGCGGCGTGGTCGTCAACATCGAGGCCACCGTCGACGCGATCTCAAGGGTGATACAGGACGTCGAACTCATGGCCGACTGCAAGATCCACGACCTCTACACCGGCATCGCGGGCAGCCACATCAAGAGCTTCAACTCCAACGGCATGGTGGCGATCAAAAACAAGGAAGTGACACCGCTCGATGTCGAGCGCGTCATCGAAGTCGCCCGCGCGATGCCGATCCCCGCCGAACAGCAAATCCTGCACATCCTCACCCAGGAATTCATCATCGACGGCCAGGGCGGCGTGCGCGAACCCATCGGCATGAGCGGCGTCAAGCTCGAAGTCAAGGTGCACATCGTCACCGGCGCGGTCTCGGCGGCGCAGAACGTCATCAAATGCGTGCGCCGCTGCGGACTCGAAGTCATGGACCTCATCCTGCAACCGCTGGCGTCGAGCTACTCGGTGCTCACCGAGGACGAAAAGGAACTGGGCGTCTGCATGGTCGACATCGGTGGCGGCACCGCCGACCTGGCCGTTTTCACGCAGGGCGCGATTCGCCACACCGCTGTCATCCCCGTGGCGGGCGACCTGGTGACCAACGACATCGCCATGACCCTGCGCACCCCGACCGCCGAGGCCGAGGAACTCAAGATTCGCCATGGCGTCGCCATGCATGCGCTGGTCTCGCCCGAGGAAATGATCGAAGTGCCCGGCGTCGGCGACCGTCCGGCGCGGCTCCTGACGCGCCAGACGCTGGCCGACGTCATCGAACCGCGGGTATCGGAAATCTTCGACCTCGTCGTGGCCGAACTGCGCCGCAGCGGCTACGAGGAACTGCTTTCCTCGGGCATCGTGCTGACCGGCGGCGCATCGCTGATGCCGGGCATGGCCGAACTGGGCGAAGACATCTTCCACATGCCGGTACGGGTCGCCTCGCCGCTGTATGAAGGCGGCCTTGCCGAAGTAATTTGCCATCCGCAATACGCGGCGGCGATGGGGCTGGTGATCGAGGGCGCGGCGCAACGACGCCGGGGCATTCAGGCCCGCGACACCGGGGGGATAAAACATTTTTTCGGGCGCTTGAAAAATTGGTTCGGGCGCAATTTCTGAGGCCGTTCCAGCGGTCTGGCATGCGACTCGCGGGTCGCAAACAGCGCAGCGAAAGGGGGATTCAAAATGCTGGAAAAACTCTACCCGGAGTGTGATCTAATGCGCTCCATCACCCGGATTTGTGCGGTTGCAGCATGCCACCGCGGCAGACCTGAACCTTCTCTCCAGGAGTACAAGTAAATGTTTGAAATCACAGAGAAAAAGGACTCGCGTCCATCCAATGGCAGAACCATCATCAAGGTGATCGGTGTTGGCGGCGCGGGTTGCAACGCAGTCGATCACATGGTGCGGGAAAGTGTCCAGGGCGTGGAGTTCATCGCGGCCAACACCGACGCGCAAGCCCTGGCGCGCTGCCTCGCGCCGGTCAGGATTCCGCTCGGCTCCACGGGGCTGGGAGCCGGTTCCAAGCCGGAAGCGGGCCGTGCCGCCGCGCAGGAATCGCACGACGCCATCGCCACCGCGCTGGCCGACGCGCACATGTGCTTCATCACCGGCGGCATGGGTGGCGGCACCGGCACCGGGGCCGCGCCCGTGGTGGCCGAAATCGCCAGGGAATTGGGTATCTTGTGCGTTGCGGTCGTCACCAAGCCCTTCGATTTCGAGAACCGCATGCGGGTCGCCGAAAGCGGCATCGAAGAGCTGAGCCGTTACGTCGACTCCCTCATCGTCGTTCTCAACGACAAACTGCTCGAAGCCTACGGCGAGGACGCCATTGCCGAGGATTGTTTCCGCGCCTCGGACAGCGTGCTGTGCAAGGCGGTCGGCGGCATTTCCGAAATCATCAACGCGCCGGGCCTGGTCAACGTCGACTTCCAGGACGTGCGCACGGCGATGGGCGAAATGGGTCGCGCCATGATGGGTTCGGCGGAAGCCGCCGGGGTCGACCGTGCCAGGATTGCTGCCGAACAGGCCGTGGGAAGTCCGCTGCTCGAAGGCACCGAGTTGTCGGGCGCGCGCTGCGTGCTCATCAACATCACCGCCGCCAAGGCATCGCTGAAACTGGCCGAAGTCAAGCAGGCCGTGAAAACCGTGCAAGCCTTTGCCGCCTCGGAAGCCTTCGTCAAATACGGCATCGTGTACGACGACAGCATGGAGGACAGCCTGCGTGTCACCGTGGTGGCAACCGGCCTCGGTACCCCGCGCGTGGCCCCGGTCGTGGAGCGGACGCCGGACATCCGTATCGTGGGCACGGGCACGCATGGCCTGGGGGGGGGCTATGGTAGTCCGGCCTCCATCGCGGGCGGCGGCGACATTGGCACACCGGCCATCATCCGCACCCGCCGCAATATGAGTGCCACCGGGCGTGTCGAACCCGCGACCAGGAGCGGCGGCGGCATCGGCAGCGGAGCCACCGGCACTTACGACATCCCCGCCTTCCTGCGGCGTCAGGCGGACTAACAGCGGGCCACCAAGCCCGCGCGCGGCAATCTGGCTTGCCCCACGCGAACACGAAGCGATCCGCTTCGTGTTCGCGTGGGCATTCGTGTGCTATATCGATTCATATAACGTGCCCGCCGTGGTAAGCTTCCGGCACAAAGCGAATGAAACCGTGATAAAACAACGCACCCTCAAATCCATCGTCAGCGCAACCGGTGTGGGCCTGCACGGTGGGCGCAAGGTCAACCTCGTCCTGCGCCCGGCCAGCGTGGACACCGGCATCGTCTTCCACCGCGTCGACCTGCGTCCCCCCGTCGACCTGCCTGCCGATCCTTACGCCGTCTGCGACACCCGGATGTGCTCGGGGCTGGAAAAAGGGGGTCACAAGGTCGGCACCGTCGAGCACCTGATGTCGGCGCTGGCCGGGCTTGGCATCGACAACCTGCACATAGATGTCGACGCGCCGGAAATCCCGATCCTGGACGGCAGCGCCAGTCCCTTTGTTTTCCTGCTCCAATCGGCGGGCATTGAAGAACAGGCCGCGCCCAAGAAATTCCTGCGCGTGAAAAAAACCGTCGAATACCGCGAGGGCGACAAACTGGTGCGGCTCTCGCCCCACGACGGCTTTCGCCTGCAATTCTCCATCGTCTTCGACCACCCGGCGATCGGTGCCACCGCCAACGACGTAGTGGTCGACTTCGCCGAGCACTCCTACGTGCGCGATGTCTCCCGCGCGCGCACCTTCGGCTTCATGCAGGACGTGGAATTCATGCAGGCCAACGGACTGGCCCTGGGCGGCAGCCTAGAGAACGCCATTGTCATGGACGAATATCGTGTCCTCAACACCGAGGGCCTGCGCTATCCCGACGAATTCGTCAAACACAAGGTGCTCGACGCCATTGGCGATCTCTACCTTTGCGGCCACCCGCTGCTTGCGACCTACACCGCCTACAAGGCCGGGCACGCGCTCAACAACCAATTGCTGCGCGTATTGCTCGAAGACGCCTCGGCATGGGAAATCGTCCGCTTCGACGGCGGCACGCCCGCGCCTGCGGCGGTCGTCCGCCAGCTTGCCGAACCGGCACCGGCGTTCTGAATTCGTTCTTTCCTCGATCGGCGGTGCTCTGCGCCGGATGCAACAGCACCCTCCCCCGCCAAGCGGGAGACGAGCCGTACTGGATGAAGAAAGGCGTGCTCGGTGCACTGGAGCACGGCGTGATGCGTGTGGACTTGCTGGGCATACCGCAGGTGTGGCTGGGCGACTCGACGTTCAGTGACCCGCTACGCACGTTCTCTGGCCCGAAGGAATTTTTCCGTCAATTGCGCGACGCGACAGGGCCAGCGCCGGACAGGCTGCTTGTCTACTCTCCGCGCCGATATTCGACGACCGCGAGATGGAGAGAGAACTGGCGAGCACGTTGCCGCTGGGTGTCGTCTGGCGCAGGGTGATGAGCGAGTGAGGCGCAACCTTGCAGCCTGCCGGGCAGGTGTCTAGCGATTCCGCTCCTCAAGCGCCCGAACCTTGTCCGGCTCGCACACATGCTTCTTGATGTGATCTTCCAATGCCTTGGAGTGATATAGCTCAATACACTTGGCAAGTTTGGGCGATGTAACCAGTTTGGTTTTAATCGTTTTGTACTTCTGGACAAGCGCCGAGGGGGGAATCTCAAGCATGAGGTATCGCTCGATAAGGTCTTGGGATTCATTGTCCTGATCTTCCGTTAACTCGTAGCACGTCGACTCATGGAAAATAACGGATGCGCCATGTGCGTCATAAGCTGGTTCCTGTCTTTCCTCTGGACTGTAAGCGGCGAACGCACACTTAGCAAGAATCATGTCCTTGTAGTTTTGCGCGTTGCTGCGATAACGCGGCCCCTCTCCTGGAGGGGCTTTCGCAGTAGGGAGCGCAGCGCAAGCAGACAGTGCGAGCAACACGGCAAACGCAAGCGCATGTTTCACGGCAGTTCCCAAAATCTAGCGATTCCGCTCCTCAAGCGCCCGAACCTTGTCCGGCTCGCACACATGCTTCTTGATGTGATCTTCCAGTGCCTTAGAGTGATATAGCTCAATACACTTGGCAAGTTTGGGCGATGTAACCATTTTGTACTTCTGTGCAAGCGCCGGGGGGACAATTTCGCGCGTGAGGTATCGGTCGATAAGGTCTTGAGATTCATTGTCTTGATCTTCCGTTAGCTCGAAACACGTCGACTCAAAGAAAATAACGGATGCGCCGTGTGCGTCATCAGCCGGTTCTTGTCTTTCCTCGGGGCTGTAAGCGGCTGTCACGCACTCAGCAAGAATCATGTCCTTGTAGTTTTGCGCATTGCTGCGATAACGCGGCCCCTCTCCCGGAGGGGCTTTCGCAGTAGGGAGCGCAGCGCAAGCAGACAGTGCGAGCAACACGGCAAACGCAAGCGCATGTTTCACGGCAGTTCCCAAAAATTAGCGCGGGTTGTACCGGTATGCGGATGACCATGGTTATCGCCGTTGAAATAGCAGTCATCGTAGCACTCTGCGCCATTGAACAGAGTGGCGTGCCCCTCCGCGTCACCCCAAGCTTCGGGAACCTCGAAAAGAATGACACCCTTCTTGCCTGCCAGTTTTCCGCCAAAAGCGCCCGGAGTTACCGTGCCGTCTGGATTGCGGGTTTCGATATGGGTGGGCGGGTTGTTGACAATGATGTCCGGTTCGCCCCAGCGTTCTTTAAGGAATTTGATAACGTCCCTAACCCGAAAAAAGTACTTGCGCCTGTCGCCACCTGTCACGATTTTAGTGCCCGGCATTTCGTAGACAAGCACACCACAGTAGTTGAGGATATAGCTCATGCGCACGGCGCAGGTGTTCACCCACTTGGACTGGAATTCTTCCAACCCGCGCTCTGCGTCACTGGGCAGGGTGCAAACTTTACTCCGACCTGGTGCGAACTCCTTGCAGATGTTTGACCACACCCTGCCGCCGATTGTCCTGGCGATGTGCTGGAGCACGTTGTGATCCACTCCGAGCTGATAAATAAGTTTGCTCAGCTTCCAGGCATCATCGAACTTCGGGCGATTGCCGATAGGTGTGGTCATGGTGATGAACTCCGCTCAGGCAAAGGATTTATTGGTAATTAAATCCCAACCTGCGGCGATGGCCCCGCCTACCATGCCGTCAGCGCGGTTCTGCTTGAAGTAGGTGAGCTTGATGCGCCCCGGCACAAATTTGATGCTCTCGGAGGGCAAACCGCCGCCGCCACCAAGTTGGTAGTCGGCAATCAATGCCTGCTCCAGCCTGACTTCCAGATATTTTTGTTTGTCGGTGCCCGCGCGCCAGACCTCGAAGATCACCTCCTTGAGGTGTCTGCCCGTGGTGGCGGCTTCAAAGAGCTTGGGCGAAGAGGTGTCCACTTCCTTGGTAACGGTGAAGGGGTCGATATTCACCCGCTCCGCCGTTGCGCCGCCCGCACTGCTGGCGGTGAAAGAAACCGGCTGCTCCGCGCCAAGGTTGAAGGTAAGAATCTCAATCCAGTCCTTGTGCGCATCGTCCGTGGACTCGCCGGGGATACCTTCAATCTTGAGAAATGCGTCAAAAGCCATGGTGTGGTCTCCAAAATCCGCGTCGTGAGGAATTTCACGGGCGTGTTTCGCGGATTGTACGTAGTGACCACAGCATCATCAATGTGCCGTCATATGTTTTTTTTAGGTGGACGCACGAAACAGCCAAGGCCACCGCAAAAGCGTCGCCCCGTCGTTTGATTGTTCTTCGACGCGCAGTTCTTCGTAGCGCGCCATGGCCCGTTTCAACGCCTCTACCGTGAGCAGTGGAGGAAGTGTCGTCCGCACGAACGACTCGTAATCGGCAGGCGATAGGTCGATAATTTCAGCGCACTCACGATCAGCCCGAGTGCCGTCGCAGTGATCTGTAGGCACAGTTTGTCCCCTTTGCGGCGACGATAGCGTAGATCGCCGTTGTCATACGTTCTTTTTCGGCAGACGCGCGGGCAGCCTCCTCGCACTACGCAGAAATTACACACACTGCCCGTAACGCCAGTGCTGGCGGGCCACTCTCCCCTCGGGAGCGGGAGAGAGGACAACCTTGGCAGTGTCGCTGCAAGGGAACAGGACTTGGGCAACTCGTTCAAAGGAGTTGCCCAAGTCGTTCGAAGGAGTTGGGCAAGTCGTTCAAAGGCACCGGGCAACTCCTTCAAAGAATCCGGGCAAGAAATTCCCCGCGCGACACCTTGACAAACTGCAACACACGGTACCCCGTGCCAGCGGGATGAAGGGCACGGCACGGCACGCCGTGCCCCTACCCGCACGCGGGGGCACAACACGCCGCGAAACGCACGCCGGTGACGCGCCCTATTTGTGCCGGATGAAAAACTCGTAGGATTTATCCGGCGTCTCTTGCCGCCGCAGCAGTTCGTGCCCGGTCTGGCGGGTAAAAGCCTCGAAGTCCTTGACCGAGGACGGATCGCTGGCCAGCACGCGCACCACCTGCCCGCCCTGCAAACCGGCCAACATTTTCTTGAGTCTCAAGACCGGCAGCGGGCAGTTCAGCCCGCGCGCGTCCACTTCCTTGTCGAATTCCATTTGCTACTCCGTTCAGCGCCTGTTTTACCGCCGCCGTTCCTGCTTTTGCTCCTCGCGCATCCTGTTGCGGATTTCGCGCAAGCGGGCATCGGCCGCGGATAACTCGTAAAAATCGCCATCGCCCGTCTTGCGCGCCAGTTCCAGTTGCTCGATTGCCGCGCGATACGCACCTTGCAGGACGTAAACCTCCGCCTGGGCACGATGCTGCGCCGTGCGTCTGCCCAATGCCGCATTGGCGCGCGACAAAAGCTGCCACAAGCGAATATCCCCACTGCGCCCGGCAAGCGAACGGCGCACGCGCTGCTCCGCTTCCGCCGCCCGCCCACCCACGATTTGCGCATCGAGCAAAGCGTACACCACGCTCTGGCTCAATGGAAACTTGCGGCTGGCCGCCGTGAGCGTCTCGATGGCCGCGGCATCATCGCGCCGGGCCGCCGCCAGTTCCGCGCCAAGAATGGCGATGAAAGGCGACGCTTCGGCACGCCGCCGCAAATCGTCGACCTCCCGCGCGGCCTCGTCCAGCCGCCCCAGGCGCAAGTGCGCCAAGGCCAGACCGTAGCGCGCGGCCACATCGCCGGGTTTTTCCGCGACGAGTCCGGCGAATGTCCGCGCCGCATCCGCGGCGGACAGGCCCTGCACGCGCAGGCGCGCCTGGACGTAACGGAAATCCGCCGAATCGGACACCTGCCGGTGCGGCCTGTTCATGGCGCGGTTTTCCATGTCGGCGATGCGCTCGGTCGTCAGCGGGTGAGTGCGCAGGTAGGCCGGGGCATTGTTCTCGTACAGGCGGGAGGCGCGCTGAAGGCGGCTGAAAAACCCGGCCATGCCGCGCACGTCGAAGCCCGCGTTTTCCAGCGTCTCCAGACCAGCGCGGTCGGCTTCCCGCTCGAAATCGCGCGTATAGGCCAGTTGCGCCTGCATGGTACCGGCGGCCCCCGCCGCCAGCGCCGCCTCGCTCGCCCGCGAATCGCCCGCCGCCAGCGCGGCCAGCAGCGACGCCAGCATGATCGCGCCCAATTGTTTCTGCTTGCCGATGAGTTGCGCAATATGGCGCTGCGTGACGTGGCCGATTTCGTGGCCCAGCACGCCCGCCAGTTCGGACTCCGACTGCGCCGCGAGAATCAGCCCCGAATGCACGCCGATGTAGCCGCCCGGCAGGGCAAAGGCGTTGAGCATGGCGTGCTTGACCACGAAGAACTCGAAACGGCGCGAAGGGTCGGCGCTGGCCGCCACCAGGCGCTGGCCGAGGCGATTGATGTATTCCTCGGTTTGCGGATCGTCGAGCCAGGCCGGATCGCGGCGCACTTCGCGCATGATCTCTTCGCCCACCTGACGCTCCTGGACGGGAGAAAAATCCCCCGCGCCCACGTCGCCCAGGTCGGGCAAATCCGCCGCGGGCGCGGTGAACGCAAGGCAGGCCAGCAACACGAAAATCTGAAATGGGCGCGTCATCGCGCGCATCATACCGCCTTGTGCCCGCCGCGACGCAATCCGCGACGGACAAATCGGTTCGGCTTCGTCACAATAAGCGCTGATGCGCCGATCCGGCCACCACGGACGCAACACACCGGCTCACACACTCCGGAGGGAAAAACGATGGCAAACGTCCCGAACAAACTGCGCGGCGTCAATCTCGGGAACTGGCTGCTGCTGGAAAAATGGATGTCGCCGAGCCTTTTCGCGGGGCTGGAAGCGACTGACGAAACCACCTGGTGCGCCGAACTGGGCGCGGCGGCGACCGACAAACTGCGCGCGCACTGGAACAGCTTCATCACCTGGGAAGATTTCGCCTGGATCGCCGAACGCGGCCTCAACGCCGTGCGCATCCCGGTCGGGCACTGGATTTTCGGCCCCGACTACCCCTACCACCCCAAATACGGCGACAAGCGCCACCCGTTCGTCACCGGCGGCATCGACGTGCTCGACCGCGCCCTCGACTGGGCGGCGGAACTCGGCCTCAAGGTCATGATCGACCTCCATGCCGCGCCGGGCTGCCAGAACGGCTTCGACAACGGCGGCATCAAGGACGTGGTGGAATGGCACACGAAGGAAGAATACTTCGCGCACTCGCTCGCCGTGCTCGAACGGCTGGCCGAACGCTACCGCGCCCATCCGGCGCTTTTCGCCATCGAAGTGCTCAACGAGCCGCGATGGGACGTACCCACCGATTACCTGAAACGCTATTACCTCGCCGCCTACGAGCGCATCCGCAAGCATTGCCCGCCCGAGCGGGTGGCGGTGGTATTCCACGACGGCTTCCGCTCCTGGCGGGAATTTCTCGGTTTCATGCAGGCCCCTTCATGGCGGAACGTGATTTTCGACTATCACCGCTACCAATGCTTCGAGCGGCGCGACATCGACGCCGACATCTACGAGCACCTGCACAAGGCCGCGGGCGAATGGCGCGACGAAGCCGATTCCATCAACGCCGCCCTGGGCCTGCCGGCGATCTGCGGGGAATGGAGCCTGGGGCTGGATCTCAAGGTCGTGTCCTTATGGGCCGAGGGGCCGTACAACCATGCCCTCGAACACATGGACGATTTTCAGCAGAACGTCGCCAACCGGGGCTATGCGGCGGCGCAGATTCTCGCTTTCGAGAAACTTTTCGGCTGGTTCTTCTGGAGCTACAAAACCGAAACCACCCCGGCCTGGAGCCTGCGGACATCCGTCGAACGCGGCTGGCTGCCGGAACGGTTCGGATGACGGCAGAGCAAACGAACCGCATGAGCCTGTTGACATACATTCGGCGCATATGTAGATTGGCGACTCCTTCAACTGAACCAAGGAGTCATATCATGCGCAGTTTTCTTCGTTTCCTGGCCGTCTTGCTGGCGCTGAGTCCGCTGGCGGCGCTGGCGCTGGAACCCGTCAACATCAACACCGCCGACAGCACGGCCTTGCAGCAGATCAACGGCATCGGCCCGGCCAAAGCCAAGGCCATCGTCGAATACCGCAAGGCCAATGGGCCATTCGCCTCGGTCGACGATCTAGTCAAGGTTCCGGGCATCGGCGAAAAATCGCTGGCAAACATGAAGCCGCAAGTCACCATCGGTGCAACAAACGCCAAGGCGGTTCCGGCCAAGGCCAAAAATTGAGCATTCGGGAAAACAAACCCCGGCCTTCGGGCCGGGGTGCGGCGCTGGCGCAACGAAAGGGAACGACTACGCCAAGGGGTCGAACTTTCCGGATACGCCACCCCTCGCAATGAGCGTTTTCCACCTGCCTGCCAGCTTGTGATGTGGATACTACCAATAGCGAGGGAGATAACGATATGGCAAGGGTAAAACAAGTGAGGATATTTAAACAACAAAATTTTGCAAAAAGTGGTTGACGCGTTGACACTTTGAGTATTGGCGTATTACTGTGCAAATTCCTTCTCACATGCCAGAGGAAATATCATGGCTACCTCGCTCATATCCGTTGCAGGTTCATTACTGAATCTGCTGAACCCCTTTCACTACGTCAAACTCGCCACAGACACGCCCTCGCTTGTCCTGAACACGATCCAGACGATTGCCGACACGGCACACGAAGTAAAATACCAGACCCCCGTCGATGCCATCTGGAACGTCACCACCACCGTCACGGAGACCATCGGTGCCATTGCCACCAAGGTCGCGCCCGGTGGCATCGGCAATCTCGTCGCGTTTGCGGCTAATGCCATCGGCACGACCATCGGCACCGTCGCCAATGCGGTTGCCTCGCCGAACACCATTTCCGAAGCAGTCATTGACTCCACCAAGACCATCATTGATGATTCTGTCATTCCCATCGTCAATGCGCTCATTCCCACGCCCATCAGCAGCATCCTTGGCGGCATTGCCACTACCGTCAAGACATCCATCACGAGTGTCTCGAACTTCGTGGATAACTTCCTTGGCGATACCCCCCAACAACTGACGGCGGGCAACACTTTTTCCGCCATCCTCGCGGGGCGGGCCGGTGCGGACGTGGTAACGGGCGGGGATCGTAGCGATCTCCTGCTGGGCGGAGCCGGTGACGATGCAATCAGTGGTGGCAACGGCAACGATACCATCCTGGCAGGCAAGGGCGATGACGCCATCAACGGCGATCTTGGCAAAGACTCTCTCCATGGCGGAGATGGCAATGACCAGATCTTCGGCGGCGAGGGCGACGACAAACTGTACGGCGAAAACGGCGCTGACGTCCTCTTGGGAGATGCCGGTAACGACAAGCTCTATGGCGGTGCCCAAAATGACGTGCTTTATGGCGGCGAGGGTGCCGACCTCCTGAATGGCGGCACAGGCAACGACAGCTATCTGTTCGATGCCGCGTCGGGTTCCGACACCATCTACGAAGAAGGCGGCGAAGGCGATGTGCTGCTCTTTACCGGTTTAAGTGCCATAGACGGCATCGCAAAAAACGGCAGCGACCTTCTCATTGTCTATGCCGGAAGCAACAACATCACCGTTGTGGATTACTTCCTGGACGCCAGCCACACGGTCGAGGCGCTTGCATTCGATGCGGACGGAAACGGCGAGTATGAATCGACAGTGGGCATTGCCGATCTGTTGGCCGAGATTGGCTAGTTTTCCGTCCTGGACCTGCATTGACCAGCCGCCCCCGCAAGGGGGCGGTTTTTTTGTGTCGTCTTTTTCCTTACCCCAACGCTGAAAACACTTCCCGCGCCGCCGCCACCGTGGCGTCGATCTCCGCCTCGCCATGTGCGGACGATACAAAACCGGCCTCGAACGCCGACGGTGCGAAGTAATGCCCTTTCGCCAGCATGGCATGGAAAAACCGGTTGAACCGCTCACGATCCATGCCCATGACCTCGTTGAACGAGGCCGGAGGGCGTGCGCTGAAATAAAGCCCGAACATGCCGCCCACCGCATCGGCGGAAAATGCCACGCCAGCGTCGCGCGCCGCCGTTTCGATACCGCGGGTCAAACGGCGCGCCCGCGCGGCAAGCGTGTCGTAAAACCCCGGCGCGCGCGTCAGCTTTAAAGACGCCAGCCCGGCGGCCACCGCCACCGGGCTGCCGGAGAGCGTCCCGGCCTGATAAACCGGCCCGAGCGGGGCGACCTTCTCCATGATGTCGCGTCGTCCGCCGAAAGCGCCGACCGGCATGCCGCCGCCGATGACCTTGCCCAGCGTGACGAGATCGGGAACGATGCCGAAAAGCCCCTGCGCGCCTTGCGGGCCGACGCGGAAGCCGGTCATCACCTCGTCGAAAATCAGCAATGCGCCGTACTGCGTGCATAAGCGCCGCAACCCTTCCAGGAAACCGGGGCGTGGCCGCACCATGTTCATGTTCCCGGCCACCGGCTCGACGATGACGGCGGCGATCTCGCCGCCGCGCGCCCCGAACGCGCTTTCGACCTGGTCGAGATCGTTGTAATCGAGCACGATGGTATGGCGGGCGAAATCCGCGGGCACCCCCGCCGAGGACGGATTACCGAAGGTCAGCATGCCGGAACCCGCCTTGACCAGCAGACTGTCCGCATGGCCGTGGTAACAGCCCTCGAACTTGATGATGGCATCGCGCCCGGTATGGCCGCGCGCCAGCCGGATGGCGCTCATCGTCGCCTCGGTGCCGGAGTTGACGAGCCGCACCATTTCCAGTGCGGGCAACAGGCTGCACAGCAGTTCGGCCATTTCGACTTCGCTGGCCGTCGGCGCGCCGAAAGAAAGCCCCTTGAGCGCCGCGTCGCGCACCGCCTCCACGATGGCGGGATGCGCATGGCCGGTAATCGCTGGCCCCCAGGAACCGACGTAATCGATGTAGGCGCGCCCTTCGGCATCCCACACCCGCGCACCCTCCGCGCGTTCGATGAAGCACGGCGTGCCGCCGACCGAGCGGAAAGCACGCACCGGCGAATTGACGCCGCCCGGAATGTGTCGTCTGGCCCGGTTGAAAAGGATTTCGTTGCGATCATTCATCGTGGGACTGGCTCCAGGGTGCGTGGACACTTGCGGAATGCGCCGTCATGGCGCGCCGCACAGGCAATGCGCATAAATGTGGCGCGGATCGTTCCAGGACATCAAGCTCTTGATGTCGGCGGAAAGCCGGTCGACGACCCGGCTGGCCGGGGACGGCGCGGCGGCCTCCCCGCTTGCGAGAAGCTGCTGCAACATGCGGCGCATGGGCGGAAGCTGCGGCGTCGGCCAGGTCACGGTGTAATGCCGCAGGCTGGCGCGTCCGGCGGCGGCGGCGAGCGCGGCGTCGAATCCGCCAAGACGGTCGACCAGGCCGATTTCGACCGCTTCTGCCCCGCGCCATACCCGGCCCCTGGCAATGCGCTCGACCTCCTCCGGCTTCATCTTGCGCGCCTGGGCGACGATGTCGAGGAAGCGGCGGTAAGTGTGTTCGGTCGAAAGTTGCAGGATTGCCCCGGCTTCCGGGGAAAGCGGCTGGCGTGGGTCGAGCGCCCCGGCGAATGGGCCGGTGGCGACGCCGTCCACGGTCAGCCCGAGGCGGCCCATAGGCCCGGCAAACTCCGGGAACATGCCGAATACGCCAATCGAGCCGGTAATCGTGGTCGGTTCCGCGAGAATTTCATTCGCGCCAGCGGCAATCCAGTAACCGCCGGAAGCCGCCACCGAACTCATGGAGGCGACCACGGGCTTGACCTGCCGGGTAAGTTCGAGTTCGTTCCGGATGACTTCGGACGCCCAGGCGCTGCCGCCGGGGCTGTCGATGCGGATGACGACGGCCTTCACCCTGGCATCTTCGCGCGCTTCGCGGATCAGCCTGGCGAGGCTGTCGCCGCCGGTGCCGCCGGGCTGCTGGTTGCCGTCGGTGATCGTGCCCTGGGCGACCAGCACGGCAATGTGGGCGGGCGCTTCGGCGCGCGCGCGGCGAATGGCAGAAAGATAATCCCTCGCGTCGATGTGGCGGAAATCCTCGCCGTCGCCGGTTTCGCCCAAGCGCTCCCGGATGGCGGCGTACCACTGCCCACGGGTGGAGAGACGGTCGACAAGGCCGCCGTCCCGCGCCGCCTTGGCGTTGTCGCCGCCAACGGCCTTGAGGGCATCGTGGTAAGTCTGGACATAGTTGTCGAACCGGGCCGCGTCGAGCTTGCGCGCCGCAACGATGTCCTTCCGGAAGCGATCCCACAAACCGCCGAGCAGCAGGCGCGTGGACTCGCGGTCTTCGTCCGACATATTGGCGCGGGTGAAAGGCTCGATGGCGGATTTGTATTCGCCCGCGCGGAAGGTATGAATCTTGATGCCGAGCGTGTCCAGCGCATTGGCGTAATACGTGGGGTAGCGCGCGAACCCCTGTATCAATGCGTGGCCGTCCGGAGCCAGGTGTACCTCGTCGGCAATCGAGGCGAGGTAATACTGCCCTTGGGAATAACGCTCGCCGCGCGCCAGCACCGGCTTGCCGACGGCCTTGAAGTCGGCAATGGCGGCGCGCAGTTCCCCGAGCTTGGACAGCCCGGCACTTTCGAGATCGTCGGTTTCGAGCACGAGCAGCCCGATGCGCGGGTCGTCGCGCGCGGCGCGCACGGCTTCGAGCAGACCGGGCAGGGCGGTTTCTTCCTCCTCGTCGCCCGCCAGGAAAGCGAACGACGGATCGGACACGCTTTGCTCGACCAGACTGCCCGCCGGGCGCACGAGCAGGGCCGCGCCCTCGGGCACGGAGGGGCCGGGTTGCACCAGCGCGACGATCAGCGCCAGAAGCGCGATCAACAAAACGAGGTTGAGGACGACGCGCCGCGCACCGTCGATGAGACGCCACACGAGGCGAAACAGGCGGAAAACGAATCCGGTCAAGCCGCTTGTCATGACACTTTCCTTTTTTTAGAGCAGATCGACAAATTGAAGCCCAAAGAGAACCTGAAGCCCAAAGAGAACCGCCGTCATTGCGAGGCCCGAAGGGCCGTGGCAATCCACACGGCGGCGACTACCCGCACTGACGGGCGGTATTGCGGGAATCACGGACACATGGATTGCCACGTCGCTTCGCTCCTCGCAATGACGATCGGTTTGATATGAGCCTCATGAAGTTGATTTGCCCTGATGTTGTGGACGCCGAAAGACCAGATCCCACACCCCGTGCCCGAGGCGAAGGCCGCGGTGCTCGAACTTGGTGAGCGGCCTGTGCACGGGGCGGGGCGCGAACCCCGGCGCGGTGTTTTCCAGCGTGCTGGACGACAACACATCGAGCATCCATTCGGCGTAGTTCTCCCAATCCGTGGCGCAATGCAGATAAGCACCGGGAGCGAGCTTGCGCGCGACGAGCGCGACGAATTCGGGCTGTATCAGGCGGCGCTTGTAATGCCGCGCCTTGCGCCATGGATCGGGGAAGAAAACATGCACACCGGCGAGCGCGCCGTCCGCGATCATGTCGCGCAGCACCTCGACCGCATCGTGCTGCACGATGCGCAGGTTGCCGATGCCATTTTCCGCGACGAGCTTGCACAGCGCGCCGACACCGGGGCCATGCACTTCGACGCCGAGATAATCGGTTTCGGGGTGCTCCATGGCAATCCGCGCCGTGGTCTCGCCCATGCCGAAGCCGATCTCCAGTATCTTCGGCGCATCGCGGCCAAAAACCGCCGCGAGGTCGAGCGGTTCGGGCCGGTAGGCGATGCCGACGACCGGTATCATCTCCTCGAAATACCGCCGCTGCGCGGGCGACATATGCCCCTGGCGCAGCACGAAACTGCGAATCGAGCGGCTCGAAAAACGATGCACCGGAGCAGTCTCCACCGCATCGCCGGAACCCGGGGCGGAATATTCCGGCATCGTCCCGCTCATGAGCCGATCAGCCCCGCGCCCGGCGAACTGGGATCGGCGACATAAGGCTTCTTCGCCATGCGTCCCGCCAGGAATGCCTCGCGGCCCGCCTCCACGGCCTTTTTCATCGCGCCGCCCATGCGCACCGGATCGCGCGCGTGCGCGATGGCCGTATTCATCAACACGCCGTCGCAGCCCAGTTCCATGGCGATGGCGGCGTCCGAGGCCGTGCCGACACCCGCATCCACAATGACCGGCAGCTTGACGCGCCCGATGATGAGTGCGAGATTCCACGGATTGAGAATACCCATTCCGGAACCAATCAGGGAAGCCAACGGCATGATTGCCACGCAACCGAGGTCTTCGAGCATCCGGGCCTGGATGGGATCGTCGGCGCAATAGACCATGACCTCGAACCCTTCCCTGACCAGTATTCCGGCGGCTTTCAGGGTTTCGGGCATGTTCGGGTAAAGCGATTGCGGGTCGCCCAACACTTCGAGCTTGACCAGCGCATGCCCGCCGAGCAGTTCGCGGGCCAGCCGCAGGGTGCGCACGGCCTCATCGGCGGTAAAGCACCCGGCGGTATTGGGCAGGATGGTGAAATGCTCCGGCGGCAGCGCGTCGAGCAGATTGGGTTCGCCCGGATGCTGGCCGATATTGGTGCGGCGGATCGCCACGGTGACGATTTCCGCCCCGCAGGCATCGAGCGCCGCCCGCGTCTGCGCGAAATCCCGGTATTTGCCTGTACCGGCCAATAAACGGGAACGGTAATTCTTGCCCGCGATCGTCAGAAAGTCGTTCATGTCGGAATAAGAGGAAATACGGTCAAGTCAAATAAATGATTGTCGAGCGGCGCTTTGCACCGGATGAACACAGCGTCCTCTCCCGGCCTTCGGCCACTCTCCCCCGCCAAGCATAGGTATCTACACAGCCTGCTTCCTTCTCCCTCGTCATCGCGAGGGCCGCAGGCCCGTGGCAATCCACACGGCGGTTCCGCTTGTCCCAACGCTTCGGGTGATGGCTCCGCTGCATGGATTGCCACGGCGCTGCGCGCTTCGCAATGACGGGTATGGCGGGCATCGCAATGTCCGTCCTTGTCGCAAGGTAGCAAACCTTCGCAATGACACGCTTGATCATGGTTGCCAAAAAATCAGCCGCCGCCCACGGCCACCACGATCTCCAACACATCGCCCCCGGC
This sequence comes from Azoarcus sp., assembly GCA_031276015.1. GTDB lineage: Bacteria > Pseudomonadota > Gammaproteobacteria > Burkholderiales > Rhodocyclaceae > WRNU01. The sequence continues at coordinate 32,177 of JAISNX010000083.1, forward strand.
GAGCGCCGTGTCGGCATGGCGCGTGCGCGGCACGACCTCGCCATTGCGTTCGACGGCCAAGCGTACATCCGCCAGCCCGCGCCGTTCGAGCAAGGCCAGCACGGTCGAGCCTGCCGCGACGGTTTCGGGGTGACCATTGACGGTGATGTGGATCATGTGGCGAAAAAGGGGAAAAATGGACTGAGCGGGTTGCAAGATCGCGCTGTTTCGGGAAGAGAAAAATCATAACACGGTGCGCGGATGCCGCCTTTGTTGCTTGGGAACAACACGAAGTGCATTATTGTGCGGCCTTTTCGCACTTTGACTTGCGCAGACCCTTAGCAACTTTGCACAATCACCGGCAACTTCTCGCCCGAGAGGTCCAGTTGGGTTCCTGCCGCCGGTGGGAGCGCCGATTCAACTTGAGGAGAAATACATGCAAAAGAAACTGATCGCGCTGGCGATTGCTGGTCTGGTGTCCGCTCCCGCCTTCGCGCAATCGAGCGTGACGATCTATGGCACGTTGGACTATGGCTACTCGGTTCAAAACCGCAACGTTGATGGTGATGTCCGTTCCCGCCAAGGCGTCGACGGCAACGTTTCCAAACAAAGCCGCTTGGGGTTCAAGGTTGTGGAAGACCTCGGCAATGGCCTGAAGGTTGTGGGCGTGCTCGAAACCGGTCTTCATGCTGATAACGATGAAGGGCTACTGAAGAACGACGCGCGTCAATCCTACGCTGCACTGGCTGGTGGGTTCGGTACCGTCGCTTTTGGTCGTCATTACACCCCGCAGCACCTCTTTACCGGCGCGGTGGATCCGTTTGCAAACAATGGTCTCGGTGCCGCCGGTAATGCGCTTGTCAAAGACAAGCGCCTGAGCAACCTGGTTGCCTACATCTCGCCAACTTGGGGCGGTTTCTCGTTCATCACGGCTTACACCAATTCCTACAATGCGAACGAAAGCAACGAGAACAAGGGCACTGGTTACGATCTCGATGACACGCGCGTGTGGGCGTTCTCCCCGTCCTACACCAACGGCGGACTGTTCTTGGCGGCCAACTACCACCAGGCCAAGTTCAACGAGCCGAATCCGACGTATGAGATTGAGCACCTGCGTGTCTATGAAGCCTATGCCTCGTATGACTTTGGCCCGGTCAAGCTCGGCGCGCTGTATGGCCAACGCAAGACATCGATTGGACTGAACAATGTCGACGACATCAAGCTCAAGCAATGGCTGGTTGGTGCTACGTGGAAGATCACTGCCAATGACTCCTTGCTGGTGTCGTACGCCAATCGCCGGGTTGAAATAGACGAAGAAGCTCTCAAGCGTAGTGACACGAGGCTTGGGCAGTGGGCGATCGGTTATGACCATGCGCTGTCCAAGCGCACCACGCTGTACGCGCGCTACGCGCAGCAGTATCAGAATCGCGCCCAGAAGGAAGACACTGTTTTTTCCGACGACCAGAAGCCGACGGGTGCCTTGCTGGGTATTGCGGGCTATGGAGCTACCGGCGTTAGTACAGATGCCCAATTTGGCGGCTCTGGCTATCGCCAAGGCTTCGGCATCGGCATTCGTCACGACTTCTGATCGCAGCCTTTCCGCGATTCAGTCAAAAGGGCACTTCGGTGCCCTTTTTTTACGTCTGCTGTCGTCATTGCGAAGCGCGAAGCCTCAAGCCTCTGTCCCCAAAATATCCTCCCGCGACAGCCCCGTGGCGAGCATGATTTCCTCCACCGGCCTGCCCAGCTTCAGGAAATTTCGGGCAACCCCCAACAGCGCCTCGTCGCGTCCCTCAGCCCGTC
>JAISNX010000173.1 GCA_031276015.1 Azoarcus sp.
CGACTCAAAGGCTTTCGCCGAATCTTCTCCCGTTTCGAGAAGCTCGACTTGATGTTCCGCGCCTTCATTCACTTCGCGCTGATCGTCGATGCTCTACGATAGTGTGAACACGCCCTAGAGCGTTTTCGGTTCGGATGATGACATCCGTCATTGCGAGGCGCGCAGCGCCGTGGCAATCCATGTGCCCGTGATTCCCGCAACGCCGCCCGTCAGTGCACATGATCGCCGCCGTATGGATTGCCACGGGCCTTCGGCCCTCGCAATGACGAGGTGGGAAGTTCCAGGGACAAGGGGCATGATGGGGGTGAATGGGCCTTCGCCCTCGCAATGACGGAGCGGGAAATTCCAGCAAGCGGTTGTGGAAGCCGCGGCAATCGACCTTCGGTCCTCGCAATGACGGGGCGGGAAATTCGTCATTGCGAGGCGCGCAGCGCCGTGGCAATCCATGCGGCGGTTCAATTTTCTGGAGCGCCGATACAATCTGAACTGCCTTCTGGGTTGCCACGGGCCTGCGTCCCTCGCAATGACGCTCAGCTTGTTCGGCGTTTCTTCAGGCGCTGGCCGGATCGGCCAAGGCGGTCAGCGCAGCCCGAGCACGTCCTGCATGTCGAACAGCCCGGCACCGCGCCCGGCGAGAAAGCGCGCGGCCCGGAGTGCGCCCAGGGCATAGGGCATGCGGCTACCCGATTTGTGGGTGATTTCGATGCGTTCGCCAATCCCGGCGAAAAGCACGGTGTGGTCGCCCACGATGTCGCCGCCGCGTATGGCGGAGAAGCCGATGCTGCGACCGTCGCGCTCTCCGGTGAGGCCCTCGCGGCCATAGACCGCGCAGTCGGAAAGTTCGCGCCCAAGCGCGCAGGCGACGACTTCTCCCATGCGCAAGGCGGTGCCCGAAGGGGCGTCGACCTTGAAGCGGTGGTGCGCTTCGATGATTTCGACATCGTAGCCGCTGTCGAGAATCCTGGCCGCAAGGTCGAGCAGCCGGAACACGGCATTGACGCCCACAGCCATATTGGGCGCAAAGACGATGGGAATGTGGCGGGCGGCTTCGGCAATAGCGGCCTTGCCCGCGCCGTCGAAGCCGGTAGTGCCGATGACGACGGCCTTGCCCAGACGCACGGCGTGCGCGAGATGGGCCAGCGTGCCTTCGGGACGGGTGAAGTCGATCAGGCAGTCGGCGGCAGCGATGGCTTGGGCCGCGTCGTCGCCAATGAGGATGCCGCTGGCAAGGCCGACGAATTCTCCGGCGTCGCGGCCCATGGCGGGCGAGGCCGGGCGGTCGAAGGTCGCCGCCAGCGCAATGTTTTCGTCCCCGAACGCGGCTTCGAGCAACATCCGGCCCATGCGGCCCGACGCCCCGGCAATCGCTACGCGAGTTTGTGCTTCGTGCGTCATGTATCGGAATCTCCCGAAAGCCGACCGCGCATGTTCAGTCTTTCGCCTTGGGCACTTCGATGACGCGCGAGCGCGGTCCCGCCGCCTGCGCGCCTTCGGGAGGGGTCAGGTCGCCTTCGACACGGTCGAATTTGTCGCCGTTGAAAAAGACGGAGATCGTCCGCTGCCACGCTTCGCCGTGCCCCGGTTTGAAGCGGTAGATGTAGTCCCAACGATCATTGCGGAATACGTCGGCGACCAGCGGGGAGCCGAGCACGAAACGCACGTTGTCGCGCGTCATGCCGGGTTTGAGCTGCGCGAGCATGGTTTCGTCGATGTAGTTGCCTTGCCGGACGTCTATGCGGTAGGGGGCGAACCAGGAGCAGGCCGAGAGCACGAGCGCCCCGGCAAGCACCGCAAGGGCGGACAAGAGGGATGAGACCAACGGGGGAAAAGGCGGGCAACGCATGGGAAAGAACCTCTCGTACTGGTGATTCGCGCATTTTTTCGGGCGCACTGGTTCTCAGTGGAGGGCGGAGAATATAACATAGCGGGCAATTTCAGCATCGCCTGTTTCGGCAGGCCACTTTGGTCCAGCTCATGTCAGACAATTTCCGCAGCCTCAAAAATATCGGCCTCAAGGCCACGCACCCTCGGTTGAAGATTCTCGAATTGTTCCAGAATGCCGAGCAGCAACATCTTACCGCGGAGGATGTTTACCGCTATTTGATGGAGCATGAGATGGACATCGGGCTGGCAACGGTCTATCGCGTGCTGACGCAGTTCGAGCAGGCGGGTTTGCTGGAGCGCCATTATTTCGAGATCGGCAAGGCGGTGTTCGAACTCAACAAGGGCGAGCATCACGATCATCTGGTGTGTTTGCAATGCGGCAAGGTCGAGGAGTTTTTCGATGCCGAGATCGAGCGCCGCCAGAAGTTGGTGGCCAAGGAGCGCGGGTTCGTCATCAAGGAGCACGCGCTTTATCTCTACGCCGACTGTACGCGCGAAGATTGCCCGCATCGGAACAATCACAACAATAGCCAGCCGTAAACGTCGGCGACGGCGGTGCGGCGGCCCGCGTCATGGGGTGCCCGTGAGCATCTCCGCAGCGTGTCGCCGCGTGGTCTCGGTGATGTCGACGCCGCCGAGCATGCGCGCGATTTCTTCGATACGCGCCGGGCCGTCGAGCGGGGTGACGGCGCTCAGGGTGTGACCGTCGCGGATTTCCTTGGAAATCTGCCATTGCCAGTCGGCACGGGCGGCGACTTGCGGCAGGTGTGTGACGCAGAGCACTTGTCTGTCCCGCCCGAGACGATGCAGGGACTGGCCGACGATTTCCGCTACCCGTCCGCCGATGCCGACGTCGACTTCGTCGAAGATCAGGGTGGGGGTGGCCGTGTCGCGGCTGGTCATGACCTGGATGGCGAGGCCGATTCTTGAGAGTTCGCCGCCGGAGGCGACTTTGGCAAGCGCGCGCAAGGGCTGGCCCGGGTTGGCGGCGACCTGGAATTCCACGGTTTCCCGGCCATGCGCGGAGGCTTCGGCGGCGATGAGCGCCACGTTGAACTGCCCCCCCGGCATGGCCAGCGATTGCATGGCTTCGGTGATGCCGGACGATAGGGCCGTGGCCGCCTCGCGCCGCGCGGCGGATAGTCGCGCGGCGGCGGCGTCGAAGGCTTGGCGCGCTACGGCTTCTTCGGCGGCGAGGCGCGCCGGGTCGGCGCTGGCGTCGAGCGCGTCGAGCCGCGTTTGCCAGTCGGCGGCCAGTTCGGGGAGTTCTTCCGGTGTCGTTCTGTGTTTGCGCGCCACGTCCATGACGGCGGCGATGCGCCGCTCGATGTCGGCAAGGCGTGCGGGGTCGAGGTCGAGCCGGTCGCGGTAGCGGCGCAGGGCATGCAGGGCTTCGTCGGTCTGGATGGCCGCCGCGTCGAGCAGACCGCATACGTCGGAAAGCGCCGGGTCGATGGCGGCCATCGCGGCCAGGCGGCTGGAACAGTGACCGAGCACGGCGCGCGCCGCTTGTTCGCCGTCGCCCAAGCCGTCGAGCACTTCGCCCGCGCCGCGCAGGAGGTCGGCGGCATGCGCCAGACGGGCGTGTTCGGCGTTGATCTCGCGCCATTCGGCGGCGTCGAACGCCAGGTTCTTCCACTCGGCAAGCTGCCAGCCAAGCAGTTCGCGTTCGCGGGCGGAGGCTGCCGTGTCTTGCTCCGCCGCTTGCCGCAGCCCGGCCAGGCGTTGCCACTCGCGCCAATGCGCGGCGACTTCGGCGGCCAGTTCGCCCGCATTGCCGTGGGCGTCGAGCAGGGCGCGCTGGGCTTCGGCGCGCAGCAGGGCATGGTGCGCATGCTGGCCGTGGATGTCCGCCAGCCATTGCCCGAGCGTGCGCAGTTGCGCGAGCGCCACGGGGGTGCCGTTTATCCACGCGCGGGAACGCCCTCCGGCATCGACCACGCGGCGCAGTACCAGTACGCCGTCGGCGGCCTCCAGCGCCTGCTCGGCGAGCCAGGCGGCCAGTTCTTCGCCGGGGGGGAGGGCAAATTCGGCGGCGATGTCGGCTTTTTCGCAGCCGTTGCGTACCACGCCCGCGTCGGCGCGCTCGCCGAGCGCGAGGCTCAGGGCATCGAGCAGGATGGATTTGCCCGCCCCGGTTTCGCCGGTCAGCGCCCCGAAACCGCTGGCGAATTCGAGTTCGAGCCGGTCGACGATGACGAAGTCGCGGATGGAGAGGCGGTGCAGCATGGATGGGCCGTGGGGTGCCGGTGTTCAGGTGCGCGACATGGCCGCGCTCCAGTGGAGTTTTTCGCGCAGCATGGCGAAATAGCTGTATCCCTTGGGGTGCAGCAGGCGTACTTCGAGCGGCGAGCGCAGGATGCGCAGCCGGTCGCCCGCGCGTCCGTCGCAATAGGCCGCGCCGTCGAAGTGGATGCGGGCATCGTGCGGCGGCATCAGGATGATGTCGATGCAGCAGGTGTCCGGCAGGGTGACGGGCCGGGCGGAAAGTGCGTGCGGGCACAGAGGGACGAGTGCGATGCCGGAGACGCCAGGATGCAGGATGGGGCCGTTGGCCGCCAGCGCGTAGGCGGTCGAGCCGGTGGGGGTGGCGACGATCATGCCGTCCGAGCGCAGTGTGTAGACGAATTCTCCGTCCACCCGCAGCTCGAATTCGATCATCCGGCCGAGATTGCCCCGGTTGACGACGACATCGTTGAGCGCCAGGGTGTGGAAGAGGCGTTCGTCCCCGCGCATGACTTCGGCGTCGAGCATGAAGCGCGATTCGGCGCAATAGTGTCCGTCGAGGATTTCGCCCAATTGCTGGCACGCGCTGGCGCGCGGCAGATCGGTGAGAAAGCCGAGGCGACCGAGGTTGACGCCCACCAGCGGCACGGCGCGCGTGCCCATGCAGCGGGCCGCGTTGAGCAGCGTGCCATCGCCGCCGATCACGACGGCGAGGTCGGCCTGGCTGGCGATTTCTTCGTAGGCGATGGTGGCGAAATCCTGGGCGGCCTCGCCGATGGCGGCAGCCGTGCCCAGTTCGATCCGGGGTTCGATGCCGCGCTCGCGCAGGTAACGGGCGAGGCCGAGCACTGTTTCGGCTCCGTCCGCGCTCCGGAACTTGCCGATCAGGGAAATGTTGTTGAATTCATGCGCCATGGGGCGCGATTGTAGCAAATTAACTCGGGGAAACCCGAATGGGGGCACGGCGGGCCGTGCCCTGCGGTTTGCCGCCAGAAGCTGTCATGACAGGACGACGCCCACTGCCCCATCATGGATTGCCACGTCGCTTCGCGCCTCGCAATGACGAATAGGGGGGACATCGCAATGCCCCAAACCCTCGCCGCAATGCCCCAAACCCTCGTCATTGCGAGCGAAGCGCGGCAATCCATGGGGCGCGTGGATTGCCACGGGGCCTTGTGCCTCGCAATGACGCTTGTTCAGCGTTTTTTGGTTCAAATCCCGCGACAGTCCCGTCGTGCGCTTGTTACGCCAGCGTAAAGCAGGGATTGCGGTCGCCCCATACGTCGTCGATGCGGTTCACGCTGGGCCAGAATTTGTTCTCCGCCACCCACGGCAGCGGAAAGACGGCCTGTTCGCGGCTATAGGGGCGTTGCCATTCGCCCACCAAGTCGGCCTGGGTGTGTGGGGCGTGTTTGAGCGGGTTGTCGTCGGCGGGCCATTGGCCGTATTCGACTCGGCGGATTTCCTCGCGGATGGCGATCATGGCTTCGATGAAGCGGTCGAGTTCGGCGGGCGGCTCCGACTCGGTGGGTTCGATCATCAGCGTGCCCGCGACCGGGAAGGAAACTGTCGGGGCGTGGAAGCCGTAGTCCATGAGCCGCTTGGCGATGTCGGTTTCGCTGATGCCGGTGGCGGTCTTGATGGGGCGGATGTCGAGGATGCATTCGTGTGCGACGCGCCCGTTCTT
>JAISNX010000174.1 GCA_031276015.1 Azoarcus sp.
CGACTCAAAGGCTTTCGCCGAATCTTCTCCCGTTTCGAGAAGCTCGACTTGATGTTCCGCGCCTTCATTCACTTCGCGCTGATCGTCGATGCTCTACGATAGTGTGAACACGCCCTAGAAGTGGCTCACCGCCCGCGCAAGAAGAAGCGGTCGAGTTCGTCTAGGGTGAGTTGCGTCCAGGTCGGGCGACCGTGGTTGCACTGATCCGCGCGTTCGGTAGCTTCCATGTCGCGCAAAAGGGCGTTCATTTCCGGCACGGTAAGCTGACGATGCGCGTGCACCGCGCCGTGACAGGCCATGGTGGCGAGCAGTTCGTTGCGTCGCAGGGTGACGACATCCGAGGCCGGGTATTCGCCCAGTTCTCCCAGTAATTCGTGCAGCAAATCCGCCACCGCCGCGTTGGCGAGAAGCGCGGGAACGCTCCGCACGGCAAGTTCGCACGGCCCGGCGGCGGAAACCTCGAAGCCCATGCGCAACAGGGCGTCGGCACAGGATTCCGCCGTGGCCATCTCCACGGGATTTGCCGAGAGCACCGCCGGAATCAGCAGGCGTTGCACCGCAGGCGTGCCGTCGAGCACGGTCTTGAGCTTTTCGTAAAGGATGCGTTCGTGAGCCGCGTGCATGTCCACCAGCACGAGGCCCTCCGCGTTCTGCGCCAGGATGTAGATGCCATGCAATTGGGCAAGCGCGTAGCCGAGCGGCGCGTCGCTGCTTCCGGCGGGCGGGGGGTGCGGTTCCGGCACGGGTGCGGCGCTCTGGCTTTGCGCGGCGATGGGCGGACGGGCAGCGGCGGCGAAGCTGAAATACGCCTGGCTGGCGGAATCCATGACCACCCGGTTTGGCGCGGCGGCAGGCAGGGGATAGCGGTTCGCGGTGGCATCGGCGGATGCGGCGACCGGCGGCACATAGGGGGAATCCGGCGTCCGCACGTCCATGTCTGTCTGTCCTGCGCCCGATTCACTCAGCGCGCGCTCCAGCGCGTGAAAGACGAACTGATGCACGGCGTTCGACTCGCGGAAACGGACTTCGGTCTTGGCCGGATGGACGTTGACATCGACGCCTGCCGAGTCGAGTTCGAGGAACAGCACATAGGCCGGAAACCGGCTGCTGTGCAGGATGTCGGCGTAGGCTTGCGAAACGGCGTGGGCGAGCAGCCTGTCGCGCACATGGCGGCCATTGACGAAAAAATATTGTGCGTCGCGCCGGTTGCGGGCGTAGGTGGGCAGGCTGGCGAAGCCGGTGAGCCGCAGCGCGCTCTCCGCGCGAATCTCCCGCGCATTGGCGAGGAAATCGTCGCCCATCAGGGCCGCGATGCGCATCCGCGCGTCGCCCGGGGGGAGCCGGTGGAGGACGCGCCCGTTGTGGGCGAGCCGCATGCCGATGTCGGGCCGGGCGAGCGCGATGCGATAGAAGGTTTCGTCACAGTGTGCATATTCGGTGGCTTCGGTCTTGAGGAATTTGCGCCGCGCCGGGGTGTTGTAATAGAGGTCGGCCACGTCGATCATCGTGCCGCGATTGAGCGGGGCCGGGGCCGGTTCGCGGGTTTCGTTGTCGATCCGCCAGGCGTGGGCGCTGCCTTCGATACGGCTGACGAGCACGACGCGCGCCACGGCGGCAATGGCCGCCAGCGCCTCGCCGCGAAACCCCATGGTGTTCACCCGTTCGAGATCGTCGAGATTGACGATCTTGCTGGTGGCGTGGCGCTCCAGCGCGAGCGCGAGTTCGTCGCGCCCGATGCCGCAACCGTCGTCGGTGACGCGGATGCGGCGCACGCCGCCGTCCTCCAGTTGTACGTCGATGGTGCACGCCCCGGCGTCGAGCGCGTTTTCCATCACCTCCTTGAGCACTGAGGCCGGGCGTTCCACCACTTCGCCCGCGGCGATCTGGTTGATGAGCAGTTCGGGCAGGCGGCGGATGGTACTCATAACAAGGGAGTCGTCACAATATTTCCGATGCGTAATCGGCCAGGCGCGAGCGTTCGCCGCGTTGCAGGGTGATATGCCCGGCGTGCGCCCAGCCTTTGAAGCGGTCGACCACAAAGGAAAGCCCCGACGAGCCTTCGGTGAGGTACGGCGTGTCGATCTGGGCGATGTTGCCGAGGCAGACGACCTTGGTACCGGGGCCTGCGCGGGTGACGAGCGTTTTCATCTGCTTGGGCGTGAGATTCTGCGCTTCATCGATGATGAGGAATTTCTGGATGAAAGTGCGCCCGCGCATGAAATTCAGGCTCTTGATCTTGATGCGGCTGCGCACCAGGTCTGCCGCCGCCGCACGTCCCCATTGCCCGCCTTCCCCGACGCTGCCGTTGAGCACGTCGAGATTGTCCTCAAGCGCGCCCATCCACGGGGCCATCTTTTCTTCCTCGGAGCCGGGCAGGAAGCCGATGTCCTCGCCCACCGGCACGGTGACGCGGGTCATGATGATTTCGGAATATCGCCGCGTTTCCAGCACCTGCGTCAGCCCGGCGGCGAGCGTGAGCAGCGTCTTGCCGCTGCCCGCCTGCCCGAGCAGGGTCACGAAGTCGATGTCCGGATTCATCAGCAGATTCAGCGCGAAATTCTGTTCGCGGTTTCGCGCCGTGATTCCCCAGACATTATTCCGGCCATGGCGGTAATCGGCCAGCGTTTCCAGCACGACCGTGCGCCCGGCCTGTTCGCGCACCCACGCCTCGAAAGGCTTGTCGCCGTCCTGGTAAACGAATTCATTGCGCAACAGGCGGCTTGCCAGCGGCCCGGTCACGCGGTAGAGCGTGCGCCCCTCGTTTTTCCAGGATTCCATGCCGGAAGCGTGCGATTCCCAGAAATCGCCGGGCAGCTCGCACGCGCCGCTGTAGAGCAGGTCGCTGTCTTCCAGCACCTTGTCGTTGAAATAATCCTGCGCCGCCAGCCCCAGGGCGCGGGCCTTGATCCGCATATTGATGTCTTTCGACACCAGAATCACCGGGCGTGCCGGATCGCGCCGGGCGAGGAACATCATCACCGAAAGAATCTGGTTGTCGCCCTTGGCCGTGGGCAGCCCCGGCGGCAGTTCGGCGCTGATCGCCTCGGTTTGCAGGAAAAGCCGCCCCGTCGCCAGCCCGTGCGAGGGCACATCCAGCGCAATACCGTCGCCGATACCGTCCGGGATGGCGGAGACGATTTCATCCAGGCTGCGGCTGGCCTGCCGGGCGTTGCGCGCGACTTCCGACAAGCCCTTCTTGCTGTTGTCGAGTTCCTCCAGCGTCATGATGGGGATGTAGACGTCGTGCTCCTCGAAGCGGAACAGACTCGTGGGGTCGTGCATGAGCACGTTCGTATCGAGCACGAAAAGCTTGCTCACCTGTGCGGCGTGTTTTCTGGATTTGGGCATCGGGGGTTCTCGCTGTGACGACGCGCAACAATAAAGCGGTTTTCATCGCCGATCAATAGCGCAGGCATTTATGATACACGTATGCCTTTGTCGTGACACCGTTGTGGCTGAATGTTCCATTCCGTCCGATTCTATCCCGATTCGCAGCTGGCCTTTGTTTCAGGCGGAGCGTATTCTAGGGTCGATGATCGAATCACATGAGGATAAGGAGTCCAAGCCATGAGTCACAC
>JAISNX010000019.1 GCA_031276015.1 Azoarcus sp.
GACGTGACGCTCTCCCATATGCTGGTGGATAACGCCGCCATGCAACTCGTGCGTGCGCCCCGGCAATTCGATGTGCTCGTCACCGGCAATATGTTCGGCGATATTCTGTCGGACGAGGCATCCATGCTGACCGGCTCCATCGGCATGTTGCCCTCGGCATCACTGGATGAAAACGACAAGGGGCTTTATGAACCCTCGCACGGCTCCGCGCCGGATATTGCCGGGCAGGACGTAGCCAATCCATTGGCGACCATCTTGTCCGCCGCGATGATGCTGCGCTATACGTTCGACAAGGAAGAAGCGGCATGCCGGGTGGAAAAAGCGGTCAGGAAAGTGCTGGCAAAAGGATTTCGCACGGGCGATATTTTCGAGCCGGGCATGACGAAAGTCGGCACGAAACAAATGGGCGACGCGGTACTGGCGGAACTCGGATAAATGCATTTTACGGGCCGCTGTCGCGCGCGGGAAACGAAAGATTTGAAAGGCTTGCGCCATTTTGTGCTGCGCCCAGACGGATACGGGTATAAAATCCCCGAATTCGAGGGGGGATCATGAAACAGGTTGGTTTGGTCGGCTGGCGCGGCATGGTCGGCTCCGTACTCATGCAACGCATGGCGGAAGCAGGCGATTTCGCGTTTGTCGACCCGGTATATTTTTCGACTTCCAACGCCGGGGGGCGGGCACCCGTTTTCGGCGGCAAGGAAGCTGCGTTGCCTTTGCAGGACGCGGCCAACATCGACGCGCTCAAGCGTTGCGACATCGTCGTGACCTGCCAGGGCGGCGACTACACGAAAGAAACATTCCCCCGGTTGCGCGGCGCGGGCTGGAAGGGCCACTGGATCGACGCCGCCTCGACCCTGCGCATGGCCGACGACGCGGTGATCGTCCTCGATCCGGTCAACTTCGATGTCATCGAAAGCGCGCTCGCCCGCGGCGGCAGGAATTGGATCGGCGGCAACTGCACGGTGTCGCTGATGCTGATGGGCCTGGGCGGCCTGTTCCGCCACGATCTCGTCGAATGGGTATCGGCCATGACCTACCAGGCCGCATCCGGTGCCGGTGCGCAGAACATGCGCGAACTGCTGGCGCAGATGGGCGCGGTGCACGCCTCGGTGGCCGACCTGCTCGCCGACCCGGCCTCGGCCATTCTCGACATCGACCGCAAGGTGGCCGAAACCCTCCGCTCGCCTACGTTCCCGGTCGCGCATTTTCGCGGCGTGCCGCTCGCGGGCGGCCTCATTCCGTGGATCGACGTGCCGGTCGCACATGGACAATCGAAAGAAGAATGGAAAGGCGGGGCGGAGTGCAATAAAATCCTCGGCAAACCGCCGTTCCGCGAGGCGGGCAGCATCCCGATAGACGGCCTGTGCGTCCGCATCGGTGCCATGCGCTGCCACTCGCAAGGCTTGACCATCAAACTGAAAAAAGACGTGCCGCTCGACGAACTAACGGAAATCATCGCCTCGGGCAACGAATGGGTGAGGCTTGTCCCCAACGAGCGGGAGATTTCCGAACGCGAACTGACACCGGCAGCGGTAACAGGAACGCTTGCCGTTCCCGTCGGTCGTATACACAAGCTGGCGATGGGGCCGGAATACGTGGGTGCCTTCACCGTCGGCGATCAATTGTTGTGGGGTGCGGCAGAGCCGTTGCGGCGCATGCTGCGCATCCTGCTCGATTCATAGCCTGGGGGGACACCGATGGCCCAGGTTAACAAAAAAGGTGGAAAGCGGCATGCCCGTGGGGGGAAAATGTCTCATCGTCACAGTGTTCTCCTGTCGCCTTGTCCCGCATTTCCTTTTAGTCTGAAACAGTTGCTGCAAGTATCTCGAATTGATGATAGATTGCGGCCCCAAGTCCGTGATGTATATCCTTTGCTTGGCGAGTAAAGGGAAGCGTAGTTTGAGGATGTCTTATGAAGCCGACAATTAAAGCGTCCCTGGTCGCGGCTGCGATCGCCTTGTTGCCGTTGGGCGCGCAAGCCGCCGGGCTTGAGCAGATCATTGTGCAAAGCCGCCTGGGAGAGCCGCTCGACGCGGAAATCCCGATCAACGCGACACCGCAGGAGTTGCAATCGCTGTCGGTGCGCATCGCGCCGCCCGATGCGTTCCTCCAGGCGAACGTCCCCTACGCCGGTTTCGTTCCGAGCGTCAAGGTCGCCATCGAGAACCGCGGCGGTCGGTCGGTACTGAAGCTCTCCAGCAACACGCCGGTCAATGAAGCCGTCGCCAGCCTGATTATCCAGATGAACTGGGACGACGGGCGTATATCGCGCACCTACAACTTCCTGCTCGATCCCGCCGATCTCGCCATCCGCTCGCCCAGCCCGGTCGCGCCGCCTGTCGCACCCCCGCCGTCCGTCGAGGCCGCCGTGCCGGTTCCCGATCCGCTCGCGGGCATGGGCGAGCTGCCCGTTCCCGATCCGACGCCTTCCATTCCCGAGCCGTCGGTGGTGCCCGATCCCGATCTGTCGCCCCCCCCTCCCGAACCGCCGATACCTCCTGCGCCCGAACTTGCGCCGACCCCCATGCCGACGCCCGAGTTCGCCAGTCCGGAACCGCCAAGGCCGACACCCCAACCCGACATTCCCTCGATGACCTACCAGCAGCCCGCACCGACCCTGCGCGCCGTGCCGGAAGGGGAGTATGTCGTCAAACAGGGCGATACCCTGGGGCACATCGCCCGCGCCCGGATGCCCGAGGACGTAACGCTCGACCAGATGATGGTGGCGCTATATCGCGCCAATGCGTCGGCATTCATCGACAACAACGTCAACCGGCTCAAGAGCGGTGCCATCCTCAAGATGCCGTCCGCCGACGAAGCGCGCGCCATCAACACCATCGAAGCCCGCAGGGAAGTGCGCGTCCAGACGCGCGACTTCAATGCCTGGCGCGAGCGCCTCGCCGCGGGCGTCGCCGAGCAACCCGCGAGGGCGACGGAAGAAGGTGGCGGCAGGACGCGTGGCATCGACACCGTGCCGCCGCCCGCCGAGCAAAACCGCGACAAGGTGGTCATCGCTTCGGGCGGAGACGCCGGACAGGGTGGGGACGCCCAACGCCTGCGGCAGCTTGAGGAAGACATCGCCGCGACGCAAAGCTCGCTGAAAGACGCCAAGGAGCGTGTCGGCGAACTCGAAGCCCTCAACAAAAACCTGGACGCGCTGCTCGCGTTGCGCAGTCAGGAACTGGCGAAACTACAAAGCCAGTTGTCCGGCCAGCCGACACCGCCGACGCCGACACCGACGCCCGCGGAACCCGTACCGGCGACGCCGCCCGTCACGGTGGCGGAACAGACGCCGGTTCCGGTACCGCCGCAGCCTCCCGCCGTGCCGGAAACGCCCGAAGTGGAAGAATCCGCACCGCCGACGCCGGAGGTCGCGCCCGTGCAGCCGCCGGAACTCGCCGGTGCGGAAGATCTCGTGGAAGAAGACCCGCTGCTGGAGCTGATTACCGATCCGCAGACCCTGGGCATGGGTGCCCTGATAATCTTCCTCCTGGGAGGCTTCCTCGGCTTCCGTTCCTGGCAGCGCAAGCGCGCCGAGGTCGGGCTGGACACCCTCTCCCAAGACACGAGCATGTTCTCCAGCGAGGCCACGTCGATCTTCGGGGATAACGGCGGGCAGAGCGTGGATACCAGTGCCAGCAGCGTCATCCACACCGATTTCAGCCAGACCGGCCTGTCGATCGACACCAACGAAGGGGTCGATCCGGTGGCCGAGGCCGATGTATACATGGCCTATGGCCGCGACACCCAGGCCGAGGAAATCCTCCACGACGCCCTCAAGGCCGATCCCAAGCGCGGCGCGATCTACGTGAAGCTCCTGGAAATCTACGTCCAGCGCCAAGACCTGGAGCAGTTCAGGGCCACGGCCAACGAGCTTTACTCCCGCACACAGGGGCAGGGGCGCGACTGGGAAAAGGCGGCACAGATGGGCCGCAAGCTCGATCCCGACAACCCGCTCTACAACAACAACGCGGGTGGTAGCGAAGTTACCGCGCTGCACAGCGTCCCCGGCGGCTTCGACAAATCCGGCAAGCTGGACATGGCCGCCGTGGAACAGGCCGCCAGTGCCGGGGCTACGCTGGCGAGTCTGGATTTCGGCGTCGGTGCCGCCGCCACGGACATCGGACAACGGAAAGCGCCCCCCGCGCAAAACCGGGGAGACGACCTGCTGACCGCGCGGGCCGTTGCCGAAGACGCGGATGTGCATTTCGATCTTTCCGGGGAATCCGAGGCCGCCAATGCCAAGGCGGTCGATTTCGACTTGGGCGCGGCGCGGGCGGCGAACGGCGCGGCCCAACCCGTCGATTTCGACTTCGACAAATCGGCACCCCAAACGGTGCAGGCAAAGCCGGTGGTCAGGCAGGTTGCCAGCGTCGCTTCCCGGCGTCCCGTCGTCAGACAACAGGGCAACGTCGTCCAGGCGGCGGCCAATGCCTCGGTCGAAGCGGTGCCGCTCGAATTCGATCTGGAAGCCAGCCGGAGTGCCCGCCCCGGCGGACGCAGCGTCACGGCGAGCATCGTGCCTTCCGCGCGCGCGAGCAATGACCACGCGCCCGAAACCAGCTTCGATCCGCACGCCCTCGATTTCGATCTCGACCTCGATACCGGTGACGGCGGCGCGCCGCCACCGCCGCCTTCCCGCGCCAGGGGCAAGGCACCCGTCGCGCCCGTGCCGGAGGAGGAACCGGGCGAAGTCGGCGAAATCGACACCAAGCTCGAACTGGCGCGTGCCTACGAGGACATGGGCGACACCGAGGGCGCGCTGGAACTATTGAGGGAAGTCGTCGCCGAAGGCAACGCCACGCAAAAGGCGACCGCCCAGACCCTGATCGAAAAACTGGCCTGACAACCGTTCATCGTCGCTTGCCGCCGCCGGATACCCCACGCGGCGGCATTTCTTTTTCATGCATGCGGGTACGATTCTTCTCCTGTGGATGATGGCGGCACTCCTCGCGCAGATGGCCGAGGGCTGGCATCTCGCGGCGCTGGCCGTGGCAAGCCTTGCGGGGGCGCTCGTATTGGCGCGATCCCATTGCGTGCGGCTGCTGATGCGGGTTCGCGTCCTGCTGCTGGCGATCCTGGTGCTGTTCGCCTGGTTTACGCCGGGAGAAGCGGTGTTCATGGACTGGCCGCGCCTCAGCCCCAGTCGGGAAGGGCTGCTGTTGGCGCTGGCCCATGCGGGCCGCCTGCTCGCGCTCGTGTGTTGGGTGGCGATCCTGCTTGCGCGCATGCCGACAGACCGGCTCGTGAGCGGCCTGTATACATTGGCGCGGCCATTCGGCGCGTTCGGGCTTTCTGCCGAACGCCTCGCCCTGCGCCTGCTACTGGTGCTGCGCTATGTCGACGCGGCGCGCGGAAGCGGGCACGACTGGCGGCACTGGCTTTCGGCTCCCGCCGAAGGCAAGGGCGAAACCGTGCGCCTGACGCGCGAACATCCCGGCGCGGCGGACGCACTCGCGCTGCTCGTGGCGGCCAGCCTGTTGGCGGTAGCGCTGTGGTGAGAATCGCGCTCAGCATCGAATACGCGGGCGATGCCTTTGAAGGTTGGCAGAGCCAGCCGCACGGGCGCACGGTGCAGGACACCGTGGAACGCGCGCTCGGCATCATCGCCGGTGAGCCGGTGAGAACGACGGTGGCCGGGCGCACCGATACCGGCGTGCATGCCACCGCCCAGGTCGCGCATTTCGACACCTCGGCCCGCCGCCCGGAAACGGCCTGGGTGCGGGGCGTCAACAGCCACTTGCCGCGCGGCGTGGCGATCCGTTGGGCGGTGGAAGTCGACGACCGCTTCCATGCCCGCTACTGCGCCCGCGAGCGCGCCTACCGCTACCTGCTGTTCAATGCACCGGTGCGCCCGGCGGTGCTGGCCGGGCGGGTCGGGTGGTTCCATCTGCTGCTCGACGAGGCGAAGATGGCCGCCGCCGCCGCCCGGCTGCCCGGCGAGCACGACTTCTCCGCCTTCCGTGCCGCATCCTGCCAGGCGAAAACGCCGGTGCGAATCCTGTCCGAAGCCAGCGTGACGCGCGACGGCGACATGATCGTGTTCGACTTCCGCGCCAACGGATTCCTGCATCACATGGTGCGCAACCTCGTCGGCGCGCTGGTGGCCGTCGGCAAGGGGTCGATGCCGCCGACGTGGATCGGCGAACTGCTGGAGAGCCGCGACCGCCGCCGGGGCGCACCGACCTTCGCGCCGGACGGGCTTTACCTGTGCGGCGTCTTGTATCAACAATATTGGCCGCTTCCCGGCGAGGGACGCATCATCGTCCGACCCCGTTTGGCACTGACCTGAATTGTAGGCGCGCGCGATAAATGCGCGGGTAGCGCAAAAACGCCATGGCACATCAGGCTGGATGGGTTCAAGGAAACGCTGATTAAGTTGTTCGTCATTGCGAGCGAAACGTGGCAATCCATGCACCGTATGGATTGCCACGGCGCTACGCGCCTCGCAATGACGGGTATTGAGGGCAGTGCGATGCCCAAAATCTTTGCCACGATGCCCAAACCCTTCGTCATTGCGAGGGCCGAAGGCCCGTGGCAATCCAGACAAGCTTGCAGCTTGCTTC
>JAISNX010000079.1 GCA_031276015.1 Azoarcus sp.
GGCTTCTTTGCGCCTGGCTCATGGCAGGCTTGCTCAAGGTCATGCTCGTCGAAACGCCGGAAAACGCCGCGCAAGACAAGACCAGATTCGCTGGTTTGGCATTGTTCAGGGCTGACTAACCATCATTGCAAGGCGCGTAGCGCCGTGGCAATCCATGTGCCCGTGATTCCCGCAACACCGCCCGTCAGTACGGATAGTCGCCGCCGTATGGATTGCCGCGGGCCTTCGGCCCTCGCAATGACGGGGCGGGAAATTCGTCATTGCGCGGCGCGCAGCGCCGCGGCAATCCAATCCGCATCCTCCCGAAACCCGCCAAACCGCCATCCCCGTTACAAATCCTTTCCGCGCCGCAACATAAATTTCCGCATCCCCAGGCAAGCGCGTAGAATCGCCCCTCTCCATTTTTTCGTGTAGGTACCCCGATGAAGATCATCATCCTGGGTGCCGGTCAGGTAGGCGCATCCGTCGCGGAAGGGCTGATTTCGGAAGCCAATGACATCACCCTCGTCGACACCGACGCGGACAGCCTGGCCGAATTGCGCAACCGCTTCGAGGTACGCACCGTTTGCGGCAACGCGGCCTCGCCCTCGGTGCTGCGCGAAGCCGGGGCCGAAAACGCCGACCTGCTGATCGCCGTCACCCAGTCCGACCAGACCAACCTCTGTGCCTGCAAGATCGCCCGGACGCTCTTCAACCTGCCTACCCGCGTCGCCCGGCTGCGTTCCGCCGACTACGCCGACCACCCCGAACTTCTCGACAACAGCAATTTCGCGGTGGATTTCTCCATCTGCCCGGAGCAGATCGTCACCGACTACATCCGCCGCCTGATCGACTTTCCCGAGGCGCTCCAGGTGCTCGACTTCGCGGGCGGACAGGTCAATCTCACCAGCGTCATCGCGCACGAAGGCAATCCTCTGGTGGGCCGCCCGCTCGCCGAGCTGCGCGCCCAGTTGCCGGATGTCGACGCGCACATCGCGGCGGTCTATCGCAAGGGCAACCCCATCCTTCCCACGGGCAATACCGTGATCCTGTCGGGCGACGAAGTGTTCTGCCTCGCCGCCACGCCCTATATCCGCGCGGTGATGCGGGGCCTGTGCGGCGCGTCGCAGCCGATGCGGCGGATCATGATCGCGGGCGGCGGCAATATCGGCCTGCGCCTGGCAGCCTCGTTCGACGAGAGCTACAACGTCAAGATCTTCGAGATGGACGCCCGCCGCGCCGAAAAACTCGCCACCAGCCTGCGCCATGCCCTGGTGCTGCACGGGAACAGCACCGACGAAAAACTGCTCGAAAACGAAGGCATCGACGAAACCGACCTGTTCGCCGCCCTCACCAATGACGAGGAGGACAATATCATGTCCGCGACCCTTGCCAAGCGCATGGGCGCGCGTCACACCCTGGCGCTGGTCAATCGCAAGAGCTACGTCAGCCTGGTCGAAGGCGGTGCCATCGACATTGTTATCTCCCCGGCGCAAGCCTCGATCGGCGCGCTGCTCACCCACGTGCGCCGGGGCGATGTCGTCGCCGTGCACAGCCTGCGGCGCGGCGCGGCGGAGGCGCTCGAAATCATCGCCCACGGCGAACGGGCTAGTTCCCGGATCGTCGGGCGCAACATCGGCGAAATCGCCCTGCCCGAAGGCGTCACGATCAACGCCATCGTGCGCAAGGCTCCCGATCCCGCCGAAGACCCCGTGGTGCTCATCCCGCATCATGACACGGCGATCGAAAGCGAAGACCACATCATCCTGTTCTGTCCGCACAAGAACATGGTGAAAAAAGTCGAAAAGCTGTTCCAGGTCGGCTTCACTTTCTTCTGATGCACATCCCGTTTCGCGCCTACGCCGCGCCGCTCAACGCTCTCGGCCTCATCATCGCCATTTTCGGGCTGCTGATGCTGTTTCCGCTCGCGGTATCCCAATACCTGGGCGACGGCGCGGGCAAAGCCTACGACATGGCCTGTTTCGCCACGCTGCTCAGCGGCGTGGCGCTTTTCGCGTTCACACGGCGGTACCGGCGCGACCTGCGGATACACGACGGCTTTTTCCTCGTCGCCACCACCTGGGTGATCCTGCCCGTTTTCGGTGCCCTGCCGCTCCTGAGCTATCTGCCCGGCCTCACGCTGGTCGACGCCTACTTTGAAGCCGCCTCCGGGCTGACCGCCACGGGTGCGACGGTGCTCACCGGCATCGACGACCTGCCGGTTTCCATCAACCTGTGGCGGACTTTCCTGCACTGGATAGGCGGCATGGGCATCATCGTGCTCGTGGTCGCCATCCTGCCGCTGCTGGGCATCGGGGGCCGCCAGCTTTTCAAGGCCGAAACCCCCACCCCGATGAAGGAAAGCAGCCTCACCCCGCGCATCGCCGAAACCGCCAAGGGGCTGTGGGTGACGTACATCCTCCTCACGATGGGATGCATTCTTTTCCTGTGGCTGGCCGGGCTGGATGGGTGGGATGCGCTCATCATGGCCTTTTCCATCACGGGCCTGGGCGGCTTTGCCAACCACGACGCTTCGCTCGCCTGGTATGGCAGTCATCTGGTCGAATTCGTGGCGATGATGTTCGCACTGGCCTCGGCGCTGAACTTCGCTACCCATTACCTCGCGCTCTCGCGGCGCTCGTTCGCACCCTACCTGCGCGACCCGGAAATTCCGTTTTTCTTCGGCGTGCTGGTGTTCAGCGTCGCGCTGCTGCTCGTCTACATGATGCACAACGACGTCCAGGCCGATTTTTTCGCCACCTTGAGCCAGGTGAGTTTCCAGGTCGTCTCGATGTCGACCTCGCTCGGACTCATCGCCTACGACTACAGCCAGTGGCCGATGTTCGTCCAACTCTGGCTGCTGTTCCTGGGCAGTTTCGTCGCCTGCTCCGGCTCGGCGGGCGGCGGCATCAAGATGATGCGCGCGATCATTCTCTACAAGCAGGTTCTGCGCGAGGTCATCCGCTCGCTGCACCCCAACGCCGTGCGCCCGATACGCCTGTCCGGCCAGCCCGTGGGCGAAAACGTGCTGCATGCCGTGCTGGGCTTCAGCTTCATGTACATGGTGAGCATCGTCGTGCTGACGCTGATTCTGTCGGCAAGTGGCCTCGAACTCGTCGAAGCCTTCTCGGCGGTGGTCACGTGCCTCAACAACACCGGCCCCGGTCTCGCCAAGGTCGTCGGCGGCAACTATCAGGCATTGGGCGACTTCCAGACCGGCGTGCTCGCCTTCGCCATGATCCTGGGGCGGCTGGAAATCTTCACGTTGTTGGTTGTATTCACACCGGCGTTCTGGCGGCGGTGATTTGCACTGGCGCGCTGACCCGGATTCCGCTGCGTCATCCAGCAGGGGATTAGCCCCGCAAAAAAAATCGAACCCGGTTCATCAGGCACCACCGCCTCCCGCCAAGAACCGGGAACAAACCTGATTCAATATGATAACGACTTTTTTGTCCTGTTTACGGCATCTGCGTGTGCGATTACCCCGACCCCGGTATGATTACGCTTTTTATTCCTCACTGAATCCGGTTCACCATGGCCGTTTTGCAAATCAGCGTTTTTCTGGAAAGTCAGCCGGGGCACCTGAAGCGTGTTCTTGCCGCCTTCGTGGACGCGGGAATCAATGTACGCGGGTATTCCGTGTCCGATACCGGCGATTACGGGATCGCGCGTTTCATCCTGGATAAACCCACCGCGGCGCTCGACGTGCTGCGGGCACAAGGTTGGGCAGCAGCCCAGGCGGAAGTGATCTGCATCCGCCTGCCCGACAGGCCGGGCGAACTGGCGCGCGTCATGGGCGTCATCGCGGAGGCGGGAATCAACGTGCTCTACAGTTATTCCCTGATTTCGACCATCATCGCCATTCATGTCGACCCTATTCCCCCGGCGGAAGCGGCGCTGAGGAATCAACCGGTCGAGCTTGTCACGCAGGAAGAAATATCATCGACATCGGCGCGCGTCTGACCGGGCTGCCGCGAGAACGACTTGGCAATACAGGCATGACGAATATGCTGCAAGGGAACTGTTTCGACCCTGAAATCGAAAGCGCGCCGCGCGAGCGCATCCGGCGCATTCAATTGGAAAAACTCCGGAAACAGGTCGCCTGGGCCTGCGAGCGGGTGCCCTGGTACAAAAAGCGTTTCCAGGAACTCGGCATCGAACCGGGAGACATTCGCAGCCTCGAAGACGTGCGCCGCCTGCCCTTCACCGACAAACAGGTGTTGCGCGAAACCTATCCATTTGGCCTGTGCGCCATTCCGCTCGACAAAGTCGTCCGCCTGCACGCTTCCTCCGGAACGACCGGCAAGCCCATCGTCATCGGATACAGTCGCCGCGACCTCGATGCCTGGAGCGACTGCGTGGCGCGCATGGTGGCGATGGCCGGCGTCACGCGCGCCGACCGCGTGCAGATGGCGTTCGGGTACGGCATGTTCACCGGCGGCTTCGGCCTGCATTACGGCTGCGAAAAACTCGGCTGCATGATGGTGCCCGCCGGTTCCGGCAACACGGAACGGCACCTGATGATGATCGAGGACTACAAAACCACGGTGCTGATCTCGACGCCATCCTACGCCATGCACATGTGCGAAACCGGCGAGGCGCTCGGCTTCGACTGGAAATCGGCGAGCCTGCGGATAGGGCTTTTCGGCGGCGAGCCTTGCATGCCGGGCCTGAAGCGCGAAATCGAAAGCCGGATGCACATCGTCTGCACCGACAACTACGGCCTGACCGAAGTCAACGGCCCTGGGGTGGCGGGAGAATGCCTGCATTCGCGCGACATGAACCACATCGCCGAGGATCACTTCCTGTGGGAAATCATCGATCCTGTCACGGGCGAAGTCCTGCCGGAAGGCCGCGAAGGCGAACTGGTGTTGACCCTGCTCGACAAGGAAGCCTTCCCGATGCTGCGCTACCGGACGCACGACCTCACGCGCATCACCACCGAACCCTGCGCCTGTGGCCGCACGCATGCGCGCATGGCCAAGGTGCGCGCCCGCACCGACGACATGCTCATCGTAAGGGGCACGAACATCTTTCCGAGCCAGGTGGAAGACGCGCTGTCCACCATCCGGGGCGTGACGCCGCATTACCGCATCGTGCTGGACAACGAAACCGGCATGGACAGGATGACGGTCATGACGGAACTGAAACCCGACGCTCTCAGCGATTCCTTTGAAGAAATGGATCGTTTCAGGCACCACGTCGTCGACCGCTTGAGGCAGGCTTTGCTGGTGACACCGGTCGTCAAACTGGTCGAACCGGGCGGCATCGAGCGTACATTCGGAAAAAGCAGGCGTGTCGAAGACAAACGGGAAAAATCCTGATGCTTTCGTCGCACTATCCCACACCGCGCCGGTTTGCGCCCAAAGGGCCGGGCGACGGACGCAATGATTACTTCAACCAGCCGGGCATCTGAAATGACTTCTCTCATCACCAATGGCTTGCAGCAGGAAATAGAACAGATCAACGCCGCGATCCGCACCGAACCGCTGGCGGCATCCCATCGCCTGGCGCTGGCGCAATTGCGGCTCGTGCAAGGGGAATACGCGAAAGCCTTGCAGCAATTGCAGCTTGCCTGCCAATTCGACGCCGACCTGGCCCCGGAAGCGCAATTGATCCGGATGCTCGTGCGTGCCGAGCAGACCCGCGAAGCCGTGTTCGAGGGGAAAATCCTGCCGGATTTACTGGTGCCGCCGCCGACATGGCTCGAAAACATGATCGCCGCCTTGCGCGAGGAAGGCGACAAGGCCGCGGAACTGCGCCAAAAAGCCTTGGCCGAAGCCCCGCCGAGCCGGGGACGCCACGGCGAGACCGCGTTCGAGTGGATCGCGGACGGTGACGAACGGCTTGGGCCGGTCACCGAAATCATCCTGGGCGGTGTTTACTACTGGATACCGTTCGACATGGTCGAAAGCCTGGAAATCCCCGCCCCGAAAAAGGCCATGGAACTGGTGTGGGCGGCAGTCGATCTCAAGCTTTCCGGGCAGCCCGCCAGAATCGCCTACATGCCTTCGAGATATATCCTGCCGGAAAACGAACGCAGCGATGCGCTCCTGATCGGTGCGGAAACCCTCTGGAAAGAATTGCCCGGCGGCACATGGCGCGGCTGCGGACGCCGGGCCTGGCTCGTGGATGGAGAGCCTTTGAGCATGTTCGAGGTGGGCCGGATGAGCTTCGAGCGCGAAGCGCCCCTGCTGAAAGCTTCTGGAGAGTAATACGGGCCGATTTTTTCGCCAGAAGGAATGAAAATGGAATGCACCGTCAAATGGACTGGCGCGGACGGCATGACTTTTCTTGCCGAAACGGGCAGCGGCCACCTGCTGGCCATGGATGGTGCGCCCGAAGGCGGCGGGCGCGACCTGGCACCGCGACCGATGGAAGTCGTGCTGGCTGGCGCTGGCGGCTGCACTGCCTACGATGTGGTGCTGATTCTCAAACGGAGCCGCCAGGATGTGCGCGGCTGCTCGGTGCGGCTCGAAGCCACCCGCGCCGAAACCGACCCCAAGGTGTTTACCCGCATCCACTTCCATTTCACGGTCAGTGGCCGCGAACTCAAGCCGGAAGCGGTCGAGCGTGCCATACGCCTTTCGGCGGAAAAATATTGCTCGGCCTCGATCATGCTCGGCAAGACCGCCGAAATCAGCCACGAATGGACAATCGTCGAGACGGCGTGAAACCCGCCGACCTTGGCTCGTCATTGCGAGGCCCGAAGGGTCGTGGTGAACCATGCAGTCCATGGATTGCCGCGAGGCTTCGCCCTTCGCATCGGCGGCAAATGAAAGACTTCCACCCGATGCCCGGCCCCCAATCCGGAGCCGGTTTTCTTGGCGGGATGAAACCACACGCATGACCCGCACGTTCGTTTAGACTAGACTACGTGTCACAAGGTCACGCCGGGGCGCGGCACCGCGCCCCGGCGTGGTATGCGATTATTGATTCCGTATTTCCCCGCCCGCCATGTCCCGTCGTCCGTTCCGTTTTCTTGCGCTCCTCGCGGCGTGCTCTTTTGCGTTCTCTGCTCCCGCCGAGCCGTTGCGGCCAAGCCTGTCCCATGCGGAAGCGGCCATTACCAGCGCCCATCTGCTGTCGCGCTACCACTACCGGGCACCCCACCTGGACGATGCGCTCTCGGCGCAGATTTTCGACCGTTACCTGAAGGCGCTCGACCCCGCGCGCCTGTTTTTCCTGCAATCCGATGTGGATGGCTTCGCCCACGTGCGCAACCGGCTCGACGATGCCATTCTCGAAGGCAAGCTCGACGTGCCTTTCGCCATGTTCGCCCGCTACGCCGAGCGCGTCAAAAAGCAGCGGGGCGTCATCCAGGAATTGCTCGCGGACAGTTTCGATTTCACCGGCAACGAGAGCTATGCGCCGGATCGCACCGATGCGCCCTGGGCGGTTTCCGAGGCCGCCCTGCGCGACATCTGGCGCAAGCGGATCAAGAACGACTGGCTGCGCCTGCGCCTGGCCGGGAAGAACGACGCGGCCATCCGCCAGACGCTCGCCAAGCGTTACGAGCACGCGCTGGAGCGTTCCGCCAAGCTCAACAGCGACGATGTGTTCCAGCTTTTCATGAACGCCTGGGCCGGTGCGCTCGAACCGCACACGAACTACCTCGGTCCGCGCGCCGCAGAGGATTTCGCCATTTCGATGAAGTTGTCGCTGGTCGGCATCGGCGCGGTGCTCCAGGAGCGCGACGATTACGTGACCGTGCGCGAATTGCTCCCCGGCGGGCCAGCCCTGCGTTCGGGCAAGGTCAACATCGGGGATCGCATCGTCGGTGTCGCGCAGGGCGAGAAAGCGCCGATGGTCGATGTCGTCGGCTGGCGGGTGGACGAGGTCGTTCCCCTCATCCGCGGCAAGCACAATACGACCGTCGTGATCAACATCCTGCCCGCCGAGGGGACGGGCGACAGCGCGCACCGCCGCGTGACGCTGGTGCGCGATACCATCCGGCTCGAAAACCAGGCGGCTTCCGGTTCGATACGCGAAGTCCGCAACGGCGGCGGCACGATGAAAATCGGCGTCATCAAGCTCCCCGGCTTCTATCAGGATACCGAGGCCCGCCGCAATACGCCGGGGCAGTTCCGCAGCGCCACGCGGGATGTGGCGAAGATCATCGACGATTTCAAGCGCGACGGGATCGATGCGCTTCTCGTGGATTTGCGCAACAACGCCGGGGGCGCGCTCGACGAGGCCGTTTCGCTCACCGGCCTTTTCATCGATACCGGCCCGGTCGTCATCCAGCACAACGCGCGCGGCCAGACGCGCATCGAGCGCGATCTGGTGCCGGGCATGGCCTGGAGCGGGCCGCTGGCCGTGCTCATCAATCGCGCGTCCGCCTCGGCTTCCGAAATTTTCGCCGCCGCGATCCAGGATTATGGCCGGGGCATCGTGATCGGCGAGGACAGTTTCGGCAAGGGCACCGTGCAGACGCTGATCGATCTGGATGAACTGGAACACAATACCCAACGCCGTTACGGCGAACTGAAGATGACGATCGCCCAGTTCTTCCGTGTCTCGGGCAGCACCACGCAGTTGCGCGGGGTGAACCCCGACATCACGCTGCCGTCGCTGCTCGACGCCAGGCATTTCGGCGAATCGGCCTACGATAATGCTTTGCCGTGGACGCGCATCGGCCCTACCGAATATCGCGGCGTGGGCAATATCGTGCCGCTGTTACCCACGCTCGCGTTGCGCCATGAGCAGCGCGTCGTCCACGACAAGGGGTTCCGCCAGTTTCAGGAAGAAGTGAGCGATCTGAAAACACTGCGCGAGCGCAAGACGGTTTCTCTCAATGAGCGCGTGCGCCGTGCCGAGCGCGACCGGCTGGAAGCCCGCGCCAAGGCGCGCGAGAAGAATGGCGATCCGGTCGGCGAACTGGGCGAGGCGGAGGAGGTGAGCGACGACGGTTTGCTCGCCAGCGAGCGCAGCCTGAGCAGCGAGCTGGCCGCCGAAAAGGTGCGCAAGGCCGCGCGCGATGTCATTCTCGACGAGACCGCGAATATCCTCGGCGATATGGCCGAATTGCTGCGGACGAATCCGGAGATTGCGCGGCGCGTCAGTTCGCCGCGGAATTGACCCTGTGCGCGGCAAGCCCGCCATTCAGGGCGATGCCGGAATTCACAACCCTGCCGCCGCGCGGTGCGCATTGCTCCGTTGGCAGCCGCCCCGCGCCGTGGGGCAGGGCGGGTACAACAGAATTACTACCAGACGGACTTGCTGTAGCAGAGCAGGATCGCTAGAATCACCCAACGGATTGCCCTGACCAGCGTCCGTGCCCAACGGCAATTGCAAGGTCGTTTCACAAAAACCACCTCCTTGCGGGGAGTGGTTTCGGAAGGCCCCTCGCGCGGGGCCTTTCGTTTGCCCCGCGCGGGCATTCTACGTCTTTCTCGGTATTCCGTTATCGCGCTGTGCGCATTGTGACAGCCGCCCCGCGCCGTGGGGCAGGGCGGGTACAACAGAATTACTACCAGACGGACTTGCTGTAGCAGAGCAGGATGACTAGAATTAGCCAACGGACTGCTTTGCCGAGCATCCGTTGCCAACGGCAACTTGGAGTGTGCTTCACATAAACCACCCCCTTTGCGGAGCGTGGTTCCGGAAGGCCCCCTTCTACGGGGCCTTTCGTTTGCCCCGCGCGGGCATTTTACGTTCTTTTCGGTATTCCCTCATCGTAAGGGATGCGTTGCGCCGCGTCCGCTTCGCCGACATCCTGACTTGCTCCCGCCATTTTGGACCATGCCGTTGGCGCGACGCTGTTTTATGCAAGTCAGGCCGGAGCCGCTTCCCCGAATCGCTGGATGCGCGGCAGTACCGTTGCCAGCGCCTCGCGGGCGCGGGCCGTGTCGTAATCGGCCTGCAACCCCATCCAGAATTCGACGCTGACGCCAAAGAACTGCGCCAGACGCAAGGCCGTATCTGCCGTAACGGCGCGGCGCTCGCGCACGATGTCGTTGATGCGCGGCGCGGGCACATGCAGGGCAATGGCGAGCGCGTGCGGCGTGATGTTCATCGGCAGCAGGAATTCCTCGCGCAGGATTTCACCGGGGTGGATGGGGCGCATTCCATTCTCGACGTGGCTCATGATTCGTTCTCCCTAGTGATAATCCACGATCTCTACACGCCATGCGTGACCCTCATGCCACACAAAGCACACGCGCCACTGGTCGTTCACGCGAATGCTGTGCTGGCCGATCCGGTCGCCATGCAAGGCTTCCAGCCGGTTGTTGGGCGGCATCCGCAGGTCGACAAGCGCCACGGCGCGATGAAGCATCTCAAGCTTGCGTTCTGCCACGCGGCGGATATTGGCGAAGCGCGGTGCGGCAAGCCCGGCGAACAGGCTTTGTGTGACCGGACATTTGAAGGATTTGATCATGGCGCGAACAAGAGTATAACGCCAAGCGGTAAATAGTCGGTCCTGAACAATCCTCAACACGTTGATTAAATAAAACAAAGAGATCGTTTTGGTGATCATTTTCTGCAAGGGAAGAGGTAAAATATCGTCATTTCCTTGCAAATAGAG
>JAISNX010000136.1 GCA_031276015.1 Azoarcus sp.
AAAAGTGACCACACGTGATCTGAAATATCGTGCCGATGTTGTTCGCAAGACATGAGAGACTCCAAAAATTCTAACCCCTATAGAATAACATATATCTCGTGACGACAGTGTCTAGGGCAAGCGGAACCGCCGTGTGGATTGCCGCAGGCCTGCGGCCCTCGCAATGACGAGAAATATTCCCCGTCGGGAGTGCCAGCGTTTGAGCTAAAAACGCGCTAATCGGTGGTTTCCTACGGTTTCGCCAGTTGCCTGAGCGCCTGCCGGATGCCGGTGGAGACGTCCGTTTCGGGGGCGATGCCCTGCATGGCGGCGAGCGCCTCCCGCTCGGTGTATCCGAGGGCGAGCAGGGCGTTGAAGATGTCGTCGCGCCCGCCGGGGGCGGAGGCTTCGGGTCGTGGCGCGCGCCCGTCGGAAGCCGGGGATTTTTCGAGCTTGCCGCGCAGTTCCAGAAGCAGGCGCTCGGCGGTTTTCTTGCCGATGCCGGGGATTTTCACCAGGCGGGCGGTTTCCTGGTGCGCGACGGCCTGCGCCAGTTCGCCGGTCGATAGCCCGGAGAGCACCGCCAGCGCCATGCGCGCACCGATGCCGGAGATTTTGAGAAGTTGGCGGAATGTGGTGCGCTCTTCGCCAGTGGCGAAGCCGTAAAGGAAATGGCCGTCCTCGCGCACGAGGAAATGGGTGTGGAGGCACACTCTTTCGCCGCAGGCGGGCAGTTCGTAGAAGGTGCTCATCGGCACGTCGAGTTCGTAGCCGACACCGCCCGCGTCAACGAGAATCTGCGGGGGGTTTTTGTCCAGCAGCGTGCCGGAGAGTCGACCGATCATGTTTGTTGCGTATCCTCGTCGGGGTTTCGGTGTCCGCTGGCCGTTGTGTCACAGCAGCACGATGTCGAATTGTTCCTGCGTGTAGCTCGCTTCGGCATGGAGCGAGATTTTCTTGCCGATGAAGTCCGAGAGCATCGCCAGGGACTGGCTTTCGTCGTCGAGAAAGAGGTTGATGACTTCGGGGCTGGCAAGGATGCGGAATTCGCGGGCGTTGAACTGGCGCGCTTCGCGCAGCACTTCGCGGAAGATTTCGTAGGCGACGGTGCGCGCGGTCTTGATTTCGCCCCGTCCGCCACAGGTGGGGCAGGGTTCGCACAGCAGGTGGGCGAGCGATTCGCGCGTGCGCTTGCGGGTCATTTCCACCAGGCCCAGGGCGGTGAAGCCGTTGACGCTCATCTTGGTGTGGTCGTGCGCGAGCGCCTTGCGGAATTCTTCGAGCACCATGTCGCGGTGCTCGGTACTTTCCATGTCGATGAAGTCGATGATGATGATGCCGCCCAGGTTGCGCAGGCGCAGTTGGCGGGCAATGGCCTGGGTGGCTTCGAGGTTGGTCTTGAAGATGGTGTCGTCGAAGTTGCGCGCGCCCACGAAGCCGCCGGTGTTGACGTCTACCGTGGTGAGCGCCTCGGTCTGGTCGATGATGAGGTAGCCGCCGGATTTCAGGTCGACGCGGCGGGCGAGCGCCTTCTGGACTTCAGCTTCGACGTTGTATAGCTCGAACAGCGGGCGGTCGCTATCGTACAGCTCCAGCAGCGGCAAGACCGTGGGGGTGTATTCGGCGGCGAAGCTCTGGATTTTCTGGAAATTTTCCCGCGAGTCGATGCGGATGCGACTGGTGTCGCCAGTCACGAGGTCGCGCAGGGTGCGTTGGGCAAGGTCCAGGTCTTCGTGCAGCAGGCACGGCGCGGCGGTGTCCTGGGCGGCGTTGCTGATTTCGCCCCATAGCTTGCGCAGGTAGGCGATGTCGGCGGTCAGTTCTTCGTCGGAGGCGTTTTCGGCCATGGTGCGGACGATGAAGCCGCCCGGCTCTTCCGGCGGTATGAGCTGGCTCAGGCGTTCGCGCAATTGCTCGCGGTCGTTTTCGTCGCCGATGCGCTGCGAGATGCCGATGTGCTTGTCCTGTGGCAGGTAAACGAGCAGCCGTCCGGCCAGGCTGATTTGTGTCGAGAGCCGCGCGCCCTTGGTGCCGATCGGGTCTTTGAGCGCCTGCACCATGATGCTCTGGCCTTCGGTGAGGATTCGCTCGATGGGCCGCGCCACGTCGCCGCCCTGGCGGCCATTCCAGATGTCGGCGACGTGCAGGAAGGCGGTGCGTTCGAGGCCGGTGTCGATGAAGGCCGATTGCATGCCCGGCAGTACCCTGACGACCCGGCCCAGGTAGATATTGCTGACGATGCCCCGGCTGGCGGGGCGTTCGACGTGCAGTTCCTGCACCGCGCCCTGTTCGACGACGGCAACCCGCACTTCCTGCGGGGTGAAGTTCAGTAAAAATTCGATGCTCATGATCCGCTTCCAATGGGAAATACGCAATGATGGCTGGCTTTCCGCCATTGCGTATGGCTCATCGGCGATGCGTTCTCCGGAAAAGGCTGGCGCGGCTTTTGGCTTTTGTCCGGTGTGCGAAGCTTACTACAGCGTATAGCCGAAGATTTCGAGCAAGGCCGCCGTCTCGAAAAGCGGCAGGCCCATGATGCCGGAACTGCTCCCGCGGATTTCTTCGATGAAGGCGGCGGCATGGCCCTGGATGCCGTAGGCTCCCGCCTTGTCCATGGGTTCGCCGGTGGCGATGTAGCGGCGGATGTCGCTCTCGGAAAGCGGGCGGAATTGTACGGTACTTGTCGACAGGCGGCAGCGGGTGCGTTCGCCGTCGCTGACCGCGACGGCGGTCAGTACCCGGTGGGCACGCCCGGAGAGACGCCGCAGGATCTTGCGGGCATCGTCGGTGCTGGCGGGTTTGCCAATGATCGCGCCATCGAGGTCGATGGCCGTGTCGGCGGCCAGCACGGGCTGGCGGGGCAGTTTGCGCCAGAACAGGCGACGCACGCCGGCGCTCGCCTTGGTGAGCGCCAGGCGTTGGACGTAGCGTTCGGCAGGTTCGTCCGGTTCCGGCGTTTCGTCGACGTCGGCATCCACGCCGCGCTCGCTGTTGCGAAAGACCAGCATGTCGAACTGCACGCCGATCTGGCGCAGCAGGTCGCGCCGCCGGGGACTGGTCGAGGCGAGGTAGATGTGGGAAGAAAAGGCGTGGGAAGAAAACGTCGGCATGGATTCACTCGCGGTGGTAGGGGTGATGCCGGGTGATGCTCCATGCCCGGTACAGCGCCTCGGCCAGCAGCGGACGCACCAGGGCGTGGGGCAGGGTGAGGCTGGAGAGGCGGATCGACTCGTGCGCGTTCGCCTTGAGCGCCGGAGCCAGGCCGTCCGGGCCGCCCGCGATGAGGGCGACGTCGTCGCCGCCGCGCTGCCATTCTTCCAGGCGGCGGGCAAGCGCCATGCTGGTGAGGTCGGCCCCGCGTTCGTCGAGTATCACCCTGCGGCAGCGCGCGGGCAGGGCGGCTTCGATGCGGACGGCTTCGGCTTCTCTCATGGCGTCCGGCGTTTTGCCGGAACTGCGCGCTTCGGCCTTGATTTCGATCAGTTCGAGCGGCAGTTCGCGCGGCATGCGCCGGGCGTAGTCGCCAAAGCCCGCTTCGACCCAGGCGGGCATGCGGTGGCCGATGGCGACGACGAGAAGTTTCACTTTACGCTCCCGCGCTCCGTGCGGCGGCGGGCGTGGCCGTCCAGAGTTCTTCGAGCCGGTAGTAGGCGCGGATGGCAGGCTGCATGACGTGTACGACGATGGCCCCCAGGTCGACCAGCACCCATTCGCCGTTTTCTTCGCCTTCGATGCCGAGCGCCTTGCCGCCCGCCGCGCGTACCTGGTTCAGGACGTTGCGCGCGAGCGCCCGGGTCTGGCGACCGGAATCGCCGCTGGCGACGATGATGCGCTCGAATTGCGCGCTGAGCCGGGTGGTGTCGATGATTTCGATGTCGCGCGCCTTGACGTCCTCGAGGGCGCTGACGACGATCTGTTCCAGGTTGGGTGTATTCATTTGTGGTGTGTGCCTGAATGACTGGTTAATGTACTCGACGACGGGGGTTGGAAGCAGTGACGGATTGCGCGTCCGGTTCCGGCGTGGTTTCGGGTCCCTGCGCGGTTTCCTGGGATTCTTGCGTGGAGGAGGAGGTTTCGCGCGATGAATGCGCGCGGTGCCTGTGCCGCCTTCTGCGGGGCAGGCCGAAGATGTCGCGCGCCGCGACGTAGAAGCTGCCGAGCAGGATGGGGAACATCAGCAGGATGAAGACGGTGCAGGCCAGCGTGCCGAGTCCTTCCTTGACGAGGTTGAAGAAGTTGATGACGAGCGCCGAGAGCATGCAGACGAAGAAGGCGTAGCAGAGCAGGTAGACAAAGAGCGGAAGCCCGTTGCGCAGGCAGCCGGTGAGGCTGGAGGACAGGGCTTTGGGGACGGGCTGCCGCCACCAGCCGATGATCTGCGGTACGAACAGGTAGGCGATGCTCCAGGGGGTGAGAAGGGCTATCGTCATGAGCACGGCGTAGAGAAAGCGGGGCGAGACGATGGTCATCGCATCCGGTATTTCGCCGTATTCGAGCAGCCGCCACCATGCGCCGTCGTCGACCAGGGTGCTGGCGAGCATCACGGCCTTGACGATGAGGAAATTGCAAAAGCCCACCAGCAGCAGTTCGAAGGCGCGGCGACGGAAACCCGAGAGCAGGATTTCCGGGCTGAGGCGGCGTTTGCGGTCGATGGCGCGGCAGCCGTTGTAGATGCCCAGCGTCAGGCTCGGGTACAGCATCATGCAGAGGGGTTCGCCAACGAAGGGTACGAGGGAGGCCGCGAACAGCGCGAGGGCGCTGCCGAAGGTGATGAAGCTGAGGAAGGCGGGGTTGCGCAGCCACAGCGCGAAGCCTTCGATGAGCCAATACCAGCCGTTTCGCATGGGCACGCGCCGGATTCTCATGGCGCGGCTCGTGCCGTGATGGTGGTGGCGATGTTCGCCGTTTTGGGGCGGCGGCTCGGGCGCGATCTTGGGAGGCGGGGAAACGTCGGTCATCGTCTGGTGCCGGAAGCGGGTAGGGGAGGAATGGCGCGCATGCGCTGGCGCAGTATCTCGCGGTATTCGCCGGGGTTTTTCTTCATCACCAGTTCGCCCGCGCGCGGCAGGTACTGGTCGATGGCCCGCGATAGCCAGAAACGCAACGCCGCCGCGCGCAGCATCGCGGGCCAGGCGGCGCGTTCGGCCTCGGTGAAGGGGCGCGCGGCATGATACGCGATGAGCAGGGGTTCCACGCGGGCCGGGTCGAGTCCGCCGTCGGGCGTGGCGCACCAGTCGTTGACGGTGACGGCGACATCGAAGAGCAGGGCGTCGTGACCGGCAAAGTAGAAGTCGATCACGCCGCTGATGTGTTCGCCCGACCAGAGCACATTGTCGCGGAAGAGGTCGCCGTGGATTGCGCCGACGGGCAGGCGCGCGGCGGCCTCGGCATCCGCCTGGAAGCGGAGTTCGGCATCGAGCAGCGCCGCGTCGTCGGCGGGCAGGTGGGGGCGGAGCAGGGCGGCGGCGCGCGCGCGCCAGTGCGCGCCGCGCGGATTGGGCTGTCGCCGCCCGTAGGATCGCCCGGCCAGGTGCAGACCGGCGAGCATGCCGCCGATGCGGGCGCAGTGCGCGGCGTCCGGATGCGCTTCCGAGACGCCGGGCAGCCGCGACACCAGCACCGCGGGCCTGTCCGCCAGCGTGCCCAGGTATTCGTTGTCGCGGTTGGCGACCGGCGCGGGCACGGGCAGGCCGTGGCGGGCGAGATGGGCCATGAGATGCAGGTAATAGGGCAGATCGGCGCGCGCGATGTCCTCGAACAGCGTCAGCACATAGCGCCCGAGCGTGGTGGTGACGAAAAAATTGCTGTTCTGGACGCCGCCGACGATGCACTCGAAGCCGGACAACTGGCCGACGGCATAGCCATGCTCCAGCCAGTGCGCCAGTGCCTCCCCGGAAGGCAGGGTGAAAACGGCCATGCGCGGCGGCTTACCAGCTCGTGAGTACCCAGGTCGGCGGTGCCAGCTTCCGGGCCTTGTCGTCCCGCACCCACTGGCCCTTGCCGTCGCGGTCGATCAGGTAGTAGGGCGGGCTGTGTTGTGGCGCGACCTTGACCAGATAGAGTTTGTTGCGCAGGCGAAACTCGGTGAAAGTGTCGCCGCCGCGCTTGACGATGGTGACTTCGGGAAGTTCCTCGTCCAGCAGTTCGGCATCTTCCGGCACATCTTCCTGTGCGGCGAGCGGCGCGGCGGCCAGCAGGGCGGCGCAGAAGGCGATGGAGACAAGCGGGGGCGGGCGCATGATGGCGTTCTCCGTTCGGGGACTAGAGATTGAGCATGATCTCATGCTCCTCG
This sequence comes from Azoarcus sp., assembly GCA_031276015.1. Lineage (GTDB taxonomy): Bacteria > Pseudomonadota > Gammaproteobacteria > Burkholderiales > Rhodocyclaceae > WRNU01. The sequence continues at coordinate 6,272 of JAISNX010000136.1, forward strand.
GGCAGGGGCATGAAGCCGCGCGTCTCGTAGTGTTTGAAAATGGCCTCGACCACGGCTTCCGGTTCGTCGATCACCTGGATCAGGCCGAGGTCTTCGGGGTCGATCATCTTTTCGCTCACGAGCCTGTCGGCGAACCAGTCGAGCAGGCCGCGCCAGAACGGGCCGTGCGCGAGGATGATCGGAATCTGGCGACTTTTGCGCGTCTGTACCAGCGTCATGGCTTCGAGCAGTTCGTCGAGCGTGCCGAAACCGCCGGGCATGACGACGTAGGCGCTCGCGCATTTCACGAACATGAACTTGCGCGCGAAAAA
>JAISNX010000137.1 GCA_031276015.1 Azoarcus sp.
GTCTAAAAGTGACCACACGTGATCTGAAATATCGTGCCGATGTTGTTCGCAAGACATGAGAGACTCCAAAAATTCTAACCCCTATAGAATAACATATATCTCGTGACGACAGTGTCTAGAACCCCATCTTCCCGGCAGGAAAGGCTCGTGGGGAGGGAAGGCGCAAGATAACAGGCGCTTTATAACGAAAAAGCCCCGAAACCTTGCGGTTCGGGGTTTTGGATGGTGGGCCCAGCAGGACTTGAACCTGCGACCAATGGATTATGAGTCCACTGCTCTAACCAACTGAGCTATAGGCCCGTAAAGGGTGAAGCGCGCTTCAGGCGTCGTTCTCCAGGAAGCTGCGCAGTTTTTCGGAACGGCTCGGGTGACGCAGTTTGCGCAACGCCTTGGCTTCTATCTGGCGGATGCGCTCGCGGGTGACGTCGAACTGTTTGCCGACTTCTTCCAGCGTGTGATCGGTGTTCATTTCGATGCCGAAACGCATGCGGAGCACCTTGGCTTCGCGCGGGGTGAGCGAGTCCAGCACTTCGGCAGTGGCATCGCGCAGGCCCGCGTAGGTGGCGGCTTCGGCAGGGGCCAAGGTGGCGGTGTCCTCGATGAAGTCGCCAAGGTGGGAATCGTCGTCGTCGCCGATGGGGGTTTCCATGGAGATCGGCTCCTTGGAGATTTTCATGATCTTGCGGATCTTCTCCTCAGGCATTTCCATGCGGACGGCCAGGGTGGAAGGGTCGGGTTCTTGCCCGGTTTCCTGGAGAATCTGGCGGCTGATGCGATTCATTTTGTTGATGGTCTCGATCATGTGCACCGGAATGCGGATGGTGCGCGCCTGGTCGGCAATCGAGCGGGTGATGGCCTGGCGAATCCACCACGTGGCATAGGTGGAGAATTTGTAGCCGCGCCGGTATTCGAATTTGTCGACCGCTTTCATGAGGCCGATGTTGCCTTCCTGGATGAGATCGAGGAATTGCAGGCCGCGGTTGGTGTACTTCTTGGCAATGGAGATGACCAGCCGCAGGTTGGCTTCGGTCATTTCGCGCTTGGCGCGGCGCATTTTGGCTTCGCCCGTGGACATCTGGCGGTTGATGTCCTTGAGTTCCTTGAGCGGGATGCCGATTTTTTCCTGTAGCCCGATGAGTTTCTGTTGTTCCTCGAAAATGGCGGGATGGGCGCGGCCAAGGGCACTGGCATAGGGCTTGGAGAGGGCGATTTCGCCCGGCAGCCATTCGAGGTCGGTTTCGTGGCCGGGAAAGGATTTGATGAAATGGGGGCGCGGCATGCCGGCACGCTCGACGCAGAGGCTGAGTATCTGGCGCTCGTGGCTGCGCACTTTGTCGACCATCTGGCGCACGGAGTCGCACAGGCGCTCGATGGTCTTGGCGGTGAAGCGGATGCCGAGCAGTTCGTCGGAGATGGCGCGCTGGTGCTTGAGGTAGGTGCGGTTCTGCGAGCCGCCCTTGCCGAGCGCTTTCAGCATTTTTTTGTAGTGGTCGCGGATGATCTCGAACCGGGCGAGGGCGTCGGCCTTGAGTTGCGCCAGCGTGGCGGCGCTGGCGGCGGCTTCGCCGTCTTCGTCGTCGCCGCTGCTTTCTTCGCTTTCGGCGTTTTCGCCATTCTCGCTGCCGCCTTCGCCTTCGCTGTTTTCGGCAGTGACGTCGCTTTCGGCGTCGCCAGCGGTTTTTTCGGCGTCTTCTTCGGCGGCTTCCTGGGCGACGACGTTGAGGTCGATCACCGCGTCGACGATTTCGTCGGCCCGCATTTCGTCGCGGGCGACTTTGTCGGCGATCTCCAGCATCTCGGCGATGGTGGTCGGGCAGGCGGAAATGGCCTGCACCATGTGCTTCAGACCTTCTTCGATGCGCTTGGCAATCTCGATTTCGCCTTCGCGGGTGAGAAGGCCGACAATGCCCATCTCGCGCATGTACATGCGCACCGGGTCGGTGGTGCGCCCGAATTCGGCGTCTACCTTGGAGAGCGCCTGCTCGGCTTCTTCTTCCGCGACATCTTCGTCGACCGGGTTGGCGACGTTGTCGGTCATGAGCAGGTCTTCGGTCGCGGGCGCGACATCGTAGACCTGGACGCCCAGGCTGTTGAAGGTGCTGATGATTTCTTCGATCTGCTCGGCGTCGGCAACGTCGTCGGGCAGGTGGTCGCTGATTTCGGCGTAGGTCAGGTAGCCGCGCTCCTTGCCAAGCGTAATCAGGGTCTTGAGCTGTGTCCGGCGGACTTCGGCATCGACCTGCGTAAGCTCCGGCCCCTGGAGCGCAAGCGCAGCCTTGAATTTCTCCTTGGCCTTGGCGTCCTTGGTTTTGGTGCTGCGCCCCCTGGAAGCGCCTGTTTTGCTTGGATCTTTATCCTTGGCTTTTTCGCGTGCCATGGCACTCCTCGATTGGGTCGGGAGAATCTGTGAAACCGTAAATTCTACCATAAACCGGTCGGTTTTGCAAAAGCGGCGAGCGTGCTCTTTTCTCGCAGCAGATCATTCAGGCGTTGCCGCCCCGTGGCGGAGAGGGTGTTTGTGCGCGCTTGTTCCATGAGCTGCGAGATTTCCTGGGTGATGGCGTCGGCGCTGAGTTTGCGCAGGCCGTCTTCGAACAGGGTTTCGATCACGGCGGGGTCGAATTCGGTGTCGATGAGTTCCGCGCCGACGCGGGCCAGGGTGTCGCCGTGGGGGGTGTCCCGGAAGCGTTCGACCAGCGCGCCCAGTCCGGCAACGGGTTCGCCGAGGTCGACCAGGTCGACGATGGCGATCAGGGCGCGCCCTTCGGCGGTGTCGTCCGGAATCAGGCCGACGGGCAGCCTCGCGGCCAGGGCAGGGTGCTGGAGGACGAGCCGCAGCAGGGTCGATGCCGACGAGGGCGGCGGTTTTCGCATGGAAACACGGCGCGCGGCGGGATTGGTCGTGGCGCTGCGCGGGCGTTCGCCCATGGGCGCGATGCCGAAGGCGCGCTCGGTTTCGGCCTGGGTGAGATGGCTCATGCTGGCGATGGCCTTGACGAGTTGCAGGCGCAGGATCGAGGCCGCCGCCGGGATGCGGGTGATGAGCGGTTTGGCGTCATGCACCAGGCGGGCGCGGCCTTCTTCGCTGGCGGTGTCGCAATCCTGCCGGAGATTGTCGAGCAGGAAGCGCGCCAGCGGCGTGGCCTGGGCGGCGGCTTCACGCAGGGCGTCCGGGCCTTTTTCCCGGATGTAGGTGTCGGGGTCGTGTTCGGGCGGCAGGAAGAGGAAGGAGAGGGTGATGTCGTCGCGCAGGGTTTCGAGCGCGTTTTCGAGCGCCCGCCACGCGGCACGGCGTCCGGCGGCGTCGCCGTCGAAGCAGAAGACAATGCGATCGGTCTGGCGGAGAAGCATCTGGATGTGATGCGGCGTGGTCGCGGTGCCGAGGGTCGCCACCGCGTTTTCCACGCCGAATTGCGCGAGCGCGATGACATCCATGTAGCCTTCGACCACGAGGGCGAAACCGGCTTCGCGGATGGCTTTTTGCGCGATGAACAGCCCGTAGAGTTCGCGCCCTTTTTCAAATAGCGGCGTTTCGGGGGAATTCAGGTACTTGGGTTCGCCGCTGTCGAGCACCCGTCCGCCGAAGGCGATGATGCGTCCGCGCCGGTCGTGGATCGGGAACATGATCCGGTGGCGGAAGCGGTCGTAACGTCGTCCCTGCTCGCCGTCGATGACCATGCCCGCGGTGCTCAGCAATTTGTTCTGGTAGTCCGGGAAAACCCGTTGCAGGGGGGAGCCGTCCGGGGCGAAGCCGATGCCGAAACGCGCGGCGATTTCGGCGGAAAGCCCGCGCCGCCGGAGGTAGGCGAGTGCTTCGGGCGATTTTCCCAAGGTGTCCCGGTAGAATTTCGCCGCCGTGGACAGGACGTCGATGAGGTGTTCGTAGTTGTCGCTTTGCGGCCTGGACGAACGCCCGTCATTGGGCACCTGCATGCCCGCGTCGCGTGCCAGTTCGTGCACCGCCTCGGAAAAGGAGAGACCGCTGTAGGCCATGAGAAAGCCGATGGCGGTGCCATGTTGGCCGCAGCCGAAGCAGTAATAGAACTGCTTGGCGGGGCTGACGGAGAACGAGGCCGATTTTTCGTCGTGGAAAGGGCAGCGCGCGAAGTAATTCGCGCCGCTTTTCTTGAGTGGCAGGTAGCGGCCAATGACGTCGACGATGTCGACGCGGGCAAGCAGGCTCTGGATGAACGGTTGAGGAATCATGCCGGGGAAGAGCCGGGAAAAGCACAACGCCGGGCGGGAACGGTTCCCGTCCGGCGCATCCGGTGATGGGCGGCGAAGGCTGCCGCCAGGGTCGGCGAGGCTTGCTTCAGAAAAGCTTGGGCGGCAGCATCTGGCTGCGCAGGCGCTTGTGGTTGCGCTTGACGGCAGCCGCAAGCTTGCGCTTGCGCTCGGCGGTGGGCTTTTCGTAGAACTCGCGCGCGCGCAGTTCGGTGAGTACGCCGGTTTTCTCGATCGTGCGCTTGAAGCGACGGATGGCGACCTCGAACGGCTCATTTTCTTTGACGCGAATACCCGGCATTGCCTGCTTCCTCGGTGTCTGGAGTGAAAGCGTGCAAATATAAGCGAAGCGCGCGCGGTGGGCAAGGGGCTTCATGCGATTTTTTCGGTTCCGGCGCGCGGCTGTGGGTAGAATTCCTCCCTTTCGGCAAAGGGCGGGGCGGGTTTCACGGTGAGAGTTCTGGGGATCGAATCGTCGTGCGATGAAACCGGCGTCGCCATTTATGACAGCCATGACGGTTTGCTCGCGCAGGCGCTGCATACGCAGGTCGATCTTCACGCCATCTATGGCGGCGTCGTCCCCGAACTGGCTTCGCGCGACCACATTCGCCTGTTACCGGCCCTGATTCGCCAGACTTTGAACGAAGCCGGTCTTGCCGTTTCCGGCCTCGACGCAATCGCCTACACCGCCGGGCCGGGGCTGGCGGGAGCCTTGCTGGTGGGGGCGAGCGTGGCCGAGGCGATGGCGATGGCTGCGGGCATTCCGGCCTTGCCCGTGCATCACCTCGAAGGGCATCTGCTCTCGCCGCTGCTTGCTGACGATCCGCCCGGCTTTCCGTTCGTCGCGCTTCTCGTGTCGGGCGGGCATACCCAATTGATGCGGGTGGCCGATGTGGGCGATTACGAACTGCTCGGCGAAACGCTCGACGATGCCGCTGGGGAGGCTTTCGACAAAACGGCCAAGATACTCGGCCTCGGCTACCCCGGCGGGCCGCATCTGGCGGCGCTCGCCGCGCGCGGCAAAACCGGGCGCTTCAGGCTGCCGCGCCCCTTGCTGCGCTCCGGCGATCTCGATTTCAGCTTCAGCGGCCTGAAAACGGCGGTGCTCAATGTTGTTTCGGCGCAGGACTGGCGCGTCGAATGGCGCGCCGGGCTTGCCGCCGATTTCCAGCAGGCCGTGGTCGACGTGCTGGCGGCGAAAGCCTCGGCGGCGCTCGAACGGACGGGGCTGCGCGCGCTGGTCGTCGCGGGCGGCGTCGGGGCCAATCTGGCCTTGCGCGCCGCGCTCGATGTCGCCGCCAGTCGTCTCGGCGCGCGGACGTATTACCCCGCGCCGGACTTGTGCACCGACAACGGCGTGATGATCGCGTTTGCCGCCGTGCAGCGTTTGATACGGGGAGAGCGTCCGCAAGGTGGCACCATCCGGGTGTGGCCGCGCTGGCCCTTGTCCGCGCTCGTCCGTCCGCAAGCGCCTTGCGGCTGATTTCCGTTGGGAGAATGCCGGTCGCGGCAAGCGTCATTGCGAGGCGTGTAGCGCCGCGACAATCCACGAGGCGACACATGGATATACAGTGTTTGCGCGCTACGGTGCGGGTTGCGCATCAGGTTGGGATGTCCGGGCGCGGAGCAGGGCTTTTGCGCGGGCGAGGTTGTTCCTTGCCATTTCTTCATAATGGGAGGCACCGCTTTCCACAAAGACCGTGAGTGCCTCATTCCCCCGAATCGCCGCGTGGAATATATTACATCCGGAAATCTTCGCGGATTATGTGTGATGCCGGCGCGATCCTGCAAGGAAGATTCTTTTTTCCGGTACGTTGCCGGATTCGTCGTATTTATCGTATTCGCCGGAATCCGCATCACGCTCCAGATGCGCGAAATCGAAAAGACGGCTGTCGCCCAGATGGGACGGTGTCACGTTCTTGAGCGAGGTGGCGAGCGACTCGATGCGGCCCGGATACAGCCGCTCCCAATCCCGCAGCATGGCCTTGATCTGTTGACGCTGGGCGTTTTCCTGCGAGCCGCACAAAGTACAGGGGATGATCGGAAATGCTTTCGCGCGCGCGTAACGGGCAATGTCGGCCTCGGCGCAATAAGCCATCGGGCGGATGACGATATGCCTGCCGTCGTCGCTTTTCAGCTTTGGCGGCATGGCCTTTATCCTGCCGCCGAAAAACATGTTCAGGAAAAGCGTTTCGAGAATATCCTCGCGATGATGCCCGAGCGCGATGCGGGTTGCGCCAATCTCGCGCGCCGTGCGGTAAATAATGCCGCGACGCAGGCGCGAGCACAGCGAGCAGGACGTTTTACCTTCCGGGATTTTGCTCTTGACAATCGAGTAAGTATCCTCGGTGGCGATACGGTATTCGATCCCCATTTTCTCGAAATACGCGGGCAGTACGTCTTCGGGGAAGCCGGGCTGGCGCTGGTCGAGATTCATCGCCACGATGCGGAAATCGACGGGTGCCCGCTCGCGTAGCGCCAGAAGGCAGGAAAGCAGCGTATAGGAATCCTTTCCGCCGGAGACGCATACCATTACCGTATCGCCGGGGCCGATCATGTTGTAATCGGCAATGGCCTTGCCGATTTGGCGCAGTAGCCATTTTTCGAGGCTGATGAAATTCTTGCTGGGCGGCTGGATGATAGGGTCGATCACGGCAAGATGGCGGGAGGGGAAATGGCGAGGGATTATACCCGGCTTTTCGGGCAGCCCTTTTCCCCGGCGGCACGCCGGAGCGAGAAACGTTTCTGGAAACGGCGCGACCGTCTTTGCGAGGAACGCGGCGGGTGCGGCGCGCGGTTCAGGGCAGTCCGCCGATGCACATCTGCTTGATGACCAAGTATTCCTCGATGCCGTACTTGGAGCCTTCGCGGCCAAAGCCGGATTGCTTGACGCCGCCGAAGGGGGAAACTTCGTTGGAAATCAGGCCGGTATTGATGCCGACCATGCCGTATTCGAGTTCTTCCGCCACGCGGATGACGCGGTTCAGATCCTTGCTGAAGAAATAGCTCGCCAGCCCGAATTCGGTGTCGTTGGCCAGCGCGACGGCTTCCGCTTCGGTCTCGAAGCGGAACAGCGGCGCGAGGGGGCCGAAAGTTTCCTGGCGTGCGCACAGCATGTCGGCGGTCACGTCGGCGATCACGGTCGGCTCGAAGAAGGTGCCGCCCAGTGCGTGCCGCTTGCCGCCGGTGAGGAGCCGCCCGCCCTTGGCGAGCGCGTCGGCCAGCTGCGCTTCCACCTTTTCCAGCGCGTTGGCGTCAATGAGCGGGCCTTGCGTGACGCCTGGCTCGATGCCGTTGCCGACCACGAGCGTTTTTACCCGCGCGGCGAGTTTTTCGGCAAAGGCGTCGTAGATGCCCCCCTGCACGAGCAGGCGGTTGGCGCAGACGCAGGTCTGCCCGCTGTTGCGGAACTTCGATGCCATCGCGCCCTCTACCGCGAGTTCGATGTCGGCGTCGTCGAAAACGATGAACGGCGCATTGCCGCCCAACTCGAAGGAGAGCTTTTTCAGGGTCGGGGCGCTCTGTGCCATGAGCATCCGCCCGACTTCGGTCGAGCCGGTAAAGGAGAGTTTGCGCACTGCCGGGCTGGCGGTCAGTTCCTTGCCGATCCCGGCGGCCCGCATGCCGGTGACGATGTTGAAGATGCCCACCGGAATGCCCGCGCGCGCGGCCAGTTCGGCCAGGGCGAGCGCGGTGAGCGGGGTGTATTCCGAGGGTTTCACGATCATCGCGCAACCGGCGGCGAGCGCCGGGGCGACCTTGCGCGTAATCATCGCGGCGGGGAAGTTCCATGGGGTGATCGCGGCGCACACGCCGATGGGCTGTTTGACGACGACGATGCGTTTGTCCTGCGTCGGCGCGGGCATCACGTCGCCGTAGACGCGGCGTGCTTCTTCCGCGAACCATTCGACGAAACTGGCGGCATAGGCGACTTCCCCGCGCGCCTCGGCCAGCGGCTTGCCCTGTTCGGTGGTCATGATGAGGGCAATGTCGTCGGTGGCGGCGGTAATCAGTTCATGCCATTTGCGCAGGATGAGCGAGCGTTCCTTGCCGGAACGCCCGCGCCAGGCGGGCAGGGCCTTTTCGGCGGCCTCGATGGCCGCGCGGGTTTCCGGCGCACCCAGGTCGGCAACCTGGGCGATGGTTTCGCCCGTGGCCGGGTTCGTCACCGGGAACGTGGCTCCGTTTCCGGCTGCAAGCCATTTCCCGTTTATGTAGCCCTTGTTCTTGAGCAGTTCTTGATCGTCGAGACGCATGCGTTTTCCTTTCCGGCGTTTCCGGAAAACTATCAGGAAAAAGCATCGCACACTACCCTTCCACGAAAACCCCTACAGCGTCGGCGCTATCTGCCCGGTTGCGCCGAGGGTGAAGCGGATGCCGAGCCTGTCGAAAATACGTCTCGCCCGTTCCGCCATGTCCGCCGGGGTGCTTCCCATGATGCGGGCGACTTCGACGCGATCCTTGCCCTTGAGGAACCAGGCGAAGGTCTCGGTTTCGTAAGGCGTCAGGTTCGCCTGCCGCAGGCGTTGCGCCGCCGGGGAGGAATCCAGGCACATCACGATCATGTATTCGCCCGGCCCGCTCGCGCCAAGGGAACGTAGCAGCAAACGCCTGCCGCCGGGAAGCTCGCGGGCCACCTCCACATTGCGGGCTGCCTCGTCGAGCATCCGCCGCATGGCGTCGCCGTTCGCGCCGGAGGCACCGCACAGCCACCGGCTGGCCTGGGGAGAACGCCAGACGATGCGACCCGGATTGTCCACGATCACGCAGCCCATGTCCGGAATGTCGGCAGCCGCGCGCGCCAGCCGCACGGCAGTGCCGCCGAGGTGAGGCGTGAGGCGGGCAAGCACTTCGGGAATCCGCAAGGGCTTGTTCATGTAATCGGCACCGCCGCTGAGGTAGCTGGAGACGATCTGCCCCTCATCGCCGGGATCGGTCATGAAAATGACCGGCACATGCGCCCAGGCCGGTACGGACTTGATGCGGCGGCACAGGTCGAACCCATTGATACCGGGCATGACCGCGTCGATCAATGCCCCGTCGGGCACGGCGATCTCGAACCGCTCCAGCGCCTCGGTGGCACTGCGCGCCGCCAGCACGGCATGGCCCGTGGCGAAAAGCGCCTCGCTCAACCCGGCGAGCGTGTCGATGCTGTCATCCACCACGAGGATGACGGGCGCGCGAAAAAGCGGGCGCGGCCAATCGTTGGCATCGTCGAAAGGAGAAAGCGTGCTCGTCTCCCTTTCGATGTATCGGATGAGGGCGGGGAAATCGAAACGGTCGACGCACCTTTGCAGATACGCGAGCGCGGCATCGGCGGCGGCGTGCGCCTCCCGCGCTCCGCGCAGGCATTGGCGCAAGGCATTGACTTCGCCCCGGCGAGCGAGACGAAGCAAGGCCGAACGCAGGGCGGAAGGCAGCGGAACGGCTTCGGCGGACACCGGAACGAACGCCTCGCCCGGCTTCGGGGCGCACACCACCTTCGCGTGCCCGAATGCACTTCCGGCCTTGTCCACGCTCTCCGGAATCCCCGCGCTGCCCGCGCGCGCCGCGACATCTTTCGGTTCCGGCGACGGGGCGGACGGCGCATCACCCTGCTGCGGCTCGGTTCCCTGCAAGAACACGAGGGATTGGCGCAGGGCTTCCATCTGCGCCACGTGGCGGCGGTCTCCGGCCCGCATCGCCCACCAGCCGTAAAAAACAGCGAGCGGTGCCAGGGCGGCGAATATCTTGAGGAACTCGGGCAATATCTGGGAGAGGTCCAGGGACGGCTCGAAATGGACATAGATCGCCGCGAGCGCGAGCGCGACAAATGCGTTCAGGAGCAGCACCAGCGCCAGATAGAAAATGGTGCGGGCATTGTACGAATGGGGCGTTCTCGGCGTGGTGCGCAAGGACGTCCGCGGGTCGGGAGCCGTCTTGCAATGGTCGCGGCAGCCGGTTTCCAGCGAACAGCACAGCGAGCAGATACCCGTCTGGAGAACCGGGCAATGCACCATGTCCCTTTCCTCGAACGAATTGCCGCAGGCCACGCAGACCTGGGAGCTGGCGGCATCCCCGCTTTTCCTGGGCTGGCGCGCGAGGTAATAGCGGCCCCGCGTCGCAAGGGCCAGCGGCGGCACGAGCAGGAAAGCCGTCCCGAACGCGATGAAGCTCGAAAACGCCCGGGCGGTTTCGCCGAATGCGCCGCCACGGGCCAGGCCGCCGACGATGATCGCCAGCAACATGGCGACGAGGCCGGTATTGAAATCGTGCAGATAGGCCCGGCGAAACTCGATGCCCGGCGGCGACAGGCGCAAGGGTTTATTGACGACCAGATCCGCCGTCACCGCGCCGATCCAGCCCGCGGCGACAAGGCCGTAGAGGCTCAATATCTTTTCGATGGCCCCGAAGACGCCCAGCGCCGCCAGCAGCGTGGCGATGAAAACATTGAAAACCAGCCATACCACGCGCCCCGGATGATTGTGGGCGATGCGGACAAAGAAGTTCGACCAGGCCAGCGATCCGGCATAGGCGTTGGTGACGTTGATCTTGACTTGCGAAACCAGCACGAGCAGCACCGTCGCGGCAATGGCCAGGCCGGACGCCCCGAACATTTCCCGGAACGCCGCCAGATACATTTGCGGCGGCTCCATGGCCTGTTGCGGCGACATGCCGGAGGCCATGACGACGAACGCCAGGAAAGCGCCCCCGGCCATTTTGAGCATGCCCGGCACGATCCAGCCGGGACCGGCGGCGAGAAGCGCCACCCAATGGCGCATGCGGCGCCCGGGCCGTGGCGGCGGCATGAATCGCAGGTAATCCACCTGCTCGGCGATTTGCACGATCAGCGGGAAAACGACGGCGGCGGCGGCGGCGAACAGAAGCGGCTGAAAGCCGCCGCCATTCGCCCGCAATCCCGCCATGCTGGCGAATTCCCGGTACAACTGGGGTTTATCGAATGCGAGCCAGACGAAGGGCATGATCGTCAGGAACAGCCATACCGGCTGCGTCCACGCCTGGAAACGCGAAATCCAGGTCACACCGCGCATGACCAGTGGCACGATGATGAGCGAGGACAGCACATAACACACGGGCAGGGGCCAATCCACCATCATCCGCATGGCCATGACCATGATGGCGGCCTCGATGGCGAAGAAGGCGAAAGTGAATACGGCATAGGCCAGCGATGTGACCGTCGAGCCGAGATAGCCGAAACCCGCGCCCCGCGTCAGCAAATCCATATCGAGGTTGCAGCGCGCGGCGTAACAGGCGATCGGTATTCCGGTCAGGAAAATGAGCATGCCCACGGCCAGGATGGCCCACATCGCATTGCTGAAGCCGTAATTGACCGCGATCACGGCCCCGATGGCTTCCAGCGCGAGGAAAGATACGGAACCAAGGGCGGTATTGGCAATACGCCATTCGCTCCATTTGCGAAAACTGCGTGGCGCATAACGGAGGGCATAGTCCTCCATTGTTTCATCGGAAATCCACGCGTTATACCGCTGATGAGCGACGCTTGCCGATTGCAATGGCGAGGATGGGGAAAATACGTTTGGGGGGTTTTTCATATCCGCGTGCAAGCATACCCCATTATTCAAGCACATGCGAAAGCCGCTAATTACGGAAATTACGAATATACATCCCTGTGAAGTTATGAGGCATTTCCTGTTCAGGAACTAGTCAGGATCTGGCGTTCCCCCTGCCAGTATTGTGGAAATTACGGATAAGCGAATAAGCGGATACACGATTTTATAATCAGACGGTTTTCAGGCGCGCCTTTACCTGATTTGTACCTCATTCCCCCATTCGCCCCGAAACGGGCACATTAAAAAGGAATGGGACAAGTATTACGCAAAAGCGGCCAAATTCGTCCACACCGATTCGACCGAATGAAAAACATGGCGAACAAGTCGCCAGCCGGAGATGCGCGGAGGAACGCCCGGTTGAATCAATCGTCATCTCCGGCGTGGTCTGGAGGGGGTTTGAAAGGTGTCATTCGTGGCAGCCAGCGCGGTACTTCGCGTTTATACGCCAAGTAGTCCTGCCCGAAGCGTTTTTCGAGTCCCTTTTCCTCGACGAAGGGGAAATAGAGCATATTGCCTCCGAAGAACAGCGCGAAAACACCCATGGGCAGCCAGGAATTCAGCAGCAGCGCCTCGGCGACCAGCATAAGCAGCACGCTCGTTATCATCGGATTCCTCACATGACGGTAAGGCCCTTCGATGACCAGTTTTTTCGGCGGACTCCAGGGGGCGGGCGTCCCGCGTCCTTTTTTCCCGAAAAGCCACATCGTCCAAGCGGCAAGCGACAGCCCGGCACACAGGAGAACGATCCCCGCGGCGAACAAGGGAATCGAATTGAATTCCCACCGGTAATCCGCGAGATAAAGCGCCAGGCTCGGCAAAAAGACCAGAACGGTTCCCGGCAGGACGATGATTGTCCGAATCCATTCAAAGAACATGATCGCCGACCCTCGCCGGAAAATTCCCATTTTTCATTTCCTGCTGAAAAAGTCAAGTGGAAGGCGGTTTTCGAAGCGGGGAAGTGCCGGGAAAATTTCAACGGGATCAATCGAACGGGTGGGCATGGATTGCCGGGCTTTGCTATGAATGACGATATATTCAATCGGTGCGATAAAGTTCATTGGGTACTGAAATGTACTTAATATTCGTCATTGAGATGTGTGTGTTGCCGTAGTGCGCCAGTCGTTGGATAACTTTTCCCTTTGCTGGAAATGACAAACGTTTTTATTTGAACCAAAACGCACTGTCGATACGGGGTTCTCGCGGGAATATCCTTTGCGTGTGTAATGACAATATATTTGAAAGGGGATTCCAGCTTTTTTGTTTTTGTATGTATTTTCCTGTTTTTTGTATGTTACCATCCTTTGCACCTGAATGAAGTATCCTGTTCAGGTGCCTTCGTATCTATCCATCACAGGAGATTTCAGCATGGCAACAACTTCTATTGGCGCAATTCTGGGTTTGTGGGGGGCTACCGTGGAACGGTGCGAGGAGGCGGTCGACTCCGGCATCTATGCCGTAGCGACCGTCGCCGATGTTTTCACGGACGCATTCTGCGGCATCTTCAATCCTGCCGGGCTTTTCACCCCGGACAATGTCGAAGTGGGAGGCAAGCTCGGTTCCATACTCGGCCTTTGGGGCAATCTGGTGGAGACGTGCGAAGAGGCCGTCGACTCCGGCATCTACGCCGTCGCGGGCATCGCCGATATTTTCACGGATGCAGTTTGCGGCATCTTCAATCCCGGCCACCTTTTCTCTGATCTACTTGGCTGAGAATCCGGGCCGATCCGGTCGGGATGCTCGATGTCCCGACCGGAACCGCCGTGCACCGAAACACCTGAACCGCCCGCCGAAGCAATGGCGGGCGATACAGTTTTCATGACTTGTTCTTCAAGGAGATTTCCGTGGCACTACCATTCGATCTGCTTTCAGTTATCAGCAGCTTTTCCCCCGCTTCCCCTGACGGGGCGCAGAGAGTCGCCGACCTGTTGAACGGGGCTGCCAGCTCGTCCAGCAAGGGGCGGAGCAGCCCCTACGACCTGCTTTTCGCCAAAAACATCGTCGGTACCGGTGAAGCGGAAACCCTGACGGGGTCCCGCTACGCCGACGCCCTTTCCGGCCAGGGCGGCAGCGACGTTCTCCTGGGCGGGTTCGGAAACGATACCTATCATTTCGGCCACGGCGGCGGCGAGGACCAGATTTACGACGCTGGTGGTTGGGATACCATCGTGCTCGACCCGGACATCACCATCAGCGACGTGACTATCGGTCGTGTCGTCGATCTCATGGAAGGCGACGGCGACGGTGTGTTCGTATCGATCAATACCGCCCTCGGCGAGCCTGAATTCATCTTCAGCCACGCGGCCAACGACATCGAGGCCATCCGGTTCGCCGCCGACGGCACGAAGGTCAGCGGCATGCTGCTGGAAGCGCTGATGGCCACGAACCAGACCTGGTTCGGCACCCTCGGCAACGACAACGCCGTCGGCGGCATCGGCGTGGATTTCCTGCATGGCCGCGCCGGTGACGACGTGCTGCGCGGAGATCGGGGCGATGACTCCCTGATCGGCGGCACTGGAAACGACACCTATGTGTTCTGGGCGGGCGACGGCTTCGACCAGATCGTCGATATTGGGGGCACTCACGATGTGCTCGTGCTCCACGGTATCGACCCGGACGCGATAGAAGCCTCGCGTCTCAACAGCAACAATCTCTTGCTCAGTTTCGGCACGGATGGCGGCGTTTTCATCCAGGGCGGCATCGAGGAAATCCAGTTTGTCGGCACGGACGTGGACACTGTTTGGTCGAAGGACGACATCGCCGATCTGGGGAGCTGACACTCCCGTGAAATCCGAAACAGGCCGGGCGCATTCTGCCCGGCCTGTTTTTTTGCGGTATTCCTGTCGTGTCGAGTGTCGAATCGGGTGAGGAGATTGCCATTACCCGTCGTGGCCGGGTCGTTGCCCATTTGGTGCGCCCTGACACTCCCATCGGGACAACGCGGCAAGAGGAGGTTTCCAGTATCGCAGGCCCGTGGCAATCCATACGGCCCATGGATTGCCGCGCTTCGCTCGCAATGACGAGGGTTCGGGGCATTGCGGCAAAGGTTTGGGGCATTGCGATGCCGTCCGTACCCGTCATTGCGAGGCGCGAAGCGCCGCGGCAATCCATGTGCCCGTGATTCCCGCAAAACCGCCCGCCAGTGCGGGTAGTTGCCGCCGCGTGGATTGCCGCGGGCCTTCGGCCCTCGCAAT
>JAISNX010000157.1 GCA_031276015.1 Azoarcus sp.
CTATTTGCAAGGAAATGACGATATTTTACCTCTTCCCTTGCAGAAAATGATCACCAAAACGATCTCTTTGTTTTATTTAATCAACGTGTTGAGGATTGTTCAGGACCGACTAAATAGCGCGGGGGGAAATACGGGCACTGCCCCCGCTATCCGTCATTGCGAGCGAAGCGTGGCAATCCACGAGCCGTATGTATTGTCGCAATGCATCAGGCATCGCAATCACGGCTGTGTTTTCCAGCCGCGGCTTCAGGAAATCTCCAGCATCCTCGCCAGTGCCGCCCGCGCCGGTTCGGCCTCGTCCGGCGGAACGCGAATCGGGTTCACCACTTGACCGGCGGCGAGGTTTTCCAGCGTCCATGCCAGATGCTGCGTGTCGATGCGCTGCATCGTCGAGCACATGCACACCATCGGGGCCATGAACTGGACGGTCTTGCCCTGCGGTTTCATCAGCTCCGCGAGGCGATTGACCAGGTTCAATTCGGTGCCCACCAGCCAGCGGGTATTGGTCGGGGCGTCGGTGATGGTATCGCGGATATATTCGGTGGAACCGACGTAATCCGATTCGCGGCACACGTCGAGATTGCATTCGGGGTGCGAAATCACCAATCCGTCCGGATATTGCGCGCGCCAGCGCCGGATGTGCTCGACCTGGAACATCTGATGCACCGAGCAATGCCCCTTCCACAAGAGAATGCGGGCCTTCCCGATTTCTTCCGGGGAGAGGCCGCCGTTTTCGAGATCGGGGTCCCACACCGCCATGTGTTCGAGGGCGATGCCTTTCTTGAAACCCGTCCAGCGCCCCAGATGTTGGTCTGGGAAAAACAATACTTTTTCGCGGCGCGCGAGCGCCCAGTCGACGATTTTGGGCGCATTGGTCGAGGTACAGACGATGCCGCCATGCTCGCCGCAGAACGCCTTGAGATCGGCGGCGGAGTTGATGTACGTGACCGGCGTGATCTTTTCGTCCGGCGACGTGCCCAGCACGGCGGCGAGTTCGCGCCAGCAGCGTTCGACTTTCGCCAGATTGGCCATGTCGGCCATCGAACAGCCCGCGGCAAGGTCGGGCAGGATGGCGGTCTGTTCGGGCCGCGACAGGATGTCGGCCACCTCGGCCATGAAATGCACGCCGCAAAAAACGATGAATTCCGCGTCGGTCTGCGCCGCCAGCCGGGCGAGCCTGAGCGAATCGCCAGTGAGATCGGCGTGGCGATAGACATCGGCGCGCTGGTAATGGTGACAAAGCAACACGGCGCGCTTGCCGAGCCGCGCACGCGCATCGTGAATGCGCGCCTGCGCTTCCACCACGGAAAGCGCGCCGAAACGCGCAAAATCCAGTTCCGCCGCCTGCATGCGGTGCTCCTGTTCCTTCCGGATGCCGCTCATGCCTGTTCCCAGGGCAGACCGGCGAACTTCCAGCCGCCGACGTGGCCGCGCTGGTTGTTCGCATCGAGCGAGCCTTCAAAACCTTCGAGGACGTTATAACAATTGTTGTAACCGGAACGGGCGGCGAGGCTTGCGGTTTCATCGGAGCGCCGCCCGGAGCGGCAGATGAACATCACCAGCCCCTCGGGACTGACCTGCTGGCGCAATTGCATCATGAAGCGGTTGTTGACCTGCCCGCTCGGCCAAAGCTCGTATTCAATATCGACCGTGCCCGGAATGCGCCCGACCCATTCGAGTTCGGCGCGGGTACGTATATCGACGAGTTTCGCGCCCGGGGCAAGCTGCCATATCTGCCAGGCTTCGGCTGGCGTCAGCGCGCCCTGATAGGACAATCCAAGCTCGACGGCGCGCTGGCGCGCCAGATCAAGTAAGGCGTTGAGGGTTCCCATGTCGGTATCCGGCTAAAATCGGGCCACGAGTATAACCTTCCTGCCCCGCCCGCTCATGTCCCCCCTCGCATCCGGCGACGAAAGCACCACGCGCGCCCGCGCGATCCGGCACGTCACGCTGCTTGCCATCGTCACCAATGCCGCCTTGGCGCTCGGCCAGATCGCCGTCGGCCTCTTCGCCCACGCCTTCAGCCTGGTGGCCGACGCCGCGCACACACTCTCCGACCTGGTCACGGATTTCATGGTGCTGGCGGCGGGGCGGCATGGTGCCGATCCCGCCGACCTCGACCACCCCTACGGCCACGGGCGAATCGAGACGGCGGCCACGCTCCTGCTCGGCGCGTCGCTGGCGGCGGTCGGCATCGGCTTCTTGTGGACATCCGGCATCCGGCTGCAACACATGGACGTACAAACGCCCCTGCACCCGGCGGCGCTCGCCATGGCGCTGCTCACCCTGACGGTGAAAGAGACGCTTTCCCGATTCACGCTGGCCGCCGCGCGGCGTCTGCGCGCGCGCCTGCTCGAAGCCAATGCCTGGCATGCCCGCTCCGACGCGGCCTCCTCGCTGGTCGTGGCCATCGGCATCGGCGGCAGCCTTGCGGGCTATCCGTTCCTGGAGCCGCTGGCCGCCGCCGTGGTCGGCTTCCTCATCCTGCGCATGGGCATCCGCCTGGCCTGGGACGCGGTGCGCGAACTGATCGACACCGGCCTGCCGCCCGAAGAACTCGCCCGCCTGCGCCAGACCATCGCCGAAACGCCGGGCGTCGTCGGACTGCACGAACTGCGCACCCGCCGCATGGCACAGCGCGTGCTGTGCGATGCCCACGTCCAGGTCGACCCGCGCATCACGGTCTCGGAAGGGCATTACATCTCGAACAGCGTGGTGGCCGCCATTCGCGCCGCGCACCCGGACGTGAGCGAAGTGCTCGTCCACATCGACATCGAGGACGACACCGAAGGCGATGGACAGGCGGCATCCGGCGGCGAGCAACTCCTCCCGCGCGACGCCGTGATCGCGGAACTCGCCGCCCTCATCGCCGGGAACACGGGAAACACCGGCGTTCCGCCCTTCCAGCGGCTCCAGTTGCACTACTTCGACCGCCACATCGAAGCCGAAGTCTACTTCGCGCCGGAGGCGCGGCCCGCCGATCCCGAGGCGCTCGAACGGCGCACGGATGCCTGGCTTGCCGCGCATCCCCACTATCGGAAAATCGCCTATTACATCCCGCTTGCACCATAACGGAGCACAATGCGCCGCAAGGCACCAACATGGCGCAACGCATCATTCACAGCTTTTCTTTTTCCCTTATGACACAATGCGCGGCGTGCCGGACATCGATGGCACGGATGCTGCTAGGCTCCGCGGCAACGAAAGTCCGGTCACCGAAAGCAAGAACAGACACCACGCCCCGCCTGGAGCGGATGGCTTTTCCGTCCGGATTTCCGCAAACATTGCATCATTTCACCAGGAGTAAATATGAACGCCCAAGACGTCATGAAGTTGATCCAGGAAAACGAAGTACGCTTCGTTGACTACCGTTTTACCGATACCCGCGGCAAAGAACAGCACGTTGGCGTGCCCATCACCGTTTTCGAGGAAGAAGTCTTCGAACACGGCCACATGTTCGACGGCTCCTCGATCGCCGGATGGAAAGGCATCCAGGCATCCGACATGATCCTGCTGCCGGATGCCGAATCCGCCTATCTCGACCCCTTCTTCGACGAAACCACCCTGGTGCTGACCTGCGACGTCATCGAACCCTCCGACGGCAAGGGCTACGACCGCGATCCGCGCTCCATCGCCAAGCGCGCCGAAGCCTATCTCAAGAGCACCGGCATCGGCGACGCCGCCTATTTCGGCCCGGAACCCGAATTCTTCGTATTCGACGCCGTCGAATGGTCGGTCGACGTTTCCGGTTCTTACTCCAAAGTTTTCTCCGAAGAAGCCGCCTGGTCTTCCGCCGAAAAATTCGAGGGCGGCAACACCGGCCACCGTCCCCGCGTCAAGGGCGGCTATTTCCCCGTGCCGCCGGTCGACAGCCTCAACGACATCCGCGCCGCGATGGTGCTGGCGCTCGAATCCGCGGGCGTTCCGGTCGAAGTGCACCACCACGAAGTCGCCACCGCCGGGCAGTGCGAAATCGGCACCCGTTTCACCACCCTGACCCGCCGTGCCGACTGGACGCAAATCCTCAAATACGTCGTCCACAACATCGCGCACCAATACGGCAAGACCGCCACCTTCATGCCCAAGCCCATCGTCGGCGACAACGGCTCCGGCATGCACGTACACCAGTCGATCTGGAAAGACGGCCAGAACCTTTTCGCGGGCAACGGCTACGCCGGGCTTTCCGAGACCGCGCTCTACTACATCGGCGGCATCATCAAACATGCCCGCGCGCTCAACGCCATCACCAATCCCGGCACCAACTCCTACAAGCGCCTGGTGCCCGGCTTCGAGGCCCCGGTGAAGCTTGCCTATTCCGCCCGCAACCGCTCGGCCTCGATCCGCATTCCCTACGTCGCCAGCCCCAAGGGCCGCCGCATCGAAGTGCGCTTCCCCGATCCCACCGCCAACCCCTACCTCGCCTTCGCGGCGCTGGCGCTGGCGGGCATCGACGGCATCCAGAACAAGATTCACCCCGGCGACCCCGCCGACAAGAATCTCTACGACCTGCCGCCGGAAGAAGACGCCAAGATTCCCACCGTGTGTTCGAGTCTCGACCAGGCGCTCGACTATCTCGACAAGGATCGTGAGTTCCTGACCCGTGGCGGCGTGTTTTCCAACGACTTCATCGACGCCTACATCGAATTGAAAATGGAAGACATCACCCGCTTCCGCATGACCACGCATCCGGTCGAATTCGACATGTACTACAGCCTTTGAAGCCTGAGCCGGAAGCCCCGGCACCGGGCCGGATTTGCCAGATTCCGGGCAAGTCCGGTTTGGTGCCGGGTTTTTTTGTTGCCTGTACGGAACAGAAGACCAGGCGAGAGTGCGAAGCATGGCGTCGGGGTTTGCCGCGCGGTGCTTCTCCAGAGAAACCCGATTAGAGCGTTTTCGGTTCGGATGATGACATTCGTCATTGCGAGGCGCGCAGCGCCGTGGCAATCCATGCGGCGGTTCGGTCTTTCAGGAGGCCAGGGCAGACCGCAAGGCCGTCTGGATTGCCACGGGCCTGCGGCCCTCGCTTTTGACGAGGGCTTGCCTGTCTGTGCGTGACCGCAAGGCAGGCCACGATACTTCGCTTGCGAGGAATGACAAAAAACATTCCGGCTTCGGATGGTGTCGGCATCTGAACCGAAAACGCTCTAGCGGGTAGCCCCAACACGCGAGTCGCCAAGCGCTATTTCGATTGCAGCAACGCCAGCCCGTCCAGCAACAGCGATGGTGCCCGTGTAACGACACTGCGCGCCTGTGCCGATGGCAGATGAAATACAGCCGGGCAACGAACGTCAAAACCGAGTGTCGTGACGTGATTTGCTTTGTCAGATCGCCTGGATGGGTTTGGCGGTTTGGCCGAAGATCGGGATACCCGCAAGGTTTGCCGCTTCTGTCAGATCGGCGTCAAGCGTCGCCATTGGGCGGCCCGTGCGCAGGGCAAGTTCCAGATAGGCTGCGTCGTATACGGACAACTTGTACCGGCGGGCGAGATTCAGCGTGTCGCCGAGCGCGCGGCTGGCGGTCATCGCATCGGTCACGATGTCAAGCTGCCCCAGAAGTGCAATGAAGCGTTGTGAGTCGGCTTCCGTTACGATATTTTTGGCTTCAAGTTTGGCGATGACGTTACCCACTTCCAGTGACCAGAGCGAAGGTACCAAGGCTTGCGATACCTTTAGCGCCTTTAGGGTAGCGTCCGCAATCGCTTCGCCCGCTGAGTTGGTGTCGGGAGCCAACCAGAGCAACGTCACGAAAGCATCCAGAATGAAGCTCATGCCCGGCCTTCGTCGATGAGCGCCTTGAGATCGATGCTCACTGGTTTGCGTGCTTGCATGAAAGCCAGCATTTCGTCGACAGCCGCCACTGCGTCCGAGCGCCTGTTTTCTTCCGCTGGCACCAGATCGGCCACAGCTTCGCCTCGCAGGGTGATGGTGTAACGCTTACCGACAAGAACGCCGCGCAGTAACTCCGGCAACTTTGTCTTGGCTTCATACGACCCGATTGCGATGTTCATGGAGTTCCTCCTCTTTGCATATAGACCAGTATATAGACTGGTCGTAGCGAGGTCAAGCAGGAAGCCCCCCGGAGAACATTTTTATGTCGTAAAGCGGATGTTTTGCGGCATCGCTTGCCCGACCTGCTGCTGATCTATCGCAAATCCGTTCCCGACACCCTCCGGCTTGCGCGGTTCGCCGTAGACGCTGGCACCGTTCGCGCCGGAGAATGGCGAAGCGGGGTATGGCGCGTCATCCCGCGCCGCTTCGGGAAATCCTGAGCACCGTGCCGGGCATCACCTTTGGTGCGGGCGAGGCTGGCAGCCAGGCGGCGCGGGTGAAGCGGAACCGCCAATTGCCGGAAAACACGCCCACCTTGCGCCGCCTGCGCGAAATTGTCACGGCAGCGCTGATGAGAAATCCGCTCTTTTTCTCGGCGGCGCTGCCGCACCGCATCCTGCCGCCCTTCTTCAACCGCTACGAGGGCGGCGAAACCTTCGGCGATCACGTCGACAACGCCATTCGCAGGCCGTGGCGCTCGGAAGTGAATATCCGCACCGATGTCTCCACCACGCTCTTCTTCACCGACCCGGAGGAATACGAGGGCGGCGACCTGGTGGTGGAGGATACCTACGGCGACCACACCGCCCGCCTGCCCGCGGGCGACGCCATCGTCTATCCCTCCACCAGCCTGCACCGCGTCGAACCCGTGACCTCCGGCGCACGCGTCTGTTCCTTCCTGTGGACGCAGAGCATGATCCGCGACGACTGGAAACGCACCCTGCTCTTCGACCTGGATTCCCGCATCCAGCGACTGCGCGCCCAACTGGGCGAAACCGACGATCTCGTCGGCCTTACCAGCCACTATCACAACCTCTTGCGGATGTGGGCCGAGGTGTGATGGGCAGGGGGGAGGGGTCGGCGACTCCATGTAAGTGCGATAACCCCGGTTTTCCGGCAGCAACGGGTTCAAGTCGATGGTCGCGGCAGGCGGCTTTACATCCAGATGCTTTTCCAGCGGCAGGTCATTCCACGAGGTCTGAAGGTGAAGGCGGGGCACACACTCGTCGGAGGTCTGCGTCCTGCCGTATCCCGCATGAGACCTTCCCATGACCCAGCCGCGCATGACTTCCATTCCTTCGGCCATTGCCGCGGCTGCCGATTATATGCCATATGCCCATGAACGGCTGGATGATAACGCTTGGGCATACATTGCCAGTGGCGCGGGAGATGAAATTACTTTTCGCGCCAATCGCGCCGTATTCGACGATCTGGCGTTGAATCCGCGTGTGCTCGCCGATGTGCGGAGCGGCAATACGGCGCTGACCCTGTTTGGAAAGCGTTTTGCGCATCCCATTTTGCTCGCGCCGGTCGCCTACCAGCGCCTGGTACATCCCGATGGCGAGCTTGCGAGCGTCCAGGCCGCGGCGGCCTTGGAAGCCGGAATGATCGTCAGCACACTGGCAAGCCACACGCTGGAAGACATCGCCCGTCATGCCGGGGCACCGTTGTGGTTTCAGCTTTATGTCCAGCCCGACCGCGGATTCACCCGGGAACTCGTGCGGCGTGCCGAAGCTGCGGGTTACAGCGCCCTGGTGGTAACGGTCGATGCGCCGATCGCCGGTATCCGCAACCGCGAGCAACTGGTGCGTTTTCAATTGCCGGAAGGCATCGCTCCGGTCAATTTGTGTGGCATGGAAACGCCCGCCCCGATACCGGGCGCGAAAAGCCAGGTATTCGATATGCTCATGGCCCATGCGCCGACATGGAAGGATATAGATGACTTGCGCGCCGCCACGCGCCTGCCGCTCATCGTCAAAGGCATACTGCGTCCGGATGACGCCGAGCGGGCGCTGGCAGCCGGGGCGGATGGCGTTGTCGTCTCCAACCACGGCGGGCGGACGCTAGATAGTCAGCCCTGAACAATGCCAAACCCAGCGAATCTGGTCTTGTCTTGCGCGGCGTTTTCCGGCGTTTCGACGAGCATGACCTTGAGCAAGCCTGCCATGAGCCAGGCGCAAAGAAGC
>JAISNX010000158.1 GCA_031276015.1 Azoarcus sp.
GCTTCTTTGCGCCTGGCTCATGGCAGGCTTGCTCAAGGTCATGCTCGTCGAAACGCCGGAAAACGCCGCGCAAGACAAGACCAGATTCGCTGGGTTTGGCATTGTTCAGGGCTGACTATATAGATACGAAGCTCGCCACTACTACAGCAGCGGGCACATCAAACGGCACGGCCACCCTTGCATTCCCTGCCCTCGCGCTTACACTACGCGCTTTCCCATCCCCCGGAGAACTGCCATGTCCATCAAGTCCGACCGCTGGATTCGCCGCATGGCTGTGGAGCACGGCATGATCGAGCCTTTCGCGCCTGCGCTCGTGCGCGAGGTCGAGGGGCGCAAGATCGTCTCCTACGGTACATCGAGCTACGGCTACGACATCCGTTGCGCCCCGGAATTCAAGGTTTTCACCAACATCAATTCCACGGTGGTCGACCCCAAGGCGTTCGACCCCAAGTCTTTCGTCGAGATCGACGCCGATGTCTGCATCATCCCGCCCAATTCCTTCGCGCTGGCACGCACGGTCGAATATTTCCGCATCCCGAGGAATGTGTTGACCGTCTGCCTGGGCAAAAGCACTTACGCGCGTTGCGGCATCATCGTGAACGTCACGCCCTTCGAGCCGGAATGGGAAGGTTTCGTGACGTTGGAGTTTTCCAACACCACGCCACTGCCCGCCAAAATTTACGCGGGCGAAGGCTGCGCGCAGGTGTTGTTCTTCGAGTCCAACGAAGTTTGCGAGACGTCGTATAAAGATCGCGGCGGCAAATATCAGGGGCAGAAGGGCGTAACGCTGCCGAAGATTTGAGTTCTTGCTTCATTTATCTACACGGAGAATGAAAATGAGGGTAGCCGGTTTATTGCTTGCTTGCGTTGTCTTGACAAGTTGCAGATTTCTTCCTCCTTCTTCCCCTCAGATGACCGAAGCGCCAGAAAACGTCCCCCGCGCCCGGCTGAGAGTAATTGCCGAACCCGATTTCGCCGTGGTGGACGGAACGCCTGGGGGAGATTGCGCTACCACAAACCTTCCGGGCAGGGGAAGAATCGTGGGTTTCCCAGAATATCAGATACGGAAAGGGACATTCGACGGTCGAAGCCTGGGCATGCCGGATCCGGAACGGCTCGACCTATCGGTAGATATGAGCCGTCGACGCACGCGAAATAAATATTCTGGGGAGATATATGTCGAAGCAGGCAAGCCGTTTTGGCTCTCATATCTCTATCATGTAAATCTTTTTACGGGCTACCGGAGCTGCGCAACGAATATGTTTTTCACACCACAGGAAGGCAAGGATTATGAAGCTAGATTCTGGATTGACCTTAAGGAAAAACGTTGCCTTGCTGTGTTGATGATGCGGACAGAATATGGGCTGTGGGTGCCGGTTCCCATGGGCAGGTGCTGAAAAGGCCCGAACCACAACCACCCCGGACGCCCATCAACCCCATCACCATTATCCGTTGACAAGCCGACTCCATGCACTTCAACTTCCCCATCATCATCATCGACGAGGATTTCCGCTCCGACAATGCTTCCGGGCTGGACATCCGGGCGCTGGTCGAGGCCATCGAAAAAGAAGACATGGATGTCCTCGGTGCGACCAGTTATGGCGATCTCGCGTCTTTCGCACAGCAGCAGAGTCGCGCCTCGGCGTTTATCCTGTCCATCGACGACGATGAATTCACTTCGCGCGAAGCCGCCGATAAAGCCATCGCCGCCTTGCGCGCTTTTGTCGAAGCCATCCGCCGCCGCAATACCGACATCCCGATTTTTCTTTATGGCGAAACCCGCACCGCGCGCCATATTCCCAATGATGTACTGCGCGAATTGCACGGCTTTATCCATATGTTCGAGGATACGCCGGAATTCATCGCCCGTTACGTCGTGCGCGAGGCCCGACATTATCTGGATTCGCTGCCGCCGCCGTTTTTCCGCGCACTCACGCATTACGCCGCCGATAGTTCTTATTCCTGGCATTGTCCCGGCCATTCGGGCGGGGTCGCTTTTCTGAAAAGCCCGGTCGGGCAAATGTTCCACCAGTTTTTCGGCGAAAACATGCTGCGCGCCGATGTCTGCAATGCCGTCGATGAACTCGGGCAATTGCTCGACCACACCGGCCCGGTAGCGGCGTCCGAACGCAACGCGGCGCGCATCTTCAATTGCGACCATCTCTACTTCGTCACCAACGGGACATCGACCTCGAACAAGATGGTCTGGCACACTACCGTTGCGCCCGGCGACATCGTGGTGGTGGATCGCAATTGCCACAAGTCGGTGCTCCACTCGATCATCATGACCGGCGCGGTGCCGGTATTCCTCATGCCGACCCGCAACCACTACGGCATCATCGGGCCGATTCCCATCGAGGAATTCGCTTTCGAGAATATCCAGAAAAAGATCGAGGCCAATCCTTTCGCGCGCGAGGCGAAGAACAGGAAGCCGCGCATTCTCACCATCACGCAATCGACTTACGACGGCGTGCTCTACAACGTGGAAACGATCAAGCAGATGCTCGACGGCCATATCGACACGCTGCATTTCGATGAAGCCTGGCTGCCGCACGCCGCTTTCCACGATTTTTACGGCGACTATCACGCCATCGGCGAGGGCCGTCCGCGCTGTCAGGATTCGATGGTGTTTTCCACGCAATCCACCCACAAGCTGCTGGCCGGGCTGAGTCAGGCTTCGCAAATCCTCGTGCAGAATTCCGAACGCCGCCAGCTCGACCGCGATGTGTTCAACGAAGCCTATCTGATGCACACGTCAACGTCGCCGCAATACGCCATCATCGCTTCCTGCGACGTGGCGGCGGCGATGATGGAAGCGCCCGGCGGGACGGCGCTGGTCAATGAATCGCTGGCGGAGGCCATCGAATTCCGCCGCGCCATGCGCAAGGTCGGCGGCGATTACGGCGGCGAGGACTGGTGGTTCCAGGTCTGGGGGCCGGAACGGCTCGACGACGACGGCCTGCTGAGCCGCGAGGACTGGATGCTGCACGCCAACGAACGCTGGCACGGCTTCGGCGAACTGGCCCCCGGCTTCAACATGCTCGACCCGATCAAGGCCACCATCATCACGCCGGGACTGGATGTCGACGGCGATTTTGCCGACGATACCGGCATTCCGGCGGCCATCGTCACCAAGTATCTGGCCGAGCACGGAATCATCGTCGAAAAGACCGGACTTTACTCGTTCTTCATCATGTTTACCATCGGCATCACCAAGGGCCGCTGGAACACGATGGTCACTGAATTGCAGCAGTTCAAGGACGATTACGACCGCAACGAACCGCTGTGGCGGGTGATGCCGGAATTCATCGCCCATCGTCCGCGCTATGAGCGTGTCGGCCTCAAGGATTTATGCGACCAGATTCACCGTTTTTATAAAGAGCACGACGTGGCGCACCTCACAACCCGGATGTATCTCTCCGAGATGGTGCCCGCGATGAAGCCCGCCGATGCCTTTGCCCGCGTCGCGCACGGCGAGATCGAGCGATTGCCGATTGCAGACCTCGAAGGCCGTGTGACGGCGATGCTGCTTACGCCTTATCCGCCGGGCATTCCATTGCTGATTCCGGGCGAACGCTTCAACGCCACCATCGTGCGCTATCTCGCGTTCGCGCGCGATTTCAACGCGGCGTTTCCGGGCTTCGAGACGGACATCCACGGTCTGGTGAAGGGAGAGGACGGGCGGTATTACGTCGACTGTGTGAAGGACGACGCGGAAACGGCACCGGAATAGAGCGTTTTGGGGTCGAATGCCGACATCTGCCATCGCGAACCGAAGGTGAGAAGCCATCCAGAAAAAACAGGCTGGCACAGCACATCGCTACGCGCCTCGCAATGACGTTCGTTCCAACGGATTCTCAACGTCCCGGCGGTAGCGATTTTATGCCTTCAACCATATCGCCCGCCGCGACGCCGTGTTTGGCGAACCATCCCCGGTTCATTTCCAGCGCATAGCGCGCCATTCCCGCCGCGCAATGGTTGTCCTCGCTTTGGGGGGTCATGTCTTCGATGTTGAGGATACGCCCGTCACGGTCGATAAAGGCCACCGACAGCGGAATCAGCGTGTTCTTCATCCACATGCAAATGCGTGCGTCGGACGGAAAGACGAACACCATGCCGCGCCCTTCGGGCAGGCTGCTGCGATACATCAGACCAAGCTGGCGATCGGCGTCGTTTGCCGCCACTTCGACCTGAATGGTTTGCACGCCCACGCGCAAACTTGCCTGCGGTATCTGCGCGAACGCACTGCCCGCCGCCCATGATGCAAATGCCATGACTGCCGCAACCGGTTTTTTCATCGTCTTTTCCCATTTTTTCGCGCCCAGCGTTTGCCGCCGGGCGCGTCCGGCTTCTACAGCACAGGGATTCCCTCCTGCTCTCCCTTTTCATAGACGACGTTGGCCCGCCCGACGATCAGGGGATCGAGCGGCCCGATGCGATTGATGTCTTTATTGGTATAAGGCAGCTTGTGCAGCACATAACGCAAGGCATTGAGACGCGCCCGTTTCTTGCAATCGGATTTCACAACCGTCCAGGGCGCGTCCGCCGTGTCGGTATAGAAAAACATGGCTTCCTTTGCCTTGGTGTATTCGCTCCATTTATCGAGCGACGCCATGTCGATGGGCGAAAGTTTCCATTGTTTCAGCGGATGGTTTTCCCGTTCCTTGAAACGCCGCCGCTGCTCGGGGCGGCTCACCGAAAACCAGAATTTGATGAGATGAACACCGCTGCGCACGAGGTTGCGTTCGAGTTCCGGACATTGCCGCATGAATTCGGCGTATTCGTCGGCAGTGCAAAAACCCATGACTTTTTCCACCCCGGCACGGTTGTACCAGGAACGGTCGAAAAGCACGATTTCCCCGGCGCTCGGCAAATGCTGGATATAGCGTTGGAAATACCATTGCCCACGTTCGATCTCCGAGGGTTTTTCGAGCGCGATGACCGAAGCGCCGCGCGGATTGAGGTGCTCCATGAAACGCTTGATGGTGCCGCCCTTGCCCGCCGCGTCACGTCCCTCGAAAAGAATGAGGACTCTTTGTTTCGTTTCCTTGACCCATGCCTGCAATTTCAGCAATTCCACCTGGAGGTGGTATTTCTGCTTTTCGTAATTCTTGCGCGACATCAGGTTTTTATAGGGATAACCGCCCGTGCGCCAATCGTCGGCAAGTTCGTCGTCGGGCTTGACCCGCGGTTTGACGGGAAGGGGCCTGCCGTCCTGTATTTTGCGCAGGAAGGTTTCGCGCAGCAATTCCAGATCGTCGGGAGACGCGCCCTTGAGAATGGCTTCCAGCGCGTCGTTCGCCGCCTGGACGTCGCCCTCCTTGGCCTTGAGAATCTCGGTCACGGCCACGATCTTGGAATCGCGCGCGGCATCGAGCGCTTGATTGACTTCAAATGCCTCTATGCCGTCCTGGGTCAATGAGGCCGCCACGTCGCCCTGCTTGACGCGCCGAAGCGGCGAGGGCTTCTGGACGTTGGCGACCGGGGTTTCCGCAGCATGCTCCCGGGATTCAAGGACACTGGCCGCCGAAGCCGTGGCGTTGTCATTATTCGTAGACATGGACATTCCTGACGATGAAAGGGCTGCCGTTATGATACGCTCTCCCGCGCCGGTCGCGCAGCCTGCCGGGTTTCGGCATGGCAGCGGACATCCGCATCATGACGCATCATGACACTTCCCGACCGGATTTCCATTTCCACGATGAAACGTTTCATCCACCACCTGCTCCCCAAGCGCGACCTTATCGCCCGACACCGCTGGTTGCGGCCATTCGCGGGAAATCTGCTCCATCCTTTCCTGTGGTACCTGAATCGCCATTCGGCAGCGCGCGGGGTTGCGGTCGGGCTTTTTTGCGGTCTGATTCCGGGGCCTTTCCAGATGCTTGGCGCGGCAGCCCTCAGCATCGCCCTGCGCGCGAATCTGCCGCTGGCACTCGTCACCACGCTCTATACCAATCCTTTCACCATCGTTCCGCTCTATTTTGCCGCCTTCATGCTCGGCAATTGGGCACTCGGCGACTTCGGCATGCCCGAGACGCCCTTCGTCCGCCCACCCGAATTCGATGGAATGAGCCTGCACGACTGGTGCGTGGCCTTGCTGGAATGGATGGCCGGGCTTGGCAAACCGCTCGCCCTCGGGCTGGTGCTGCTCGCCACGGGCCTCGCGCTCGCCGGGTATTTCATCGTCCAGGGTCTCTGGCGGCTGGAACGCGGCCTGCACTGGAAAAACCGCACATGGCGCGATGGCACCTGAACGGCGTCTCCGTTTCCGCCGCGTCGCCGTCAGGTCGATAAAACCGCCGCAACGCGCCGGGAGCCATAAAGTTTTGTCGATGCGCGCCCACCGGCATTTTTTCTGTGACAGAATGTCGAGATTCACGCGGCACTGCCTGTTTCATCATTGCGTCAGAGGTGTTCAGCAGAAATGAAAACCATATTTCGCCTTTTCGGTTCGCGCGAAACATGCGCATTCGGCAGAAACACCGCCGTCAAAATCGTTGCGGCGGTGGTTTTGTCTCTCATCGTCGGCATGACGCCGGTTCATGCGCAGAAACGCGCCCAGTCTACCCATCACCAGGAACACGCCAATCCGCGCGCCGCCGCCCGGATACAGGCCGCCCAGACGCTTTTCAATCGGGGCGTCGACGCGGCCAACAAAGACAAGGAAAAAGCGGCCCTCGCCGCCTATGACCAGATCGCGCAGCAATACAACAAGAACGATCCTCCCACCATCCGGGTGCTGCTTGCCAAGGCATTGCTCAATAAAGGCACCCTTCTCGGCGAACGCGGCAGTTTCAAGGAAGCCATCGCCACTTACCAAAAGCTCGACCAGCGCCTCGGACAAGACAAAAACCCGGCAGTCCGCGAAGTGATTGCTTCGGCGCTCGTTTCCAAGGCCGAGGCTTTTTACAAGCAGGGCGACTACAAGACAGCCGTCGCTACTTACAACCAGCTCGGCAAGCGGTTCGCAAAAGATCACAGTGCTTTCAT
The DNA here is from genome assembly GCA_031276015.1 of Azoarcus sp. Taxonomy (GTDB): domain Bacteria; phylum Pseudomonadota; class Gammaproteobacteria; order Burkholderiales; family Rhodocyclaceae; genus WRNU01. The sequence goes on from JAISNX010000158.1 coordinate 6,991, forward strand.
CAAGCATTTGATTGCCATCACGAAATGGCGAACCGCCGAGATACTGGCCGACACTACGGCGCTATCGTCCAGACGATAAGTCCGCCGCCACCGTGGCGCGGTGGACACAGGGTTTGAAGGCTGGTTTGCTACCATGACGGTCTTGTTCGTTTCGACAGACACAAGGAACCGCCCATGAAAACCAGAACCCCATTCTCCAACGACCATTCGGGGCGCATGCCCGCGAGAACGGAAAGCCGATACGCCACCCTGCCCATGGCGGCACTGGCCTGCATGGCGCTCGCCCTGGGTGCCTGCACGACGACCGGCCCCCGTACCGGCACGGATCGGCGGCCCGCCGCGCAAACCACGCCCGCCACGGAAAAAGCCGTCCAGGAGCTTTTCGACAAGGGCCAAAGCCTGAGCCAACAGGGCGACCCGCAGGAAGCCGTTGCCGTCTACAGCGAAATCGAACAACGCTACGGAAACGACATCGACCCCGCTCTTCGCAACCAGATCGTCACCGCCCTGTTCGACAATGCCGCGAATCTCGGCAGGGAAGGCAATCTTGCCGCGGCAGTCCAGGTCTATGCGGAAATCGAACAACGCTATGGCGATGGCGATAAATCCTGGGCCGTCTGGGCGCTGCTCTATCAGGGCGAACTCCAGCGCCAGCTCCGCAACATGAAAGCCGCCATCGCGGCTTTCGACCGGCTCGACCAGCGTTTCGGGCAGGAACGCGACGAAGCCATCCGCCCGCTGGTCGCCGATGCCCTGCACAAAAAGGCCGAAACCCTGGCCTCGACCGGCGATGTCAAAAGTGCCGCCGACACCTACGACGAAATCGGTCGACGTTTCGCGGAAGACCGGGATGTGGCCTTCCGCCAGCGAGCGCTGCGGGCGCTTTTCGCTAAGGGCGAGCTTCTGGGCAAACAAGGCACGGGCGAAGAAACCGATACCGGCGTCGCCTGGCCCACGCCCACGGCTGGCGACAGCGCCGCGGCCATTGCCGTCTACGATGACATCGTGCGGCGCTTCGGACGCGACAGCGACCCCGCCATCCGCAATGCCGTCGGCAGCACCCTGCTCAAGAAAAGCGAAGCCTTGCGCCTTGCTGGCGACAATCAGGGAACCATCGCCGTCTACGACGACATCATCGAACGCTTCGGCAAGGATGACACCCAGGTTTCACGCATATTGGTCGCCACGGTGCTTTTCCGCAAGGGGCTGGCCCAGGGCAGGCTGAACGACGTCGACGCGGCCAATGCCAGCTTCGATGAAGTCAGCCGCCGCTTCGGCCTGGAAGCCGATCCCAGGCTGCGAAAAATCGTCAACCAGGCCAACACCGCCAGGCAAAAGCTCATCGAAGAGACCATGCCGATCCACGACAACTGAGGGCATGCGGGCAATCTCGAAAGTTTCGGGCGTCTTGCCGGTTGACACAGCGCGCGGTGCCGCTTGCCGACCAATCTTCATGTCAATGAAATTGCCCGGCGCGTGAACGAACCTTTGTTGCGCGCCGGTTTTTGTACATGACAATGTGGGAGCGCGCGCCAAAACCCGTATCAGCTATCGTGTCAACCGGGCGCGAACAAAATGCTGTTGCGGATTTTTGAATCATCTGTTGCAGACAATTCAGAAAATCATCCAGGCGGGCAGATACAAAGCTCGCGACACACCCTGTGCAACAGACTTGACATAAGTGCCGTGAATTTATACCGTACCGCGTGTTTGCCAGATGCAAGGTCGGCGACTGTTCGTGAAAATTCGCCAGGGTCGTGCTCACACTGACGTGATCGTCGCCAACGTCAGCCCCGGCGGTGCCTCGGGCAGCGGGATGACAAAGACAGTGGCCCTGTCCTATTCCAAGATCGAAACGAAGGTCAGGGAACAAAACACCGACGGCTCCATGTGCAGGGAAGTGGAAGGCAACTGGGACATCAAGCAGAACGTCGCTTGCTGAGAGCGCGGAAGGGAACCTCGGTGGGTTGGGGGTTCCCCCTTTCGCGAGAGGCGGTGACGGATAAACACGGGTCGCAGCGATGCGCGCGGCAAACGAAGGGTTTGGGAGAATGAGATGACAGTGTTTTTTCGTGGGAAAATGGTTTTCGGTGATCTGAATCACTCGGTAGGCCAGGGTGGTTTCAATAATCCCGAAGACGTCAAAGCGGTGCAGCAACTCCTGCAAGACAAGGGGTTCTATAAATACGACGTCGA
>JAISNX010000065.1 GCA_031276015.1 Azoarcus sp.
AATGGCTCGCGCCAATACCTGCCGGAAGCGAGACGAAAATACGCCAAGCGCCTGAAACCCGTCTGTCTTGCCGTATCGCCCGACACCCTCAGGAAAAGGCTCATCGCGCGCAACCGGGAGAGCGCCGAACAGATCGAAGCGCGCTTGCAACGCGCCCTGAGCGGCCAGAACGGATTGCCGGACGACTGCTTGTTCCTTCAAAACGAAGGCGACATCGCGGATACTGCCCGGCATTTTCTACGGCTTTTCCACGACCTTTCCACCGCTTGCGGAAGATGAGCGCGCACGATACCGCCTTGCGCCTGACATTCCTGGGCACGGGCAACGCGGCGCAAACGCCCGTGTATGGCTGTGCCTGTCCTGTTTGCGCACGCGCCCGGCAAGAAACCGCCTACCGGCGCGGCCCCTGCTCGGCACTGCTGGAAATTGCCGGGCAACGCTGGCTGATCGACAGCGGCCTGCCCGATCTGGCCGAACGTTTCCCTGTCGGCAGCCTCACGGGCATCCTCCAGACGCACTACCACGCCGATCACGCCGAAGGACTGCTGCGCCTGCGCTGGGGGCTTGCCCCGCCATTGCCGGTATACGGCCCGGACGACCCGGCAGGCTTCGCCGACCTCTACCGCCATCCCGGCCCGCTGGATTTCTCCCGCCCCTTCACCGCCTTCGAGCGTCGACGCATGACGTCCGCAAACCGTGCGCGTCCCATGGGCGAGGAATATCCCGTGGAGGGGGAACCTCTTGCAAGCGACGACACGGGCGTTTTTTACGTCACCGCGATTCCGCTCGCGCATTCCCGACCCTGCTTCGGCTATCTGATCGAAGCCGCGCCCGCCGATAGTGCGCGAAACGTCCGCCTTGCCTACCTGACGGACACCGTCGGCCTGCCGCCGGAGAGCGAGACCTACCTGAAGCGACAACGCATCGACCTGCTGGTGTTGGACGCCACCTTCCCGCCGCAACCCAGTGCACCGCGCAACCACAACGATCTCACCCGCGCCCTGCAAACCGCCGCCGTCCTCGCCCCCGGCAAAACCCTGCTCACCCACATCGGCCACACGCTCGACGCCTGGCTGTCAAGCCCGGACGCACAACTCCCGCCCGGTGTGGCCTGCGCGAAGGATGGCGCGTATGTGGAATTCTGAAGATCTTCATGCCCAGGAACGGCTCCAGACTATACTGTCGTCATTGCAAGGGCCGAAGGCCCGCGGCAATCCATACGGCCTGTGGATTGCCGCGCTTCGCTCGCAATGACAATAGTGGAGGCTTCCATCATAGATTGCTTCGCCTTGCTCGTAATGACGATCTGCTTCCAGAAACACATTTGCCCCCACGACCGCCAAGCCGTGGAGGCAAAAGAAAAGCATGTGCTGCATCCCGGAATCGCGCGATTCCGGGATGCAGCACAACAATATCAGTAATTGAGAACCTTGCGGATTTCCTTCTCGTCGGACCACTCGACAATGCCGGTTTCGATCTCGATCAGGCGCATATTGATCTTGTAATACACGTCCTTGACGCCGGAACCGCGCTTGGTGATGGAAGAAACACTGCCATCGAGCCGGTATTGCGCGCCCTGCATGTTGCCGACTTTCGCGGTCGCGCTTTTCTTGTACAGGCCGCTCTGGTTCTGGCGACGCAACTCGTCAACCTGGTTTTGCATCTCGTCGCCCGCGATCACGTAGCGCACCCCGTTCTTTTGCAAGTGGGCAAGAACGGTATCCGTAATGAGCTTGGTATCGAAATACTCGCTCGTCTTGTTTTCGACCGGCGAGGCCATGAGCAGCCCGCGATTGCGAATGATGTCTTGCAGCAAGGGCGTTTGCAGCAGGGATTGCGTCATTTTCTCGGATGTCGTCTGGATGTCGGTGGAACCCAGGTCGGTCGACACCGTTTCGACGGCCTTGGAGTCGCCATAACTGACGCCCTTGCCGACCGTGGGCGAATTGAGCGTCTGGCAGGCGGACAGGGAAAGCGCCAGCAGCGCGGGCAAAAGGGGAAAACGGCTAAGCTTCATGAAACACTCCAGGAATTGAGAAGAAAATCAGACAAGGCCGGAATTCATCTGTACGGCGGCTTGTCAGCGACGTTGCCGGGATTTTCGGCGGAAGTCGAATTATTGGGACTTTGCAGTTCCAGTTTGAAATCGGTGGCCTTGAACGTAGGAGCCGTCACGTTGAGAACCTTGTCCTGTTTCCCGTAAACCAGTTCGGGTTTCCAGGGTTCTTCTTCCCACACCGTGAAGCCATCGTTGTCGAGCCAGCGAAAACGGTAATAGAGCTGCTGGTTGGCAGGGGACGAGTTGGATAGCGTCGCCTGCACGCGAAGCAGTCCATCCTTGCGCACGGCGCGCAGATCGGCCACCTTGAGGTAATCCATCCGGCCCAGTTCTTCCACCTTGCTGGCAATCGAACCGCCATCGGCATGAACAGGCAAGGCAGCACCCAGGCAGGCGATGCCCAGGGCAAACGTCACAAGCATTTGTTTCATGATTTTCGGCTCCGCGAAAAAAAATCAGTTTAAACGATACGAGACACCCGATACGCCATGACAGGGAAAACATTCATGCCTTCCCTGTCCGCGGCGTGCCGCATTTCAACGCGATGCTTTCGGGCGAGTGCCGCTGCCGCTCCCCGGCAAGCTGGAAAGGCCACGCACGCGAGACGGCTTGGCGGTCGTTTCCGGTTGTTTTGCCGCCACAGGTTCCTCTTCCTCTTCCACTTCTTCTTCCAGATCGGGTGCGGCCTCGAGCGTTCCTTGCACGTCCCGCTGGCCGACATAGACGAAATTGCCAGACAGGCGGATGGGAACGATAGTCATCGTGTCCTCGATCTTGATCTTGCCCCGATAGATGCCGTTGCGGGTGCGGAATTCGATGTTCTGCTCCCCGACAGGCAGGATGGCGCGGGCAATGGACAATTTCGACGGCAGTGTCCGCCAGGAACGCTCGTCCGCTTGCTCGGTACCCACAGTCGCCACGGTCGCGACCAGCCCCCCCAGCACACCGCCTTTTTTCTTGGCCTGGTATTGCAGGGCGGACTTGATGACGGCGCGAACAGCCGTGCGACCGATGATGCCGGGCAGCCTGTCCTTCAGTTGCCTGCGCGCCAGCGCGTCGACGTTGACCAGCGTTTCCACGGGCAAGGATTGACCGCCGACGGTGAGGGAAGGCGGTACATACGTGCGGGTATCGGCAGTGATGACCGGGAACGACAGCGGCGTGACGACGACTTCCTTGTTGATCGGAATCGGCAAGGGAATGGTGATCGAGCGCAAGGCGGGCGCGAAACCGCTTTCCACGACAAAAAGCACGTCGGCCTTGCCGGGGGCGGGCTTGCTCCCGAGTTTGCCGTTTGCTTTTTGCCGGATCAGCTTGCTGTCGGGCCGCAGTTCCAGGGCATTGCGGTAGCCCGGCGCAGCCAGCGAATACTCGCCTTTCAGCTCGAAGAAATAGCCGGAAAGATAATGCGCGAAGGCATTCTGGTAGCCATTCTTGAGGGCACGCGCGTCCGGGCTGTCCAGCTTGTCGATCGGGTAGCCGTTCTTGGCCAGGTCATCGACGGAAAATCCCAGGGACTGCTTCTCCGTTTCTTCCCGGATGCGTTCGTATTCCTGTTCGCGGAAGCTTTCGATCAGTTTTTCGCGCTCGAATGTTTTTTTCATTTCGATGCGCGCATCGTCGTTATTGCCCAGCATCACGTGATCGAGCATCAGCTTGGTGGACAGGAAAACCTTTTCGTAATCGTTCCCGTCGTAGCGGCTCACGCGATCGCTGACCAGGTAGGTGGCGACGTCCCCGAGGACCTTGGCCGGATTGACGCGATACTCGTCTTCCCAGATACGCACGATTCCGTCGGCTTCCAGCCAGGCGTCGCGGCTGCGCTCGTACTCGTTATCCAGGCGCAATAATTCGCCCTTTTCGAAGTAATACAGGATGTCCTTGCCGAAAATGGAATCGGCCTGCGTTTTTTCCTTCTCGCCCTCCGCCTCTTTTTTCGAGAATATGGAGTCGTTGTTGGCTTCAAGCTGCGCCAGGGCACCCTTGACATCGCCCGCATTCACCATCGAAATGGTGTCGCTCAATTCCTTGTTATAGCTGCGCAAGGGGCTTCCCGCGCATCCGGCAAGGAAAACAGATAACGCCAATACGGGCAACAAGGCGCGTTTGCGCATTCCATGGAAATGTTTCCCGGCGAGAGAATGCCTCGGCTGCGATGAATCCGCGACACCGGCGGCCTGACGGGTGCCCACTCCGGCATCAATACAAAAAGCGGCGGAAAGATGCATGATTTGTTACTCGATCGTGAAAAACCGCAGAATATATACCAATATCTGGTCTTATCCCACATCGGCGATCTTTTTTTTCATGTAAGAAAGCAAATGGAAGATCGTCATCGCCCCTGGAAATGACGTTTACTTTACAACGTTGCAATAGATCATTTTGACATGGCATATGATCGGAAGAAGGCGGCTTCATGCCGCCGCCAATTCATGTATGCCGGGAATTGTCATTCTCGCCGGAATCCGAGCCATATCAGCGCGCGAATGAGAAACTCCGGCACGATGCTGAAGATGTAGATCGTGACCAGGCCGTGCAAAACGGCCATGCCGAGCAGCAGCGCCGGAATACCATATCCACGATCCAGGAACAGGCCCGCGCCGAGCGTCACCGCCACCATGAACAAGGCGTTGAGGATGTTGTTGGCGGCGACGACCCTGGCGCGGCAATCGACGGGGCTGCGTTGTTGCACGAGCGCATAGAGCGGCACGCAGTAGATGCCGCCGAAAGCGCCCAACAAGAACAGGTCGGCAAAAACGCGCCAGACGCCGGTGTCGCGCAGCAACTCGGCAAGCGGCAGCGTCGCGCCCATGGCACCGACGGGAGGAGCGAGCGCGATGTCGACGCCGAAAAGCGTCATGCCGAGCGCGCCGAGCGGCACCAGCCCCGGCTCCACCGCCTTGCCGCGCCGTTGCGTGAGCCGGTCGCACAAGAGCGATCCGCTCCCGATGCCCGCCGAAAACACCGCGAGCAGCAAGGTCACCATGCTTTCATTGCCGCCGAGCACCAGTTTGGTATAGGCAGGGAGTTGTGTCAGGAGCAGGGATCCATAGGCCCAGAACCACGAAATGCCCAGGATTGAGAGGAAAACGCTGCGTTCCCGCCGGGCGAAGCCGATGCAGTGCCAGATCTCGGAAAGCGGATTGGGCGAAATCTTCAATTCCGGCGCGGGCGCGGGCGCGGCGGGAATGCGGCAGCTTGCACAGAAGCCGCCAAGGGCCACCGCGAGGCAAATGCCGACGATCCATGCAACACCGCCATCGAACCCGGCCAGCAGGCCGCCGACGAGCGTGCCGAGCAGGATGGAGATGAAGGTGCCCGCTTCCACCAGCGCATTGCCGCCCACGAGTTCGTCGTCGCGCAGGTGTTGCGGCAGGATCGCGTATTTCACCGGGCCGAACAGGGTAGATTGCAGCCCGAGCAGGCAAAGCGCCGCGAGAAGCACCGCCAGGTTTTGCAGCCAGAAACCGGCCCCGGCGAGCAGGATGATGAGGATTTCCAGCGCCTTGGTCGCGCGCGCCAATCGCGCCTTGTCGAACTTGTCCGCCAATTGTCCGGCAGTGGCGGAAAACAGAAAGAAGGGCAGAATGAAAAGCCCCGCCGCGATATTGGTCAGCACTTCCGGTTTCATGCCCGTTTGGTAGACGGTGCCGAAGGTCAGCAACACCATGAGCGCGTTCTTGTAGGCGTTGTCGTTGAACGCGCCCAGGAATTGCGTCAGGAAGAGCGGCCAGAAACGGCGTTCGCCAAGCAGGACGAACTGGGAATGATGTTTTGCGCTTCCGCCATCGCGGGATGGCGGGATGGTCTCGTTTTTCATTTATACGGTCTCGAAAAAGGCGCGGGTCTCGAAAACCCTGGCGGGAAACGATTTACCTTGCCAACGCAGGTTTCGTTTCAGTGCCAGGTCGAAATAAAGGGGATTATGCTCGCGCAGGATTTCCAGGTCGGCGACGGCTTCTTTCGGCAAAAGACCCTCGACGGCCAGCGCGGCGGGCGAAATCAGCGGCAGAATGCCCGGCAGCGGGTAATCGGAGCCGTTGAGCAGGCGTCCATGCCAATCTTCGCGCGCAAGCAGCGTCCGGATGACTTCGGGTTTGCGATTGCGCAGCACGATGGCGGAAATATCGCCGTACAGTTGCGCTTTCCATTCGGGCCGATCCATGAGGCGGGCGAAAAGCGCGAAACTCGTCTGTTTCTTTCCCGGTGCGTCCAGGTCTTCATCCTTGCCCACGCTCGCACAATGCGCCACGACCACCCGCACGCCCGCGTCCAGCGCCCGGCGCAGTTTCAGCGGATTGCCGAAGTGCTCCATGCTCACGCCCTGCGCCGCCTTTTCCGCGCCGCAATGACTGATGAGCGGCAAACGCAGGCGGGCGAGCGCGGCGAAAAAGGCGTCGCAACGCTTCGAGCCGGGGTCGATGTTCTGCGCCGCGGGCAGCCATTTCACCGCCTTGGCACCCTGCGCGGCGGCGGCTTCGAGCCGGTCGACCGCATCGGGACGGTAAGGGTGGATGGAGGCGGCCCACGCGAACACGTCGGGCCACGCCGCCGCCATCCGCCGGGCGTAATCGTCGGGGACATGGAAAGTGCTTCTGTCCGGCACCGGCAGCCCCTTGTCGTCGTGATGCCAGTCGAAGGCAAAAATCAATGCCTTGACGCCAGGGGGCATGTTCTGCAAAAGCAGGGCAAGCCGCCTCGCGTAGTTTTCATCCACCGTGCCGGGCATGCTCGATACGCAGCCCGCGTTCAGGTAAAACAGGCGCTGGCTGTAGAGCACCGGGTGCCACAGTTTCAAGAGACGCTCTCCGACCACGAGGCCGTTGCCGCTATCGCCGATGCCCGCCAGATGGACGTGGCAATCCCATACCTGTGCGGGATCGAGTCCTTCCCAGACGCGGGCGAGCCAGGTGCTCTCCATCAGCCTGTCGAATGCGGGGTCGCGGCAGGGGTTGACGAGAAAAGGCTTATGCGCGCGGCACCCCACCGTGGCCGCCAACAACCCTGCCGCGCCGAGAAAACGACGGCGGGAAAGTTTTATTTTCAACGTTCTTCTCCCGTCATTCAGGCCGCTTCGGCCATCTGTTTCAAGGTCACGTAATCGGTCTTGCCCGTGCCGAGCAGCGGCAGGCTCTCCACGCACACGATCTTGCGCGGCACCGCCAGTTCGGGCATGCCCGCTTCCTGTGCCGCTTTTTGCAGGGCAGCCCGGTCAAGACCGGCGTCGGTGGTGAAAAGCACGAGCGCCTCGCCCTTGCCCTCGTCGGCTCGACTGGAGACGGCATGTTGCGCACCGGGAGAGGCCATAAATGCCAGTTTTTCCACGGCTTCGAGACTCACCATCTCCCCCGCCACCTTGGCGAAACGCTTGAGCCGCCCGACGATGTGCACGAAGCCGTCGTCATCGACATCGACGATGTCGCCGGTTTCGTACCACCCCTCGCCCAATTCCGAAGACGGAGCCTGCAACTCGCCGGGACGATCCGCTTTCAGGTAGCCGCTCATCACATTGGGGCCGCGCACGTGCAGGACGCCGCCCTGCTCGATGCCCGGCGTGGCTTGCAGCCGGTATTCCAGACCGGGAAGAAACTGCCCGACCGTGCCGCCGCGATACGCCATGGGCGTATTCACGGCGATCACCGGCGCGGTTTCGGTTGCGCCATAGCCTTCGAGGATGCGGATGCCGAATTTCTCGAACCACTGCTCGCGCACCGCATTGGCGAGTTTTTCCGCCCCGGAGACGACGTAGCGCAAACGATAGAAATCATAGGGATGCGCGAAACGCGCGTAATTCCCAAGGAAGGTACTGGTGCCGAACATGACCGTGCAGCCACGGTCGTAGGCCAGTTCGGGAATGACACGATAATGCAGTGGCGAGGGATAAAGGAAAAGGCTCGCCCCGGTCAGCACCGGCAGCAAGGATCCCGCCGTCAGGCCGAAGGAATGGAAAATGGGCAGGACGTTCAGCACGCGGTCGTCGCAGGTGAAGTCGATGATGGCGCGAATCTGCATGACATTAGCAAGAATCGCGCGATGCGAGAGCACCACGCCCTTGGGCTTGCCCTCGGAACCGGAAGTAAAGAGCACCACTGCCGCATCCTCCGGCGTGGCCTCGACTTCGACCTGGCGCGGGAACCACAGCGCCCAGCACATCAGCCAAAGCTTGTCGAAGAAACGCGCCTGCGCGCGCAAGTCCTCAAGGTACACAATGCGCTCCAGTCCCTGCAAGGCCGCGAGCTTGTCGGCGAGCTTCGCTTGCTCGACAAAGGCGCGCGAGGTGATGAGCGTGCGGATACGGGCCGCCGTGCATGCCGTCTGCATTCCATCGACACCTGCCGTATAGTTGAGCATCGCGGGCACGCGCTTCAGCGCCGTCAGGCCGAGGAACAGGCCGAGCGTCGGGGCCATGTTGGGCAGAAGCAGTCCCACCCTCTCGTCGCGCGTGGTCAGCCGCCCGGCCAGCCGCCCGAGCATGAGGGCCATCTTCAGCAAATCCTGATAGGTATATTCCACCTGGCGGATGTCTTCGACGACGCGGCGGTCGCGTCCGTGCCGCGTGATGGTGTCGCACAAAACGCTGTACAGCGTGCTCTGGTGCCGCTTTGCCAGCGCCATCTCCTGCATCAGCCGACGCATCGCCTCGCCCGATTTGTAATGCCGCGTCCTGGCGTTCGTCGCTTCCGGCATCGACAGCCTGGTGGCAGGCAACACCGTCAAGGTCACGCGCGGGAACACCTTGCGCCGCTGCCCGCGCATCCGCGAAAAATAGCTGCGCAACGGCCCGTCGATCCGCACCGGCAAGACCGTCGCGCCGGTCTTGGCCGCCACGAATGCAGGCCCTTCATAGACCTTCATCAGGCTGCCGGTCAGCGTGATTCGCCCTTCCGGGAAAATCGCCACGGGCCGTCCCGACTCCAGCAGGCGAATGACCTGCTTGATCGCCATCGGATTGGCGGGATCGACCGACAGGTAATCGGCCAGCAGCCCCAGCCCGATCCGCAGCCAGGTGTTCCTTATCACTTCGGTATGAACCACAAACACCATGTCATTGATCGGCAGGAAAAGACCCAGGAGGATCCCGTCGAGAAAAGACTCGTGATTGGCAACCACCAACAGACGGTGCCTCTCTCCGGCACTGGCGGCCAGGGCTTCCTCCACCCCGTCCACCCGCACGCGGAAAAAGAGCCGCGCCAGGGCACGCAGCAGGACACAAAGGAAACCGCGCACGGCGCTTTTCAGGGGGCTTTTGTTTATCATGTTCATGATCTTCGTTGCGTCAGGTTAAAAAAATATCAGCAATGCTTGCGCACATAGTCGAGCACATTGCCGAGAACGTTTTCCAGCCAGGGGCTGTTGATCCAATACCAGACTTCCTTGCCGATCTTCTCCGAGTGCAGCACATCCGCTTCGCGCAGGATTTTCAGATGGTGCGACACCGTGGAGCGCGTCAGCGTCGACACCGCGGCGATCTGGCCCACATTGAGGCGCTCGCCCTTGTCGAACAGCATCAGGATGCGTTGGCGGTGTTCGTCGCCCAAGGCCGCGAAAACGCGGGCCATGGGATGCCACTCGGCGGGGATGGTTCGGGTGTAGTCGGACTTCATTTCGACGATCTTAGTTATATCGTTACGTTTCGTCAACCCCTTACTACTACCGCACTTTCAAGGCAAGTGGTTTACGGGGGGCGCGTTTCGTGGCGGCAGTGTCTTTATGCAGGCAGCCGGGCAGGGCGCGCTCATTTCCCGCAGTGGCGATAAATTACACACGCAACGAAAAAAAACAACAAATTTCCTTCTCCAAAAGACGACACGACTCCAAAAACCGTGTATCGTGGCGCGGCAGTCGATTCAAGCGTTGTCCCTGTGGTACCTCCGTGTTCGCACGCGAACTGTTTGGTTGGATTCCCTCGATACGTTTCTTGATCGCGCTGGCTCCGTGGGCGCATGCCCAACCATACAACCCGATATTTCTCGCAGGAACACATATGAGCACTCAAACCGGAACCGTCAAATGGTTCAACGATGCCAAGGGCTTCGGCTTCATCACTCCGGAACAAGGCGGCGAAGATCTTTTCGCCCATTTCAGTGAAATCCAGGGCAACGGCTTCAAAAGCCTTGCCGAAAACCAGCGCGTCGAATTCGAGGTCAAATCCGGCCCCAAGGGTCTGCAAGCGGCCAACATCCGTCCGCTCTGACCGGCGCAAGCCCTGAACAAAACGCGGCCCACGGGTCGCGTTTTGTTTTTTGCGGACGCTGAACACCGCACGCTTTTTCAATGTTTTTCATCTATCTATCCCCGCCTTGCCCGCGCTCCGCACGCGCCCCGTTACCATGACTGAAGCCTCCTCCCCCCCCGACACATCCTCCTCGTTCGCGCAACTGGGCCTGCCCGCCGAATTGCTCGCCACGCTCGCCGAAGTCGGTTACGAAACTCCCTCTCCCATCCAGGCCGCTTGTATTCCGCACCTGCTCGCCGGACGCGACCTGCTCGGCGAAGCGCAGACCGGCACCGGCAAGACAGCCGCTTTCGCATTGCCGATCCTGGCGCGGCTCGACCTTTCCTCGCCCCGCCCACAGGCGCTGGTGCTCACCCCGACCCGCGAACTCGCGCTCCAGGTCGCCGAAGCCTTCGCCAAATACGCCCATCATCTGCGGAATTTCCACGTCCTGCCGATCTACGGCGGACAAAGCATGGTGATACAACTGCGCCAGCTCTCGCGCGGCGCACAGGTCATCGTCGGCACGCCGGGACGGATCATGGATCACATCGAGCGCGGCAGCCTCAAACTCGATACCCTCGCCACCCTGGTGCTCGACGAAGGCGACGAAATGCTGCGCATGGGATTCATCGACGATGTCGAATGGATACTCGAACACACCCCGGAGAACCGCCAGACCGCGCTTTTTTCGGCCACCATGCCTGCCGCGATCCGCGAAGTCGCCCGTCGCCACCTGCGCGAACCCGAGGAAATCCGCATCCGCACCACCACTTCGACGGTGGCGAAAATCCGCCAGTGCTACTGGTCGGTGCGCGGCGTCGACAAGCTCGACGCGCTTACCCGCATCCTCGACGCCGAGGAAAGGCTCGACGCCGCCATCGTTTTCGTGCGCACGAAGATCGGCACGGAAGATCTGGCCAACAAGCTCGCCGCACGCGGCTATGCCGCCGCCGCGCTCAACGGCGACATGACACAGGGTTTGCGCGAGCGCGTGATCGAGCAACTGAAAAACGGTGCGCTCGACATCGTGATCGCCACCGACGTTGCCGCGCGCGGCATCGACGTGCCGCGCGTCAGCCACGTCATCAATTACGACATCCCCTACGACACCGAAGCCTACGTCCACCGCATTGGCCGCACCGGGCGGGCCGGGCGCGAGGGCGTGGCGATTCTTTTCGTCGCGCCGCGCGAGCGCCGCATGCTGAAAACCATCGAGCGGGCCACTCGCCAGCCCATCGAATCCATCGCCCTTCCCACCCGCGAAGATGTCTCCACCCTGCGCATCAGCCAGTTCAAGCGGAAAGTGCTGGATACGCTCGCCAACCCCGATGCGGCACCGGACTTCTTCACCGGCGTGATCGACGAAATCGTCGAAGAAAACGATCTCGATGCCCGCGAGATTGCCGCCGCGCTGGCCTATCTCGTCCAGGCCGAACGGCCACTGAGAACCGGGGATGAAGATTTACAGGAACAACCTGCTCCGGCGCGGCGCTACGACAGACCGCCGCGCGAAGAAATCTTCACTACCGGCGCGCCGCGCGAACGTGCGCCGCGTCCGGGCCGCGAGGAAATCCTCGCCCGCCGTGGCAGCTTTGTCGACAGCAAGCTACAGCGTTACCGGATTGCGCTTGGCCGCGAGCACGGCATCACCCCCAAGGAGATCGTGGGCGCGCTCGCCAACGAGGGCGGTATCGAAGGCCGCTTCATCGGACAGATCGACCTTTTCGACGACTTTTCCACGGTCGAGCTTCCCACCAACCTGTCCGCCGACCTGATCGCCACACTTGCCCGTATCCTCATCCGCCATCGCCCGCTCGACCTGCGGCTGATCGACGAAAACGAATCGCTACCCGCGCGACGCTTCCAGCCCTCCGGCCCGCGCCGCGACGAACGGCCATTTGCCAAACCTGGCCGCCACGCTGATCGCCCCCATGACGCCGACCGGACATTCCCGCCGCGCAAGAGCCATGCGCGCGACGAACATCCTGGCGCGCCCAAGGGCAAAAAGCATGCGAAGGCATGGGAAAAGCACCCGAAAAAGAAATAACGGGAATATGGCGCGCCGTGACAGGCGCTCCCTTCGGTGCCCGACAAAAAAGGATTTGCCAGTAACGACTTGAGTTTCCTTGCAAAAAAAGTCACAAAGCCGTCTCGTCAAAAATAGGCGCTTGCTCTATATCCCGGCAGAATCCATAATTACTGTCGTCGCTTACCGAGGTCGACTGTTCTTTTCCAGAGGGTATGTATATACCATGCCTTCTCACTTACAACACAATGAGGGATCGATATGGCAACCAAACCGGAACAAATCAACGAGCTTCAGAAGAAGGGGCTTGAAGCCGCCGTGCAACTGGCGCAACTCTCCATCGAAAACACGCAACGTGTCATCGAAATCCAGGTTGCCGTCGCCAAGTCGCTGTTCGAGGACAGCGTCAACAATGCCAAGGCTCTCGGCAGCATCAAGGACCCTCAGGAGGCCATGCAGTTGCGCAGCCGTTTCGCGCAGAACACCGCCGAAAAGGTTTTCGCCGGTGCGCGCGAAATCGCCGAAGTCGCCACCAAGGCGCAAACCCAGGTCAGCAAACTCATCGGCGAGCAGATCACCGCCAGCAGCGCGGAAGTTTTCGGGGCCATCCAGAATATGTTCAAGGGGCTGCCCATTGGCGACCAAAGCACGCTGGATGCCATCCAGGGCACCCTGAACACTACCCGTACCGCGGTCGAGCAACTGACCCGCGCTTCGAGCGAAGCCTTCCAGGCTTTCACCCAAGTGCAGGTACCGGCCACCACGGGCAAAAACCGTAGCAAGTAGACAAGGAAACCCTGTCCTGTCATTGCGATGGGTGAAGCACTGTAATCCAGACGGCGATTGCTTCGCTTCACTCGCAATGACGGGAAGGGGCGCTTGCAGAGGATATAAAACGAAGGGCACGAAATGCTTCTTCGGTGATGTCTTTCGCGCTCATCGCGGAATTGGTTACGTCGGTATTCGCGCTCCGCTTGCTGTCCCTTCCTTCGTGAAATGGGCATATGTATTTACACAGCTTGTTTCCTTCTCCCTCGTCATTGCGAGGGCCGCAGGCCCGTGGCAATCCACAGGACGGTTCTCCGCCTGTCCCAACGCTTCGGGTGATGGCTTCGCTGCATGGATTGCCACGGCGCTACGCTCCTCGCAATGACGCGGGGGGAGGCATTGCCGCGTCGCCGGAGTCTGCCATCTGGTGACAGCACTTCGGGCTGTGTAGATACCTATGGTGAGATAGGGCAGTGCGTAATAAAACCAAATACAATGCTTTTGCATGAAGTATTTTTCGGTCTCGTCAAAGGCTATTGCGACGACGGCGCGTGGGTCGAAAAACTTTGGGAAGAAATCGCCAGCCGCTATTCGGCAACGGGACGGCACTATCACACGCTGGAGCATCTCGGTTTCATGTTGTCCGAATTCGGCAAGGTACGGACATTCATCCGGAATTGGGATACCAACCTGTTCGCATTATTCTATCACGATGCCGTTTATGTGCCGGGACGCGAGGATAACGAAAAACAAAGCGCCGCGCTCGCTGCCATGCGCCTGGACGAAATCGGCTTTCCGCAAGCCAGCATCGAAAAGACTGTCCATTTGATTTTGGCTACAAAGGATCACTCTGTGGCAGCGGAAGGCGACACTGCCTATTTCCTGGATGCCGATCTCGCGTCAGGGCTTGGGCGTTCACCGGAGGCACACCGGGAAGTGATAAAGCAGGTGCGTCGGGAATATGAAATGTATTCCGATGCCGTTTTCGGTGAAGGCCGCATGAATTTTGTTCGACATTTACTGGAAATGCCGCGGATATTCAAAACACAGCATTTCCATGAGCAGTTCGAGCATCAGGCAAGGGAAAACATGCGTGCCGAGCTTTCTGGCAGGATGAGCGAATAGCCGCCATCCTCATGGCAGTGTGTTTCGCCTTTGTTTCCCCTTCCGTTCCGAAATCCACCGTTCACCCGGGCGGTACTACGGCCAATTCATCGCCCGGATAGAAATCCCATAACCCACTTATGGCAACATTCCACGTTATTGGGGCAAAATAGCCGCCGATACGTGAGTACGCAATGGAAAAAGAAGCGATGGCGAACGCCACGAAAAAGGAGCAACAGGGGTGAGGGCAATATCCGGCCACCTCCGGAGCAGACCCGAACGCAAGTGGATCGGAGGTAATGCGGTTGCCTTGCTGGAGAACGGCCAGGCTTATTTTCCCGCCCTGGAGACCGCCATCGACGGTGCGAAGCGGGAAGTGCTGCTCCAGACGTACATTTTTGCTTCCGACGCAACCGGGCGACGCATTGCCGATGCGCTGATGCGCGCAGCCGGGCGCGGCGTTGCGGTGCGGCTGCTGGTCGACGGCTTCGGCGGACGCCCCTTGTTACGTGATCTGCTGGAGCGCCTGATTTCCGCCGGGGTCGAGGTGCTGGTTTTCCGGCGCGAATTGCGCCTGCTGTCGATACGCCGTCGGCGCTTGCGCCGCATGCATTGCAAGGTTGCGGTGATCGACGGCAGGACGGCGTTCGTCGGCGGTATCAATATCGTCGATGATTTCGATGCCGAAGCGCCGGAGCATCCCCGCTACGACTACGCTGTGCGCGTCGAAGGTGGCTTGCTCGAACCCATCCTCGCCGTTTCCCGCCGCCTGTGGCGTCAGGTTGCCTGGGCCAGTCTGCGCCGCCGCATGCGGGGGCAGGGCGGCGCAAGCGCGTTCACACCGGCGGCGGGTGATGTTCGCGCGGTTTTTCTGGTGCGCGACAATCTACGCCACCGCAACGATATTGAAAACGCATATATGGATGCTATTGCGCAGGCCCGCGATGAAATCCTGATCGCCAATGCTTATTTTTTCCCGGGCCGCCGCTTTCGGCATGCCTTGCTCGATGCCGTGGCGCGGGGAGTGAAAGTGACCCTGCTGCTTCAGGGGGTAGCCGATCACCCAGTGATGCAATATGCCACGCGCGCGCTCTATCCCTTGTTTCTTGAGAAAGGCATACGCATTTTCGAGTATCGACGCAGTATTCTGCATGCCAAGGTTGCCGTGATCGACGGGCATTGGGCAACGGTGGGATCAAGCAATATCGACCCGTTCAGCTTGTTGATGGCGCGCGAGGCGAATGTGGCAGTGGACGATGCAGGGTTTGCCGTGATGCTGGCGGCGAGTCTGCGCACCGCCATACGGGAAGGCGCGGAAGAATTGTGTCGTGAAGATTGGGCGAAGTTGCCAAGAATGCGCCGCGTGCTGTGCTGGCTGGCTTACCAGACGGTGCGGTTTGCCACGGGGGTGGCGGGGTATGGCGATTATGTTCGCGGCAATGCCAACGTGGGGGGATAGATCGGAGAAACATCTTCAGCAAAATCGGGACAACTGAATCGGAATGGTTTATCCCGAATCCGATTCGGCAAATGCCGGGACTAAACACAATGGGCGTTGCCCCATTTTGCCCTGCCTGCATAGGCGCTGCCCACACCCCTAACAATGGCCTTGACTATTCCAAAAGAAATTGATAGAGTTCGCCGCGATTGTTGTTGGCTATAGTGACAGCAAGAAGCATGACTTGAACCTAGGCATGTGGCAGGCGGTTATGTGGCTATCCTTGGCAGTGAAAGCGATGGTGAGTAGCGGGGGGTATTGCAACTATCTGATAGTTCGGGATATTGAACGTCAGAATCGACTTGCTCCGGAAGGCTCACTTCTTCGGCAAGGGTGCTTAGCTCAGTTGGTAGAGCGTCGCCCTTACAAGGCGAATGTCGGCGGTTCGAACCCGTCAGCACCCACCACATTCTGGCAATCCTTCTGGTCCAAATCTCATCTTCCGCGTCTCCCGTAACAGCGCTGTCCGTCTCATCCGCCACTTCCTCAAGGCGACCATGACGACCGAACAGTTCCCGTGCTACAGAACCGGACAAGTCCAAAAACGCCGGGCACAGACCTTGTTCTGAACCATGCCATAATGGTAGCATTCAACGACCGTGCCAAAATGCAAAGACACTTGGAAGGGTCTCGCGTCCATTCCCAAGTCACTCTGGCCGAAACTTCGACCCTCGGCCAAGGTCTCAACCTCTAAACCACCCCGACGGCAGGGTTTCAAACCTGAGTCTGTTTTACAATGAATATCCTCTTTCTCGTCCAAGACGAACAGCGCGTCATTCTGGATCGTCTTTACGATAGTGTGGCGGCAAATGCCAATTGCGACCTGCGTCGGCTTTCCAGCGAGGAACAGGCGAATCTGAAGCGCTATTTTCATGATAACGTCGACCTCCTGCGCTATGACCGCATCCTTTTGTTCCTGCGCAGCAAAAAAATGATGCGCCAAGCATTATTCATCCGCAGCATCCCGAATCTGGTATTTCTCGAACACGATGCTTGGTTGAACTATTTCCCTGGCAAATACCAAGGCAAATTTAGTGCACATTACCGCCGTCTTCCGGCAATACGCGTGCTGTCCTCGAGTTTTCAGATCGCGGAGAAGCTGCGCGGCGAAGGCGTCGATGCGGTATTCGTGCCCAAAGGTTACGATCAGGCGCTGTTGAGGAATTTTGGCGGCGAACGCAACATAGAGCTTGGTTTTATCGGTTCTATGCAAGCCGAGGGTTATCAGAAACGACTTGCCATGCTTGATGCGATCAAGGCGCGCGAGAAAGGGCTGATAGCAGCGCGCACCAAGTCGGGGGATGACTACTGTGCGATGTTGAATCGCATCCGGTTTTTCATTAGCCCGGATATAGGCATGGACGAGTACATGATAAAGAATTTCGAGGCGATGGCTTGCGGTTGCGTGTTATGCGCCTTCGATCAGGGCGAAGCGGAAAACAGGGCCTTGGGTTTCATGGATATGGAAAACCTCGTACTTTTTCGGGATGTACCCGAATTAGAGGAAAAACTGCGGCTACTGCGTGCCAATTCCGATTTGGCCGATCACATTGCCGCCGCCGGGCAGGCGCTGGTTGAACGCGAATACAGCTTTGCACACATCGGCGCACGCGTGGTCGAGGCGCTCCGCCCACCCCTAAGACCTAATCCCGTTCCGAGGCTGCTGGAACGTCTGCGATTGGCCCTGCGATTGTGAATTTTCGTGCGGCTTTTAAACCGTTACTGCTGATTAGCCAATGCCCTCGTTTGCAGTAAAACCACCCGGTTTTTCCCTGCGTCCAGTTCATTTAACGTGAGTGAGGAACATCAATTGCTGGAAGATTGCAATAAAGCCCGTAGATACTTTACCTTTGCAGTTTTACTGTTTGCGGTATTCTCTGCATGTTCTCCTAGACTGAAATGGCTTACTCATGCCTATTTTGTTTTTATCGCTCTTCCTGGCCTATTGTGGTTTTTTAAAGGGCGCGAAAATATTTCGCCACGCTTAAATGAAGAATGGGTATTGATATTGTTTTTGGGATGGATTGCCGTTCAAAATTCTTTCCTGGCAGCAGTAGATGATCTACGATACATAAGATATGCTTTTTATGTGATTGTTTTTGTAATAGTAGTTGCCCGTTTTACTTCTCCAGATGTTTTTCGCTCCGAAACGTTTGCACGCAAAGGATTTTGTGTATTGCTCGCCTTTTCTCTTTTTTCTTTTGCAGTGGATTACTCGAATGGGGTCTGGTATTTCGGTGGGAGAATTCGTTTTCTACAGCCGGGGACTTCTCCATATTTCCATGCCTATTTACTGAATTTATTGTTTTCCCTGTTATTAGCACGCCAGATTTTATCCGGACGCTGGGTTGAGTTTTTGTGCATGCTCGGAGTACTCCTTTTTATCGATGCTTTCTGCTTTGCAAGCAGATCCGCACTGCTAGGCGTAACGATCATTCTCTTCGGCAACCTCATATTCATGATACGCCATCATCCAAAAAACGCCATTCGCTATGCAAGCATCCTGGCATTTCTGGCAGTATTAACGATTGTCCTTTTTCGGGAATCTACTCTTTTCCATGCGCTGATTGAACGTGGCGATTCGCAGAGATTTGAGATATGGTATGAACATTTGAAAAATTTCTGGCAATACAATGGCCTACACTTTGGCTTGGGACAGACTTATACCAGATCACTGTTGCCTAGCGATAACGGCTTGATGCGTCCGCACAATCTGTTTTTGAGCATTCTGGTTTATCACGGCGTATGGGCGCTTTTGTTATTTCTTATGCTCTGCATGTTGATTCTACGCAGGGCTTGGCGGAATCATGATCCGTGGGGCTGTGCGCTGCTTGCCGGATTGGGCGAAGCTGCATTCATGTCTGAAAACATCGTCGGATATCCGAACGCTATTTGGTTCACAATATTATTGCCCATGGCGCTCATCCTGAATATAAATTCGCCATCTGAACCCTTATTGCAAAAGGAGGCGTCGAGAAAGAGTGGTCAGCAAACGTGACAAAAACTGCTTATTTTCGGAACACCGTTTTGTAAACGTATCTTAGCACCCCGCGCAGAGTTTTGAAATTCCAGTGCCGTATGGGAAGCTGTGCGAGCAGTTGTCGCGCAAAAGCGCTATCCCTATCTACGGCTTTCAGAAACCATGAATTGACGAGTCTTGCCCGTATTTGCCCATAAGCGGGATGGGCTGCGTAGTCAGCATAGGTAGCGAGAAAGCTCTCAGCCATGAGGCGGGGATTCTTGTAGGTATTGGTGGGATGCATGCGATAACGCGCCAAGAGTTTTGGCATGCGATCAATGGTATAGCCAGCACGAGTAATTTTTAACTGAATGTATAGATCTTCAAGGCGTATATCGGGATTGAAACCTCCTACCTCATCCAATGCGTTTTTGCGGAACATCTGCGTCACAATTTGCGGAACCAGAGATTTTCTTGGAACGAAAATATCGTCAAACCTGAGACACTGTGCGCCAACGTTGCGCTGATTCTGACTGGCATCCGGCAAAGGATCACCATTGCTGTCGATGAACTCGGAGTTGCCTCCAACAATGCCCGTGCCGGGATGCTCCGCGAGGTAAGCCACCTGCGCAGTGATCCGCCCCGGTAACATGACGTCGTCTGAACCAAAAAAAACGATCAGGCTACCATGGGCACGGGCAAGTGCATCGTTATAGGTTTTTGTGAGTCCCTGATTGGTTTGTGCATGGAAATCGAAACCATGTACATCAGCCAGGCGGCGAATACGCGCCACACTGTCGTCGCTCGAACCATCATCGATCACGAGTAATTCGAGTCGGGGATAGTCTTGCGCAAGTACGCTCTCAATCGCTTCTCCGACGTAAGGGGCATGATTGTAGCAACTGATGATGACTGTAACGAGCGGATGTTCTTCTGTCACACTATTTCTCCAAATCCTTGCGCATTGATTTGCCAGTTATGCTGCTGCACTAATTGCCGTATGGTTTCCGGTGTCGGGTCTGGCTGGCTGCGCCATTCATTTTTCCAGACCATAAAATGCAAATAAGGAAACTCGCGTTGCCCATCTTTGTCATTCGTCAGCCGCCCCTTTCTCCAGAACCAGCGTAATGGAAAATTCTTGCTACCATCCGTCCAACGAATGCTTGCATTTGGCGTGCTGTACGCTTCCAGGAAAATACTTTTGCGCCGCAGTGGGTTGAATAAACCGACAAATTTGAAAAGAGGCATTGGAAAATTTTTCCGCCAAAGAAAGAGGCGTGAAAACGCGCCTTCGTCAAGGGCTTGGTGTGGCCCACAGAAACGCTGTTGCCAATCAGGAATTATTTTGAACAGATTATTCATGCGCGGGGTGTTGCGAATCAGGCATAGATGCCCGGATATGCGACGCGCATGATTGGAGATAAGATCATAACGCTGTAAACGCTGATTGTTAAAGAATTTACGTAATCGTCCATAAATAATGTCAATATCGCCGAAGGCCCAGAAATCGCAGTTTGCGAGAGACTCTTCGTGGATATATCCCAAGGCGGGTCTGAGGTCACATAATTTGTACGGATTTTCGGGGCGAAAATCAATGTCCAGCCGCTCTGAGACCAGCGCGCAGTAATCTGCGTAAGCAATGCATTGAATGCGTACATTCGTCGGCAAATTGGCGGGAACATCGCAATCGCTAAAAAACAGCCAGTCAATATCAGGATTATATCGGCAGCTTTCCAGGAACAGGGGCATCCAGAACGGCCAGCGCCCGAAATAGGGAATCAGAAAGGAAATGCGCGGCGCACGGATCGCGTCGATATTCCTTCCATCGTTCAACAAGCTGGATGATTCCGGATCGGCAAAAGATGAGTTCATTTCCAGGTTTCCTGAAAAAATACCTCGTGCCGCCGCACCGCCTTGCGGAAATATTCGTTGTCGCCATAAGGCGGGTGACGGCGGCAGGCAAGCCAGCGTTGAAGGATACGGCGCAGGCGGTGCTTGCGGGGAAGCCGGGGAGCAAGATCGTGCATCATGGCAAGTGCCATGGCCTTGTCGCGTTGGCATTCGGAATCGAGACCGAGCACGTAAGGCGTAAACGCCTCTGCCGTTTCCGTCAACGGTGGCAGGGCAACACCCCGATGCGCTTCGCCCATCGGCCAGTGGTCGGTGTCGTGCAGGTTGTTGGCATATGCCAGCAAGATTTGCGTCCGCAGGGAAGAAGCTCGCAGGGCTTCCAGGACTGCGGCGTGGGCGGCGACATGGTCGGGGTGGGGGTCGAGACAGGGATGCGGCAGGACGATGACTTCCGGACGCGCGCGTTCCATGAGTTCGCGCAGATCGGCGAGCAGGTTCTTCCAGCTTGGAACGCCATCCGCATCGCCGACCAGTTGAATGCGGTTGCAACAGCGGAAAGGACGGGTATCGCAAAGTTCCGCTTCCCGCGAGGGGATGGCTTTTTCCGGCTCGACGCGCATGGCGGAAAGTTGCAGGCAAAAATAACCCAGTTGCACGCAGCGCTCAGGAGGAACCCCACCCCAGAGCGGCACGGCGATGCTATCCCAGGCGCGTAGCCGTCCTTTTATGCGCGCGGCTTCGGCGGGCGGAAACCCCATGCGGCGATAATGTTCCGTTTCGATTTCGCCCGCCGTGAGGGTGACGATCCAGACTTCCTTGGCCTGGCTGTAAAGGCCGAAGGCGGCAAGTTCGGCGTCGTCGGCATGTGGCGCGATGACGAGCAGCCGCTTTTGCCGGTAATCGGGGTTTGGGATGCACCACAATACCGGCTCGCCCGCCAGGCGACAATGTTGGCCGAGGAGATTCAGGCCCTTGTTTTTCAGTGTGTTGGCAAAGCCGGTGAGGTTGAGATAACGCAGACCGGCCACGCCTCGCTCGAAGGTCTGGCAGTCGGCGCTTGCGGCATCCTTGCCTTCCGCCCCATTTGCCGCGATAACGACGGCAGGATCGAGAAAACGCCCCGAGAAGCGACAACGCAAGCGCAGTCCGAGGAACAAGGTGTCATCCGCGTCCGGCGGTTCGGCCTCGTCCGCCAGCGTCAGGCGACCCTCCGCGAAATGCGTGGGGAGTATCCGGGCGCGGCTACCGAAACGGTATTGATAGTCGGCACCCGGCGTATAGAAGAGGTGATCGGAAAACCAGGCTTCGTGCGCGACCCAGGCCAGCAGCAACAGAGGGAAAACCCAGAGCGTACCGACACAAAGACCAATGCCTGCCAGAACCGGCAGGGCAAGGAAGAGCAAAAGGCGTTTTTTCCGCCGATGGCGCGCCAGCAGTCGGGTTTTGCGCGTAGTCATGTAGTCCATCGAACCGTTTTTGCAGAATCCGTCATTCCCTCGATGGTGAAACCCATTCCGGCGTGTCTCCGCGAGAAGCGGTACGAGAACAAGAGACAGTGAAGATCTGGCGAAGTGCCGCGCAATCGATTGTTTTTCAGCGGGCCGGGACATCAAACCTCGAACACCGGGTGAAGCGTACACCAACGTTCTTTGTAGTCACGATCGGCCCGGCCAAAAGAATAACGCAGCGTCTTGCCCTTGGCTACAGCGTCCGCCCAGGCGGCTTCGATATTTTTCCAGGTGAGCACACTGCCGGGAGAAAAGGCGCGCTGGCTCGGGTCGACACCGCCGTTTATGTATTCTGCGCTCACCCATTCCGGCGACTCCACACGGTAGATCACTTGCGCGGCAACGGGAACGTCGTGGAGGAACACGACCGACCCCGTCATGAATTCGGCAAGCAGTTCAAAGACTTCAGCCATATGTTTCGCGCCAGTGGCGGCAAAGCCCCAGCGGCGGACGAACAGATCGAGGTAAATGGCGGCGAATTCCGTCGGGGAAAAATCGGCCACCGGACGCAGGATGCCGCCCGCTTCGGTCAGCAATCGCAGTTCGCGCCGCTGGTTGTGGCGGAATTTGCTGGAGAAGTCGGCAAGCGGCCGGGCCAGGGCGAGCTGTTCGCGTTGTTTTTTCAGACCGGAAAACCGTGTTGCGCACTGCCCGGAAAGGTAGCGCGCCGAGTGGCGAAGCGCGGGCGGGGGCAGGCCCGGCGGAATGCATGCGGCGGGCAAAATGATTTCGGCGTTGCCCAGATCGAACAGTCCCTTTTGTCCCCGTGCTTTCAAGGCCGCCTTGGATAAGGCCAGGTGCCGCCCCCATGCGGACAGGGCGGCGATGAGTTCGCCCTCCACGAACCAGCCGAGATAGCGCGGCGCGATGTCGGCAAGCGCGGAAAGGCGCTCGATGATTTGCGGATGCGTGACGACGCTGCCGCCAAATCGCGCCCAGGCGGCAGCATAGTCGGCGGGCGCGATTTCCGTCCAGCCACGCTCGCGCCAGATGCGAAAATGGTTCAACATGGCGCTGCGGGCCGCGCGGGAAAAGATGTGTCTGAACGTCATCAAATGCCACGATCCTGTCCGGCGAATTCCCGGATACTCGCCATTTGCCAGAAAACATCGCGTGCCGCCGGATCGGAAAAATACTGCCGCAGGCGTTGTGTCGCCCGTGCGGGATAATCCTCCGGCCTTTTGCGCAAAGCGGCGTTTTCAAGATGTTGCGCCAGGCTCTTTGCATCTCCGAAAGGAAACAGTTCGCCGATGCCCTCCACCACTTCGCGCCCGCCGCCGCAATCGCTGCAAATCAGGGGCAAACCCGCCGCCATGGCTTCCAGCAGTACCATGCCGAACGGTTCGTGATCGGAAGAAAGGACAAAAACGTCAAACGCCTTGAAATAGCGCCAGGCTTCGGGAATCTGGCCGAGGAAGCGGACGGATTCCGCGACATTCAGTTCGTGCGCCAGGGTCTTGAGGGCAGCTTCATCCCGACCACTACCCAGAATCGCCAGCAGGCTGCCCGCGGGAAGCCGCGGCAAGGCATACGCAAAGGCGCGAATCAGCGTGGCCTGATCCTTGTCGGGATGGAGCCGCCCCACGTTTCCCGCTACCCAGGCATCTTGCGGCAACCCGAGCGCGGCGCGGGATGCCGTGCGGGGGCGTTGTCCGGCCTGTACCGTTTCGATGTCGATCCGGTTGTACAGGGTTTCGATGCGCGCTGGCGGCCAGGAAGGCAAGGAAGCGCGCATGTCGTCGCGCACGGCATGGGAGACGCCCAAAAGGGCCAGACGATGGCGAAAGAGGTGGGCAAACAGCCGACGACAAAGGCGCCGGTAGTCGCCAAAAGCGTGATGTACGCCGATTGTCGGCAGGCTCGTCGCCAAGCAGGCGACATAGACCGGCTTGAATCGGTGCGCGATGACCAGAGCGCAGTCGCGCCCGACGACAATCCGCCGGACGGCCTGGATGGCACCGATTTTCGACCCGCGAATCGAACGGCTGGAATAACCAAGGAAAATGACCTCGTCGGAAGCCGATCCCGTTCGCACCTTTTCGCTGGCCTCTCCGGTCAGATAAACCGTGAGCACCTTGAATGGCGTATCCCGAAACAGCACGGCATACTGCCGGGCGACATCGAGAAACGGCCCGGAATATCCGTGGCAAAGTTGCAATACCCAGCGTTCGTCCATGAGCCTCCCGATTTTGGTTCCGGCTTTTCAAGGTGTGCAGGCAAATCCGCGCTGAATGAGTGACGAGAGCATTACGTCCGGATCAGTCGTCGGCATGGCTCAGAGCGCCTCGGCGCAGAAAACCGCCGGAGTGACGATACGCGCCCGCCCGATGCTTCCCTGTTGCAGCAGCCCGGCGCGACGGTCGCCCGTCACCAAGTAGTCGGCCTCGCCCGCCAAGGCCATTGCCAGCAGAAAAGCATCGTTCGGATCGCTCGCCGCGATACTTTCCGGCAAAGAGGGCAGATGATTCAGCACGATAGCGCGCTGCATATTGTTGAGCATCGTTCCGATGCGGTGCGCGGGCAGGATGGCCTTGAGCTTGGGGTAACGGCTCACGCGCCGCAACTCGTCGAGCTGCGCGACCAATGTCAGCAATACGAAACGCGCCGCACGCCAGGCACGATAGATCGTGTCGGGTGGGCTGTACGGCGAAATCAGCGCACCCAGTAGCACATTGGTGTCGAGGATGACCCGCATCAGTGCTCGCGCGCCCACTGTACCGCCTCGTCGACAAGGTCGGTCAGTTCCGTCTCGCTCATACCGGCGGCGACCGTCTTGGCCTGATCGACAGCCCGTTCCAGCAGGTAGGCACGCACCGCTTCCTCGATGAAGCGCGACAGGTCGCCTTTGCGACCGCCGCCTTGCGCGGCGATAAACATGCGCACGGACTGATCCACGTCCGGCGACACGGCAATGTTCCAGCGCACGGTATTCATGTAATGCCTCCAGATCAGTGTTTGCGCATATAGGTGTTTATACACCTTGCGGACTGTCCGTGCAACGGTTCGATCGAAGAATCGTTTTACAAGACCTTGGTGGAGCGATCGGCACAGAATGCCCGATCCCCGGTACTGTGGACGCATTCTGTTTTGCTCCCTGGGCACCGCTCAATCGGTAGATTCGTTCTTCCTCACCAGCACATCCTGCATCACCAGATATTGCAAATCCGACCCAAGAAACATATCGAGCGCGTCCGTCGGCGAACAGATCATCGGTTCGCCCCGACGGTTGAGCGAAGTATTCAGCACCACGCCATTTCCCGTGAGTTTTTCCAGTTCCAGCATCAGGTCGTAATAGCGCGGGTTGAATTCGCGGCGCAGTACCTGGGCGCGGGAGGTGCCGTC
>JAISNX010000085.1 GCA_031276015.1 Azoarcus sp.
ATGCTTTTCTGCATTTGAAACGCTGGCGAGGTATTGCCACTCGCTACGCCAAGAATGTGGCTTCTTTTGTGGCTGCCGTGCAAATCCGATGTATCGCCCTATGGGCCAAAATCTTGTGACGACACTATCTACGTGAATGAACCGCAATGCGTGAAATTTTCCGCGAGTCTACATTATCCGGGGGCAAACAAGCGTCCGTGAGGATTTTTTTTGGCTATGGATTTTCCGGCAAGCATGGGAACAGGCGATGAATTGCCACGGGCCTGCGGCCCTCGCTTTTGACGAGGGCTTGCCTGTCTGTGCGTGACGGCAAGGCAGGCCGCGATACTTCGCTTGCGAGGAATGATAAAAACATTCCGGCTTCGGATTGTGTCGGCATCTGAACCGAAAACGCTCTAAAGGCTCCGGGCTTCTTCGTCCGCCGGGAGGCGCATCAGCTTCTTGACACGTTGATGCCCGACCCCCACCCCATTTCGCGCATCCATCCACCCGTTCCGCTTTCCAGCGCCGCCCTGATATACGGCGTCATGCCATCCGGCAACTTGTCGCGGGCAAACCAGTCGAGGGCGTCGCATTTGTCCGGTTCGCACAGGCGGGGTTCGCCGTGCCAGCGGCGGGCGCGCAGGAAGAAGTCGATGCGGTTGGTGTCCGAGCGGCGGTGCATGACGCCGAACCAGTCGAGATCGCCGGGCGCGAGGCGCAGCCCGGTTTCTTCTTCCAGTTCCCGCACCGCCGCCTGGTGGATGGATTCGCCTTCTTCCACATGCCCGCCCGGCAGGCTGAAAAGCCCGTCGAAGAAGCCGGTTCCGGCACGGCGCAGGAGCAGGACGCGCCCTTGCCGCTCGCACAGGATGTGTACGCCGGTGGGAATGCCCGCGCGTTCTGCCATTGCCCGCCGCTCCGCTTCGCCTCAGTGCTTGCCGGTGCTGCCGAAGCCGCCTTCGCCGCGCGCGCTGGCGGTGAAATCGTCGACTACGTTGAAGGCGGCCTGCACGACCGGCACGATCACGAGTTGCGCGATCCGCTCCATCGGCGCGATGGTGAAAGCCTCGTTGCCACGGTTCCAGACCGACACCATGATCTGCCCCTGATAGTCCGAGTCGATCAGCCCGACGAGATTGCCGAGCACGATGCCGTGCTTGTGCCCAAGCCCGGAGCGCGGCAGGACGATGGCGGCGAGGCCAGGGTCGGCGATGTGGAGGGCGATGCCGCTCGGGATGAGCACGGTCTGGCCCGGATGCAGGGTGAGTGCTTCGTCGAGGCAGGCGCGCAAATCCAGCCCGGCGGAACCGGCGGTGGCATAGGCCGGAGGCTGCGTGCGCAGGCGGGAGTCGAGGAGTTTGATGTCGATGCGGTGCATGGTTCGTGTGTCCTTTGTTGTTCCGGTTCAGCCCGCGGGCAGCAGGCGGGCGAGATGTTCGACGATCTGGCGTGCGACGAATGCCTTGGGTGCCCTGGGCAGGGGGTGCCGCCCTTCGTCGTCGTAGATGACGACGGTGTTCTCGTCCCCGCACAGGCCGTCGACGAGCAGGTTGCCGACCAGCATGGGCAGGCGCTTGGCGCGGCGCTTGCCCTCGGCGTAGGTGTCGAGGTTCTGGCTTTCGGCGGCGAAGCCCACGCAAAAGGGCGCGTCGGGTCGCGCCGCGACTTCGGCGAGGATGTCCGGGTTGGGAACGAGTTCGAGTTGCATGGATGCGCCCGATTTCTTGAGTTTGTGCCCCGCCGTTTCCGCCGGACGGTAGTCGGCGACCGCCGCCACGGCGATGAACACGTCCGCGCCGGGCAAGGCCGCGTTTACTTCGTCGCGCATGCGCAGGGCGCTGGCGGCTTCGACCCGTCGCACCCCGGCGGGCACGGGCAGCGTCACCGGCCCGCTCACCAGCACGACTTCGGCACCGCCGCGCACGCAGGCCGCCGCAATCGCGTAGCCCATCTTGCCGGAACTGGTATTGGTGATGCCGCGCACCGGGTCGATGGCCTCGAAGGTCGGCCCGGCGGTAATCACTACCTTGCGCCCGGCCAGGCGCTTGGGCGTGAAGAAGGCCAGCAGTGCCTCGCACAACGCCCCGGGTTCCAGCATCCGTCCAGGGCCGGTTTCGCCGCATGCCTGCCCGCCCTCGTCCGGGCCGAGGACGATGACGCCGTCGCCCTTGAGCGTCGCCACGTTGCGCTGCGTGGCCGGGTTTTCCCACATCTGCCGGTTCATCGCCGGGGCGATGAGGAGCGGAAAGTCGCGCGCCAGGCACAGCGTGGAGAGCAGATCGTCCGCCAGGCCGTTGGCAAGGCGGGCGATGATGTCGGCGCTGGCGGGCGCGACGAGAATGGCATCGGCCCCGCGCACGAGGGCGATATGCGGCATGCCGTTCTCCGTGTTCCCGTCCCAGAGGGACGTCCACACGCGATTCCCCGACAGGGCGTGGAAGGTGAGCGCGGAGACGAAGCGCGAACCGGCCTCGGTCAGCACCACATGGACATCCGCCCCCATCCGCCCCAGTTCGCGCGTGAGCGCGGCGGCCTTGTACGCCGCGATGCCGCCGCTCACCCCGAGCACGATTTTTCGACCGTGCAAACATTCGATGATGCCCGTATAATCCCCCATCATTCCCTCTCATTCATACCGTCATGGCGATTACCGACTGGCCCGAAAACGAGCGTCCGCGCGAGAAACTCCTCGCCCATGGCCCCCGGATGCTGACCGATTCCGAACTGCTCGCGCTGTTCCTGCGCGTCGGCACGCGCGGGCAAAGCGCCGTGGATCTCGCCCGCACCCTGCTTGCGCGCTTCGGCTCCCTGTGCCGACTGTGCAATGCGCCCATCGACGAATTTGCCGCGGTGCCCGGCATGGGGCTGGCGAAGTATGCCCAACTCCAGGCGGTGATGGAACTGGCCCGCCGCGCGCTGGCCGAGCGCTTGGACGATGGTGCGCTGTTCGATTCGCCCCTGGCCGTGCGGGACTGGCTGCAATTGCACCTTGCCCACCTTCCCCACGAAACCTTCTGCATCCTGCTGCTCGACATGCGCAACCGTTTGATCGAAGCCGTCGACCTTTTCCGCGGCACCCTGAACCAGACCAGTGTCTATCCGCGCGAAGTGGTCAAGCTCGCGCTCCGGCACAACGCTGCCGCCGTCATCCTCGCGCACAATCACCCCTCGGGCGAGGCGGAACCCAGCCACGCCGACGAAATGCTCACGCGCGATCTGAGCAAGGCGCTGGCGCTGGTCGACATCAAGGTGCTGGATCATTTCGTCGTCCCGGCGCACGGCTCGCCGACCTCGTTCGTCGAACGCGGGCTGCTGTAGCGAGGTGGGGCAAACAGCCGCCGTCACTGCCGGGGCTTGCGCACCGGACGGTTTTTGCAATATCCTTCGCCGTTTCACAAAAACGACCGCTAGGAGCATCCAATGGCTCGCGTCTGTCAAGTTACCGGCAAGGCCCCCATGGTGGGATACAACATCTCCCACGCCCACAACAAAACCAAGCGCCGCTTCCTCCCCAACCTGCAAAACCGCCGGTTCTGGAGCGAAACCGAAAATCGCTGGATTCGCCTGCGCGTCACCAATGCCGCGCTGCGCACCATCGACAAGAAAGGCATCGACACCGTTGTCGCCGAGCTTCGCGCTCGCGGCGAAAAAGTCTAATTACGGAGAACGGCCATGGCCAAAGGCACCCGCGAAAAAATCAAGCTCGAATCGACCGCTGGCACGGGGCATTTCTACACCACCACGAAAAACAAGCGCACCACGCCCGAAAAGCTCGAATTCAACAAGTACGACCCCGTTGCCCGCAAGCACGTGCCGTACAAGGAAATCAAGCTGAGGTAAACGGCCCACCCCCTGGGCGGCTCGCGGGTTGTTCGGACGCCCGCCCGGAAGGAATCCACGCTCCCTGCTGGCACGGCGTTTGCGGGCGCGGCGAAGAATTTCGCACGCCCCGGCATGGCATTAACCCGGCAGGCTTGGTATAGTCTGCGAACCGCAACCTGCATGGGTTCGTAGTTTCTTCTTCCCCCCGCAGAAACCAAGGAGATTCCCAAATGGAAAACATCGAGGCCCAAGTATTGGGTCATGCCCAGAGTTCCACGCTGGCGACGAACCGCCTCATCCGCAATACCTACACCCTGCTCGCGCTGACCCTGGCGTTTTCCGCCATGACGGCCGGGCTGTCGATGGCGCTCAGCCTCCCCTACCTCGGCCCCTGGATAACGCTGGCCGGTTATTTCGGGCTGCTTTTCCTGACCACCAAATTCCGCAACAGCGGTCTCGGCATCGTCTGCGTATTCGCCCTCACGGGCTTCATGGGCGCGACGCTCGGGCCGATCCTCTCGTTCTATCTCGCCACGCCCCACGGCTCCCAACTGGTCATGCAGGCGCTCGGGGCCACGGCCTTCATCTTCTTCGCCCTGTCCGCCTACGCGCTCTACAGCCGCAAGGATTTCTCCTTCATGGCCGGGTTCCTGTTCGTGGGCATCCTGGTGGCCTTCTTCGCCGGGCTGGCCGCGATCTTCTTCGACATGTCGACCCTGGCGCTGGCGGTTTCGGCGGCCTTCGTCCTGCTCGCCTCGGGCCTCATCCTCTATGAGACCAGCGCAATCGTCCACGGCGGCGAAACCAATTACATCATGGCGACGGTCACGCTGTACGTGTCGATCTACAACCTCTTCACGAGCCTGCTGCATCTCCTAGGCGCATTCAGCGGCGACGACTGACGGCGCAGCACGGGCAAAAAGGAAAGTCAGGAGCCGCCTTCGGGCGGCTTCTGACTTTCGGGCTCGGGTTTCAAAGAAACGCCAAACAAGCGCCATTGCAAGGCGCAAGGCACCACGACAATCCCGGACAAACACGCTCGATAACGCCACTGCCCGTTTCTGCCCAAACTATTCCGGCCCGATGCCCAAGTAGTCGGTATAGCCCTGCGCGCCGGGGCTGAAGAACGTGTCCTTGTCCGGGACGTTGAGCGGCGCGCCGCGTCGGAAGCGTTCGGGCAAGTCCGGGTTGGCGATAAAGGCGCTGCCGAAAACCACGGCATCGGCCCGCCCTTCGGCCAGCGCGGTTTCGGCCTTGGCCTGGTCGAGGCCGCCGCCAATAAGGTAAACACCATCGAAGCGCGGACGCAGCAAGGCATGGTAGTCGGTGTCGGCACCGAACAGGGCGACGTGCAGGTAGGCGAGGCCGAGGCCGCGCAGGTGCTCGACGAGCCAGGTGAAAGTTTCTTGCGGCTTGGCGTCGGTGATGCCGTTGTAGCCCATTTCCGGCGAAATCTTGATGCCGACGCGCCCGCTGCCCGCTTCCGCAATCATTGCCGCGAGGGTTTCCAGGATGAAGCGGGCGCGGTTTTCGACCGGGCCGCCGTATTGATCCGTGCGGCAATTGCTGCCCGAGGAGAGGAACTGCTCGGGCAGGTAGCCCGAGGCGGCATGGAGTTCCACGCCGTCGAAACCGGCCTGGAGTGCCCGGCGCGTGGCGGTGCGGTAGCTGTCGATGACGGCGGGGATTTCGTCCAGGCCGAGTGCGCGAGGGGTGATGAAGTCCTGTTGGCCGAGGTCTGTCCAGGCTTGTCCGGGAGGTTTGATGGGAGAGGGCGCGACGGGCAGTTCGCCGTCCGGCAGCAGGGCGGGGTGCGAGATGCGCCCGCAGTGCATGATCTGCATGAAGATGCGGCCACCTTTGGCGTGTACAGCATCGGCGACGCGTTTCCAGGCGGCGGTCTGGGTGTCGTCGATGATGCCGGGCGTGCGCAGGTAGCCCTTGCCCGTGGCGGAGGGATAGACGCCTTCGCTGATGATGAGTCCGGCGCTGGCGCGCTGGGTGTAGTAGAGAGCAACGAGTTCTCCGGGAACGCCATCGATGTCGGCGCGCGAGCGGGTCATCGGTGCCATGACGAGGCGGTTGGGGAGAGAATGAGGCCCGATGCGCAGGGGCGTGAATAGCGTGTTCATGTGAAAATCCTTGGTGATTGGCGCGGTGGAAAAGGAAACCGGGGAAAACCGTGGCCAGAAGGCGCATTCGCCTGCCCGACGCGGCAGCAGGGATGATCGGCTTTTCCCCGGGCGGGATAAACGGGCTTGATTGGAGAATAGCAATCCATTGATGGGATAATCCGTATGGAATTTCTTGACGACATGGCCCTGTTCGTGGAGGTAGTGAAGGCGCGGAGTTTTCGCGCCGCTGCCGAGGCGATGGGGATGCCGGGTTCGACTTTGTCGCGCCGGATCGGGGCGCTGGAGAAGAAAATCGGCTTGCGGCTCCTGCACCGTACAACGCGCAAGCTGGCCTTGTCCGAGGCGGGGCAGATTTATTTCGAGCGTTGCAAGCGCATAGTGGAGGAGGCGCGACTTGCGCACGAGCAGCTTGGCGAGATGCTGGCGCAGCCGGGCGGAGTGTTGCGCGCGTCGCTGCCTGCGGATTTCGCGGTTTATCTCGCGCCCTTGATGGCGGAATTCGCGCGCCGCTATCCCGACATCGCTTTCGATTTCGATCTCTCGCCCCGGCGGGTCGATCTGGTGAGCGAGCATTTCGATGTGGCGATCCGGGCGGGAAAGCCGGAGGATTCGCAGTTGATCGCGTATCCGTTGACGGTATTGTCGGCGCGTCTCTACGCCTCGCCGCCCTATCTCGAACGGGCGGGTGAGCCGGTGGAGCCTGCCG
This sequence comes from Azoarcus sp., assembly GCA_031276015.1. Lineage (GTDB taxonomy): Bacteria > Pseudomonadota > Gammaproteobacteria > Burkholderiales > Rhodocyclaceae > WRNU01. Next base: position 6,646 of record JAISNX010000085.1, read on the forward strand.
ATCTGGCGCGGCACGAATGCCTGGCCCTGCGCAGGGGCGAGGCGTGGACCTTGCACAAGGGTACGGAAACGATCAGGGTTCCGGCGGGCGGGCGGTTCGCGTTCAATAACGTGGGCCTGATCCGGCGACTGGCGACGCTCGATATGGGCGTCATCCTGCTGCCGGAGGAGATGCTTGCCGCCGATCTGGCCAGCGAGCGCCTGTGCCGCGTGCTTCCCCAATGGCATGGCGCGCCGCTGCCCATATATGCAATGACCGAAACGCGGCTGCTGCCCGCGAAAACACAGCGCTTCATCGCATTCTTGCGCGAGCGCCTCACCAAGGATCGGGTTTCAGGGGTCGGGGATCAGGATGTTTTGAGATAGCTTCCTGCACGCAGTTGTCACGAATTCGACAAAAATCGGGACGCCACATGCTTTGTCTTGCGCCTGAAACCGTCATTGCGAAGCGCGTAGCGACGTGGCAATCCACTGCGTTCCTTCCGGCGCGTAGCGACGTGGTGTGCCATGCAACGCGTGGATTGCCGCGCTTCGCTCGCAATGACGAAGGTTTTGGGCATCACGAGGTGCATGGTGCCGTGGTGTGCCACCGCCCGCGGCTTCCGCACCGTATCTCATGGCCGGGTCTTTCAGGCGAGTGCTAATATTGCCCGCCCGCTTTTCTCTTTCTTCCCGCGCAAAAGGATACCCGCCATGCCCAAACCCTACGAATCCGAATTCACCCTGTTCATGCGCGAATGGCTGGCGCAGCATCCGGAGGAGTGCGACGTGCGGCGCGCGGGCCTTGCCCTGTGGTGGGACAAACCACAGAATGTCCGGGCGCGCCGCACCTATGACGCCGCCCGCGTGCCGGTCAGGCCCTATTACTACGACACCGCCCACTGAAACGACGCGCGCGCTGGCAGCGCTTGCCGCTTCAACGGCTCAGGCGTCGGGCAAGCAGGCCGAACCACTCATGCAGCGCGAACCAGCCCGCGTAAGCGGATTCCGTGTTCGGCAACGCGGGCAGGATGCTGCCGTTTCGTTGGCTGTTCAGCCAGGCCGTCGGGGCCGCGACGGTGGCAAGCCCCTGCGACGCAAATTCTTCCCGGGCGCGCCGCATGTGGACGGCGTGGGTGACGAGGACGACGCGACCGATACCGGCAGTCTTGAGCAGGGCGGCGCTGTTGCGGGCGTTCTGGTGGGTGTCGAGCGAGGCGTCCTCCGTCCAGGTGACGGGAACATGGAATTCCTCCTCCAGCACGGCCTTCATCAGTTGCGCCTCGGGCGTCCGCCCGCCGGGCGCGCCGCCGCTGACCAGTACGGGCAGCCCGGTTTCGCGCGCCAGCCGCGCACCGTAGCGCAGGCGTTCGAGGGTCATGCGGCCAACGGTGTCGCCGCCGTATTCCGGCGTGTCGAACATGCGTCCGCCGCCAAGAATGACGATAGCTTGCGCGCTCCGGGCTTCGGCAGGCCGGACGGGGGCTGCCGGTTCCAGCGGGGCCAGCAGCAGGTCGGTCGCGGCGGGCGTGATGGTGAAGAGGCCGACGGCGAGGCCGATCCAGACCAGGACGGCACCGCCGCGCCAGCGGCAGCGGATGAAAACGAGTCCGGCAAAAACGAGAACGAAAGGCAAAAGCGGCGGCAGGATCAGTGCCGAGACGATCTTTTTCGTCCAGAAAAGAAAAAAAGGCGGGAAAAGTTCCATATCGTTTGTCCGAAACAGGCGCGGCAAGTATTATCGCCATATTCGACCATGGCGTTACATGGCAAACAACCCGACGTTATCCTCGTTCATGGATGTCCGTCAGGGAGGACGGATCATGCGGCAATTGGTATGGAGTTTCATTGCGGCGCTGCTGGTTTATGGCGGCTGGCAATTCATTCGCGCATTGTGCATCCGGCGACAGGCGGAGGCGTCGCTGGCTGAAAGCACCGAAATGCTGCCGGGTCTGGATAATGATTCTTCCGGTTATGCGTCCCCGCTGCACAAAGAGCCGCCCCCGCTTTCCGTTTTGCCGGAAGCGGAAAGTATTGTGCGGAATATCGCGCCGGATAATGTTTCCGATCCTTTCGCGCTCGAACTCGAATTGCAATGCCTGCGGCGGGAGGTCGACCGCGTTTGGGAGGCGTTTGAAACCCAACGCCAGGAAATCCACGCATTGCGCGCGGAGGTGGAACGCCTGACGGTGCGGCCCGAGGCTCCCATGACCATGCCGGTGGAGCCGCCGGGCGTTTCCCCGGAATACGATGAGGCGCTGGCCCTGGCGCGGCGCGGGGTGATGGCCGATGTCATCGCCACGCGCTGCGGCATTACCCGTGCCGAAGCCGATCTGGTTGCATCGCTCGCCGCGCGGGCACGGCAACAGGAAGCGCGGGGCAGGCGGATATGAGCCGGAAAATCGTCGCGCCCGACGATTTGCGCCGAACGGCGCTGCGCCGGGCGGGTTTCGCCGTGATGGCGGCCATCGCCTTGCTGTTGGGCACCTTGTGGTACGAGGATGCTGGCATGCCGATGTGGTCGCCGCCCGCGAAAACCGCGCCGCCGCCCGCCGCCAGCGAGGCCGACACTCCCCCCGTCTATGCGATCGACGCGGCGGCATCGGACGAGGCGATTGTGCCCGTCGATGAAATCGTCGCCAGCGCGGCGGATGCTTCCGTCCCCATGGCACCGGAAGCCGCGCCGGGCGAAACGGGAAACGTCCCGGAGGCCGTCGTGTCGCAGCCCGAGCCGCCCGCCGCGGGTCGCACGCTTGACGTGGCGGCCAAAACGCCGCCGCCGTCATTGCAAGACGCTTATTTTCTCCAGTTGGGCGTGTTCGATTCCATGGACAATGCCAAAAGCCTGCTTGAGAATGCCTTGGCATCCGGCTTGCCTGCCCATCTCCAGGCGCGGGTCGTGGTCGGGCCTTTTCGCAACAAGCGCGAAGCCGAGTCGGCAAGACGCCGCTTGGGAAACATCGCCGAAGGCATCGTGCTGCCGCCACGAAAAACCGGCAAGGTATCCGCTGAAGCGGCCAGGAAATCGAAGCGGCGGGCGGCGAAATAGATTTGCCCGCGCCGCGGATCGTCTCAACAACGGGGGACATATGAAGATAGATAGTCCGGCATTGGGAGCCATCGAGGTTTCCGATGACAAAATAATCGAATTCCCGGCGGGGCTGCCCGGATTCGAGAATTCGCGCCGTTTCGTGCTGCTGCACGAGGAAGGCGGAGGCGGAAAGGTGCTTTTGCTCCAGAGCGTGGATGACGCCAGCCTCGCGTTTTCGCTCACCGGGCCGGAACAGATCGGCATTACCTACGAGTTTCCGCTCACGGACGAGGAAGTTGCCTTCCTGCGCTTGGCCCGACCCGAAGATGCGGCGGTGGCCGTCATCGTCCGCAAGAACGCCGACGCGCCCGCCGAGGCGGGATTGCACGCCAATTTCATGGCCCCGCTGGTCATCAACATCCGGCAGCATCGCGGCCTGCAAAAGGTCATCGACAAACTCAGCTACGACATCATTTTGCGCGTGCGCGGCTGAAAACGCGGGTATCATGCCGGGGGCGCGGGAGGGCCGCGCCCCTTTTCTTTCGTCTTTCTTTTCCCACGCTTTTCCGGAAATACAGG
>JAISNX010000094.1 GCA_031276015.1 Azoarcus sp.
CGAATGAATCCCTGCAAAAGAAATAGCATGGCGAGGGCCTTGTCAGCCCTGCTGCTGCTTGCGGCACTTTGCGCCTGCGATCTGGAGGACGTGTTGGGGGGAGAACCCGCGCGGAAAGCACCAGAAGTGCCCGTCAACGGCCCGCATATCGTCCTGAACGCAATCGGGCGACATCGAGATTGCGGGCGACCAGAACCTGCGCCTGCACGCCAACAAAAAAACCCTGCAAGCCGTTGCCGGAGAAGAAATCCTGCTCTCCTGCGCCGGGGCGTACATCCGGATGAAAGGGGGAAATATCGACATTCATGCGCCGGGGACGCTGGATGTCAAGGCCCGTGGCGTCAACCGAACCGTCCGGACGAGCACGACGGTGCCGCCGATTGAATTCCCGGACGGTGAGATCGAACCCAACGAACTCCTGCTCGAACACCTCTACCACGATGGCACCCCGCTGGCGGGCGCAGACTACACCGTCACCCTGGCGAACGGCCAGACAATCACCGGCAAGCTCGATGCCGCAGGCCAGGCCCGCGTGAAGCTGCCCGAAGGGGCCGAGGGCAGCGCCACCGTCACCTACGGCCCCATGCCCGGCAAATTTGAAAGAAAAGATCAAACTCCGAATCCGGATGCAGGCGGCAAGGCACGTGTGAAAAGCCTGATCGACAAATACACGCCTGACGGTGCGCAAGGAGAATAAGAACATGGCAGAAAAAGAAGCCCCTGGTGGTTTAAGCTGGAGCGAATTCAAGGCCATGAGCGCCGAAGCGGGCGGCTGGCTGTGGGGCACCGTGCAGGGAGCCTTCAACGAAAAGGCCACGACTAGCCAGATCGTTGTCGATGCCGTCATCGGCATGGTTCCCCTGCTGGGAGACGTCACCGCCGTGCGGGACATCATCGCCATCAGCCTGGGCATGGCGGACGACCCCAAAAAGCGCGAAAGCAAACTGGAGTGGGCGGGGTTGATCGTCCTCATTTTTGCGCTGATCCCCGTCATTGGCGGCGTTATCAAGGGCGTGGGGCGGCTCACCATCAAGGCCATCAAGACGGCGGTCAACCTCACCGGCGCGGCCCGCGCGGCGCATCTCTACAAGGCTGCCAAAGAGATCATCGAGTTCCTGAACCGCATTGGCTGGAAAAACGCCGAAGCCTGGTTCATGAGCCTGAGGATTGTCAAATATGAAGCCGAGCTGATGGAAAAGTTTGCGCAGCTCACCGAGATCATCATTGAAACGCTGGGCGGCGTGCTGCGGCGCGCAAGCTGGGTGATTCCCCGCGCGCTGGAGAAGCGCATGGAGGAACTCATCAACGCCTTTAAAGTGCTCAAGGAAAAAGGCACGAAGATGATCCCGCAGGCCATTAAAGACCTGGACGAATGGCTAAGGGAGATGCAGCAGGCTCTCTATAACGGCGGTGCCGATCTGGCGCTGGCTGGTGCCAGCGCGGGTGGACGTGCGGCGGGCAGTACGGCGGCGCATGTGGCCGATACGGCGGGGAGCAGCGGGGGCGGCGGGGCGAAGGCTTCGGGCGGTTCCGGTAGTAGTGGTAGCGGTTCCGGCGGCGGTAGTGGCAACGGTGCGGGCGGTGGTTCCGGCGGCACAGGTGCGGCAGCCCCTGCGGGCGGCGCGCCGAAGAAAGGCCCGCCCCGCCAGACCGCCACAGCCCAGGCCGGGAAGAAGAGCACCACGTTGGCGGATGAGGCGAAACTGGTTGACCGTCAGTCCATCTTGCCCAAGCGTACCGCACGTGGGGGGCTGCCGCAGAACAAGGCCGTTAAAGGTGATGACGCCAGTTACAAAGACGTCTACACGCCCGAACTTGGCTACCCCGATTTGCGCGATATGGGTATTCGTATAGATGATAGCAATGCCATATCTTCCGAGAATTACAGAGGCATCGAAGCCTACCATGCTAGGATCGCCAACCGCGCCCTGCAACCCGGCGATAGCGTGATCTTCCGCGTCTTCGGCCCCGATGGCAGAACCTACGGTGTTTACGTCAAAGAGTCCTATCCAGGCGGTCGTCCCGGCGACGACATCTGGGTGGGCATCGGGCGCGTGCCCCAGACTGCCGAGGAATGGCGGGGGCTGTGCGCCGTGCTGGACGAGTGGAACCGGGACATGTTCATCTTCGAGATGCACGTTCCCCCCGAGGGTACCAAAGTGCCGGTCAATGGCTGCTTCGGCGCAGTGTCCGAACAGGCTGGAACAAGCATTCCTGGCCAGTACCTGCCCGGTGCCGCAGACCAGGCTGTGGTGCGGCTGCCGGACAGTACCTATAAGAAGATCACTAAGGAACACGAGGTTTTCATGCAAGCCGCGCAGGATTACATCGCCGCTATGCGCAAAGCCTACGACGAGTTTATGTATACTGGCGTTGCACCCAAAGTCACCGTGCCGCCGCCCAAACCCGTCACTTGGACTGACCCCGAAACCGGCTTGGTCTGTACTCTCCGTGCGACGGGTTGGGTAGACGCCAACGGCCACTGGGGCTATGCCGTGCCCGGCGGCACGATAAACGTCTCCACAACCCCCGTGACCGACACAACGGCGACCCTGCCTAAGGATAACAACGAGGTCTTCTCTTAAATGGACATACCAATTGCCCGATGGACGGACAGGGATATACTGATTCCTAACGAGCTGGAAGAGCGCCAGATATTTCATCTGCTGAAAAAGGGTAGTTCCTGGACGAGATGGAATCGCCAACTCGGCTACTACCAGAGATGGGCAGAGATTACCGAGAACAGCGTGCGCGAAGCGGACAACAATAACCTGCTCGCTACGCATAAAAGCGACATCCTCTATGAGCACTACGTCAACATCCTCAAAGGGCTGGCGACCTTCGAGGAAGGCGTTAACCGTCTGCGCAAGGGCGACAAACGGGTGTTCCTCTACAGTGAAGACTACGCTTTTTTTGTGCGTGCACTTTCACCGATCAACTATTGGCTGACATTCCTTTCCAAGATCAACTGTGGTGACTACCGCTGGGCAGAGAAAACCCCCTATCGGGAGGAATTTTTCAAGGCGTTAGATGATTTGTGCCATGCGGGCGAAACAGCGGGTTTCTCCGGTGAGCCGAGAGACCCGGACACTCCGGCTAGTTTGCGTTACCACCTCTGGCATGCCGTCTTTCTTTCCCGTCTGCCTTACCCAGATCCTCTGCCCGAACTGCCCAAGCGTCCCAAGAAGGACGCCATCGTCGCTACTGGCGAGCGCGTGCCCTGCTCCGGTATCTGGGAGCCACTGGACATGGAAGAGGATCAACTGTTCGGCGTCATGAACTATCTGCACGGCGAAACAAAAGCGCCAACTTTCCGCCAGACCTTTATCGACCATACAGAAGAAAGATTCGGCTACAACGAGGACATTATTAACGTGCGCTGGCGGCTGATCTGGCGCGACGACCGCTATGAGGACGGCACGATTCCCGAAGAAGAAAAGGACTACATCTTCGTCAGGCCCGTACCGGAAGGCGCAGAAGACCCATTCGGTACCGATGGGCTGGAATACATCAAAAAGCACCATCTGCCTCACCCCTTCCTCGCCGGTGCTCGCCGCAAAACAGACCGTGTAGAAGGCGGCGAACCCTGCCCGCGCGACGGTTATTGGTGGTCTCCCGCCAACAAGAGCCAGGGCCGCATTTTTCGCAAGGGCGAGATCATGCCCATCATCACCTCCCGCGAGTACGCCGAAAGCTACTGGCTATGGGGCGGGGAGATGGAGAAGAAATGAATGCTCCTGCCTCCGTATGGATTGCTTCGCTACGCTCGCAATGACGATGTTTGAAGTTGTGTCGACTGCCTCATTCCCCGTCATTGCGAGGGCCGCAGGCCCGTGGCAATCCATCGCGTGCATCGGCACGACGGTGACGCTGCCCAAGGACAACAAGGAGGTTTTCCCCTGAATGGATACGCCAGTTACCCCGAGATGGACAGACAGGGACATCCTGATCCCTAATGAACTGGAACAGCGCCAGATGTTCTATATCATCAAAAAGGCCAGTTCCTGGACAGGCTGGAACCGCGCCCTTGGCTATTACCGGAAATGGGCAGAGATCGCTGAAAATAGCGTGCGCGAGGCGGACAATAGCGGCCTGCTGGCTGCGAATAAAAGTGACATTACCTATCAACGTTACGTCAACATTCTCAAGGGGCTGGCGACCTTCGAGGAAGGCGTTAACCGTCTGCGTAGGGGCGACAGACGGGTGTTTCTCTATAGCGAGGCCTACGGCTTTTTTGCACGCTCATTTGCACCGGTCAACCATTGGCTGACATTCCTCTTCAAGATCAACTGCGGTGACTACCGTTGGGCAGAGAACACCCCTTATCGGGGGGAGTTTTTCAAGGCGTTCGATGAACTGTGCGAAGTTCATGGGGAATGTGCTCCATACGTTGGGGATGTGACCGCAGAGGGTGAAGGACCTGCAAACGTAAGCTATGACTTGTGGATCCCCATCTTTCTGCCCGGACTGTCTTACCCCGACCCCCTGCCCGAACTGCCCAAACGCCCTAAAAAGGACATTATTGTTCCCACCGGTGAACTGATCCCCTTCTCCGGTATCTGGGAGCCGCTGGACACGGAAGAAGATCAACTATTTGGTGTCATGAACTACCTGCATGCTGAAAGAAAGGCACCGCAGTACGAACAGACTTTTATCGACCACACTAACGAGGAACTCGGTTACGACGTAGACATCATCGACGTGCGCTGGCGGCTGATCTGGCGCGACGACCGCTACGAGGACGGTACGATTCCCGAAGAAGAAAAGGATTACATCTTTGTCTGCCCCGTGCTGGAGGGTGAGCAAAACCCCTTCAGTGTGGAAACCATTGACTACATCGAAGAGCACGGCATCCCCAACCCCTTCCTCGTCGGCGCGCGTCGCCACCGGGGCGAGCGCGTAGAAGGCGGCGAACCCTGCCCGCGCGATGGCTACTGGTGGTCTCCCGCCAACAAGAGCCAGGGCCGTATTTTCCGCAAGGGCGAGATCATGCCCATCATCACCTCCCGCGAGTACGCCGAAAGCTACTGGCTGTGGGGCGGGGAGGCGGAGAAGAAATGAACGCTCCTATCTCCGAACATGGATTGCTTCGCTACGCTCGCAATGACGATGTTTGAATTCGTGTCGACTGCCTCATTCCCCGTCATTGCGAGGGCCGCAGGCCCGTGGCAATCCATCGCGTGCATCGGCACGACGGTGACGCTCCCAAAGGATAACGAGGAGGTCTTCTCTTAAATGGATACGGCAGTCACCCCGAGATGGGCGGACAGGGACATCCTGATCCCCAACGAACTGGAACAGCGCCAGATCTTCTACATGATGAAAAAGGGCAGTTCCTGGACGCGATGGAACCGTGCTCTTGGCTATTACCGTAAATGGGCGGAGATTGCCGAGAACAGCGTGCGCGAAGCGGACAACAGCGGTCTGCTGGCTATTCCCGAAAAATGCTATATCACCTATCAACGCTACGTAAAGATATTGCAGGGGCTGGCAGTCTACGAGGAAGGCGTCAGGCGTCTACGCAAGGGCGACAGACGGGTGTTCCTCGATAGCGAGGCTTACGCTTTTTTTGAGCGGGCGTGGCTGACTGTCGATTACTGGCAGACATTCCGTGACAAGGTTAATATCGGCGATATTCGCGGGGGAGATGACACGCCCTATTGGGATGGGTTTATAAAGGCGCTTAATGATTTATGCAACGCGGGCGAAATGGGAGGGTTCTCTCTGGATGCCCCAAATGAACCGGCCAACCTGCGTTACTACCTCTGGCACGCCGTCTTTCTTTCCCGCCTGCCTTACCCCGACCCCCTGCCTGATCTGCCCGAACGTCCGAAGAAAGACGTCATCATCGCCACCGGCGAGCCTGTGCCTTTCTCCGGCATATGGGAACCGCTGGACAAAGACGAAGATCAGTTGTGGGGCGTCATGAACTACCTGCACGGCGAAACAAAAGCACCGACCTACCGGGAGAGCTTCATCGACCACAGCAACGAAATAACCGGCTACGGCGACGACATCATCCCCGTGCGCTGGCGTCTGCTCTGGCGCGACGACCGTTACTTGGACGGCACGATTCCCGAAGAAGAAAAGGATTACATCTTTGTGTGCCCCGAACCAGAAGGCCAGGAGCGCATGTTCAATGCCGACCCGCTGAAATACCTTAAAAGACACAATCTGCCCAACCCCTTCCTCGTCGGCGCGTGTCACCGCCGGGGCGAGCGCGTAGAAGGCGGCGAACCCTGCCCGCGCGATGGCTACTGGTGGTCTCCCGCCAACAAGAGCCAGGGCCGCATTTTCCGCAAGGGCGAGATTATGCCCATCATCACTTCCCGCGAGTACGCCGAAAGCTATTGGCTGTGGGGCGGGGAGACGGAGAAGAAATGAACGCTCCTATCTCCGAACATGGATTGCTTCGCTACGCTCGCAATGACGATGTTTGAAGTTGTGTCGACTGCCTCATTCCCCGTCATTGCGAGGGCCGCAGGCCCGTGGCAATCCATCGCGTGCATCGGCACGACGGCGACGCTCCCAAAGGATAACGAGGAGGTGTTTTCCTAAATGGACATGCAAGTTGCCCCGAGATGGACGGACAGGGACATTCTGATCCCCAACGAACTGGAACAGCGCCAGATCTTCCATTTGCTCAAGAAGGGCAGTTCTTGGACGCGATGGAACCGCGAACTCGACTATTACCGCAAATGGGCAGAGATCGCTGAAAACAGCGTGCGCGAGGCGGACAATAACAATCTACTTGCCACGCATGAAAGCCACATCCTTTACCAGCACTACGTGAAGATATTAAAGGGGCTGGCAATTCACGAGGAAGGCGTCAGGCGTCTGCGCAAGGGCGACAGACGGGTGTTCCTCTACAGCGAGGATTACGCTTTCTTTGTGCGCTCATGGATGCCTGTCAGTTACTGGCAGACATTCCGAAACAAGGTCAATATCGGCGATATTCGTGGGGGAGAAAAAACGCCCTATTGGGAGGAGTTTCTAAAGGCGCTTAATGATTTATGTGATGCGGGCGAAACAGGCGGCTTCTCCGGCGAGCCGAGAGACCCGGACACTCCGGCTAGCCTAAACTATCATCTCTGGCATGCCGTCTTTCTGGAACGCCTGCCTTACCCTGACCCTCTGCCCGAGTTGCCCAAACGCCCGAAGAAAGACGTCATCATCGCCACCGGCGAGTCTGTGCCCTTCTCCGGCATCTGGGAACCGCTGGACAAAGACGAAGACCAGTTGTGGGGTGTCATGAACTACCTGCACGGCGAAACCAGAGTACCGACCTACCGGGAGAGCTACATCGACCACAGCGACGAAAGGCTTGGTTATGGTCAGGACGTCATCCCCGTGCGCTGGCGTCTGCTCTGGCGTGACGACCGTTACGAAGACGGCACGATTTCCGAAGAAGAAAAGAATTACTTCTTTGTCTGTCCTGAGCCGGAAGGGCCGGAACGCATGTTCAAGACCGATCCGCTGGAATACCTTAAAAGACACAATCTGCCCAACCCCTTCCTCGTCGGCGCGCGTCGCCACCGGGGCGAGCGCGTAGAAGGCGGCGAACCCTGCCCACGCGATGGCTACTGGTGGTCTCCCGCCAACAAGAGCCAGGGCCGCATTTTCCGCAAGGGCGAGATCATGCCCATCATCACCTCCCGCGAATACGCCGAAAGCTATTGGCTGTGGGGCGGGGAGACGGAGAAGAAATGAATGCTCCTGCCTCCGTATGGATTGCTTCGCTACGCTCGCAATGACGATGTTTGAAGTTGTGTTGACTGCCTCATTCCCCGTCATTGCGAAGGCCGCAGGCCCGCGGTAATCTACACAGCGGCGACTACCTGCACTGACGGGCGGTGTTGCGGAAATCACGGTCAATGGATTGCCACGGCGCTACGCACCTCGCAATGACAGTCAATCAGCGGTTTTCATAGGAGCTTGCGATGCCCCAGGCCAATCTGAAACTGGATGTCACTTTCGAGTTCGAGATCGCCGCCCCCGAGGCGCTCTTGTCCGGCGACCATGCCAGCCTGTGCCGCAAGTTGAGCGAGCTGCTCGGCACGCTCGTGCTCCAGGGTATGCCCAAAGTCACCGCGACCCAACTCGCCAAGGCGGGCGCGCACCTCGTCGGGCATCACTATCATCTGGACGCCAAAAACCTTTCCGCCTCGCGCGTCGACCGCGCCCTGCTGGCCGCCGCCGCGCCCCACCTGACCGACGCGGAACTCGACGATCTCGCGCACCGTGCCAGCGGCAAGATGCCGGAGGACGCGGCGGCATTGCAACGTTATCTGCGTCGCCAGGCGCTGGCGCTGGTCAACGAATACCGGCTCGTGCCCTGCCAGGTGGAAGGCAAACTGAAATCGAGCGGAACCATCACGGCAATCACGCTCGATGCCACGCTCAACCTGACCAACGGCAGTGTGATGATCGACGAAGCGGGCAGGCAGAACCGCCTGCAACAAGGCGCGGGAGCCGTCACCGTCATCGCGGCGGACGGCACGGTGCGCCTCGGCGGCAATTGCGAAGGCCACACGCTTTCCGGCCCGGTCATCGGAGTGTCGATTGCCGACATCGCCAGCGCGCGCGACGCACTGATTCGACTCTGGCAGGCGGGCCAGCAGCCATGATTTCCGCCGATCCGCCCTCCCCTTCCTCGCATCCGTTCCGCGAACGCCGCGAACGCCTGCTCGCCCATATGCTCGCAGCGGGCGGCGGCGTGGCCGTGCTGCCCACCGCGCCCGAGCGCGAGCGTAATCGGGGCACGTTCTACCCCTACCGGCCCGACAGCCAGTTTTTTTATCTCAGCGGATTCGCGGAACCGGAAGCCGTGATCGTGCTGCTGGCGGGCGAGACGCCGCGTCAGTTGTTGTTCTGCCGCGCAAGGAACGAGGAACAGGAACGCTGGATAGGCCATCGTCACGGCCCCGAAGCCGCCGCCGAAAGGTTCGGCTTCGACGAGGCATGGCCGATGGATGAATTCGACCGCAGGCTTCCCGGCCTGCTCGCCGACCGGCCCGCGCTCTGGACGATGCTTGCCGCCTGCCCGGAATGGGACAGGCGCATCCTCGCCGCGCTTGCCCAGGCGCGCGCGGACGCCCGCAATGCCACGACGGTGCCGCAAACGGTGCACGAAATCTCCGCCGTGCTCGACGAAATGCGGCTCGTCAAGGACGAACACGAGATCGCCATCATGCGCCGCGCGGGCGAAATCTCCGCCGCCGCGCATTGCCAGGCGATGCGCGCCACCCGAGCGGGACGCATCGAATACGAAATCGAAGCCGAACTGCTCCGCGTCTTTCGCGCGGGCGGCAGCCCCTTCCCCGCCTATCCGTCCATCGTCGCCAGCGGCCCCAATGCCTGCGTGCTGCATTACACCGACAACAACCGCCGCATGCGCGACGGCGAACTCCTGCTCATCGACGCCGGTTGCGAACTCGACGGCTACGCCGCGGACATCACCCGAACCTTCCCTGTCAATGGCCGCTTCGACGGCCCGGCGCGCGATCTTTACCAGCTCGTGCTGGCCGCCAACCATGCCGCCCGCGCCGAAGTGCGCCCCGGCAAGGGCTGGAACGCCCCGCACGACGCCGCCGTCGCCGTGCTCACCCAAGGCTTCGTCGACCTGGGCCTGCTGCAAGGCGCGAAGGAGAGCCTGATCGAAGCGGGCGCTTATCGCCGTTTCTACATGCACCGCACCGGCCACTGGCTCGGCATGGACGTGCACGACGCCGGGCAATACAAGGTCGACGGCCAATGGCGTCCGCTCGTGCCGGGCATGGTGTTTACCATCGAGCCGGGCTGCTACGTCTGCCCCGGCGATGACGTGCCCGAGGCTTTCTGGAATATCGGCATCCGCATCGAAGACAATGTATGGGTCACTGCCGAAGGCAATGAGTATTTCACCAACGGCGTACCGCGCGAAATGGACGAAATCGAAGCCTTGATGCGCGAATGAAAGAAACAAAGTGTTCGGAAAATCCCCCCTTATCCGTCTTCTGCAATATCCATACAACGATATAAGGAGGCCGTAAAACGATTTATTGGATTTATGGGCAAATCAATGCCCGGCGGCCCTATTACAATTTCGCGGAACATGCAAGACAAGTTCGCACGATTGCGATGAAATAGGCAGGCCCGTCTTGCGAAACGCCTTTCCTCACGGCAAATGCATGATTTTCATAGCATAACCCGCCCTGCCGGAAACAGGATACCCGGATGCGCATATAGCCGAAAACCATATACACGAATACTATGTGTTTTCCACAATCACATTCCGGCCCGTCTACTATCTTGCTCATTGTCGATGCCCCCGAATACAATCCTTGGGGTAGAATAATTGCCCTTGCAGTTCCTCCCCCCTCTCGCTTTCGTCCGCTCATGCAGTTTGCCGGTTTTACCCTGCGTAACAATTTGTTCGTCGCTCCCATGGCCGGGGTAACGGATCGCCCCTTCCGCCAGTTATGCAAGCGGATGGGGGCCGGGCTGGCGGTCTCGGAAATGGTCAGCGCCAATTCGCTGCTGTACGGCAGCGCCAAGACGCGCCGCCGCGCCGACCACACGACCGAGCCTGGCCCCGTCTCAGTGCAGATCGTCGGAGCCGATCCCGCGATGCTGGCGAAAGCGGCCCGGCATAATGTCGAACGCGGCGCGCAGATCATCGACATCAACATGGGCTGTCCGGCCAAGAAAGTCTGTAATGTCATGGCCGGTTCGGCGCTGATGCAAGACGAAGCCCTCGTCGACCGCATCCTCGACGCCGTGGTGCGTGCCGTGCCGGAAACCCCTGTGACGCTCAAGATGCGCACGGGCTGGAACCGTGCCAACAAAAACGCCCCGACCATCGCCCGCATTGCCGAAGAACGCGGCATTTGTGCCATTGCCATTCATGGCCGCACCCGTGCCGACCAATACATGGGCTGTGCCGAATACGACACCATCGCCGAAGTCAAGTCGCGCGTCGGCATTCCGGTCATTGCCAACGGCGACATCGACTCGCCCGAAAAAGCCCGTTTCGTCCTCGACCATACCGGCGCGGACGGCCTGATGATCGGTCGTGCTGCTCAGGGTCGTCCGTGGATCTTCCGCGAAATCGAACACTTCCTTGCCAGCGGCGAATGCCTGCCTGCCCCGCTCGTGAGCGAAATCCACCAAATCTGCCGCGCCCATCTGGACGATCTCTACGCCTTCTACGGCGTGGAGACCGGCGTGAAGATCGCGCGCAAACACATCGGCTGGTACACCCGCGGGCTTGCCGGGTCAGCGGCCTTTCGCCGCGCCATGAACCAGCTTGCCGACCACGACGCCCAAAGCGCGACGGTCGACGATTTCTTCAGCCGCCTGGCGAAAACCGGCGACCGTCTCCACGACCACGAAGCAAGCGAAACCGACATGCCACGGGAGCTGGCCGCATGAACGCTTGCCCTAACGGGGAACTTGCCAGTGCCGTCGTGCGCACGCTGGAACAATACTTCCACGATCTCGACGGCGAAAAGCCCACGGCAATATACGACATGGTAATCAAATGCGCCGAAAGGCCCATGCTCCAGTTCGTGCTTGGCCGCGCCAATGGCAACCAGAGCCTTGCCGCCCAGTTGCTTGGCATCAACCGCAACACCCTGCGGCGCAAACTTCTCGACCACGATTTGTTGTAGCGCCACTCCCTCCCCCCTGCCCGGCCACCTCGGCGAGCCGGGTTCTTGCGGTATTTCCTGTTCCGTCCCTCCCGCCAAAATGAAAATTACCCGCGCACTGATCTCCGTCTCCGACAAAAAAGGCATTCTCGGATTCGCCAAGGGGCTTGCCTCCCTCGGCGTCGAACTGCTCTCCACCGGCGGCACCGCCCGGCTCCTGAAAGAGGAAGGGCTGACCGTCACCGAAATCGGCGACTACACGGGCTTCCCCGAAATGCTCGATGGCCGGGTAAAGACCCTGCATCCCAAGGTGCATGGCGGCATCCTCGCCCGCCGCGACCTGCCCGGGCACCTGGAAACGCTGGAAGCGCACGACATCCCCCCGATCGACCTCGTCTGCGTCAACCTTTACCCGTTCCAGGACGTCATCCAGCAGGACGACGTGACGCTGGCCAAGGCCATCGAGAACATCGACATCGGCGGCCCGGCGATGATGCGCTCCGCGGCCAAGAACTACGAAGGCGTGGCGGTCGTCGCCGACCCGGCGGACTACGCCGCCGTACTCGACGAGATGCGGATCAACGACGGCGCGCTGACGCGCGCCACCCGCTTCCGCCTCGCCAAGAAAGCCTTCACCCACACTGCCCGCTACGACGGCATGATCGCCAACTGGCTCACTGCCGGCCCCGAAGGGATGGAAGCCGCCCCGGAAGAAACCATCGCCTATCCGTTGTCCCCCTTCCCCGAGCGCCTGCACCTGGCCTTCGACCGTGCGCAGCTTTTGCGCTACGGCGAAAACCCGCACCAGGATGCCGCCTTCTATCGCGACCCCCTGCCCGTGCCCGGCTGCATCGCCACCTCCCGGCAATTGCAGGGGAAAGAACTTTCCTACAACAACATTGCCGATTCCGACGCGGCCTGGGAATGCCTCAAGGTTTTCGATGGGCCGACCTGCGTCATCGTCAAGCATGCCAACCCCTGCGGCGTCGCCATCGGGGCGAATCTGCGCGAAGCCTACGAAAAAGCCTTCAAAACGGATCCCACCTCCGCCTTCGGCGGCATCATCGCCTTCAATGGCGAAGTCGACGAAACCGTCGTCCAGGCCATGAACGAGCGGAAGCACTTCGTTGAAGTGATGATCGCCCCCGGCTTCACCGATGCCGCCAGGGCGCTCCTGGCCGCGAAACAGAACCTGCGCCTGCTCGTGGTGCCGACCGACCATCACCACCACGCGCTGCAACTGAAGCGTATCGGTGGCGGCCTGCTCGTGCAGACGCTGGACGCTGCCGACATCATGCCCGTGGATTTTAAAGTCGTAACAAAAAAATCCCCGACTCCCGGGCAAATCAAAGACCTGCTGTTTGCGTGCCGCGTCGCCAAGTTCGTGAAATCCAACGCCATCGTATTCTGCGGCGCTGCCATGACCTTGGGCGTGGGCGCGGGCCAGATGAGCCGAGTCGATTCCACCCGCATCGCCCGCATCAAGGCGGAGAATGCGGGCCTTTCGCTGGAGGGTTCCGTGGTGGCCTCGGACGCATTCTTCCCGTTCCGCGACGGCGTGGACGTACTCGCCGAGGCGGGCGCGGTCGCCGTCATCCAGCCCGGCGGATCGGTACGCGATGAAGAAGTCATCGCCGCCGCCGACGAACACGGACTGGCGATGGTCTTTACCGGCGTGCGGCATTTCCGGCACTGAAACTACAAAATCATGTTCGGCACGCCGGATTTCACCGAATGAAATCCGGTACGGGGAAAAAATAGCAATCCCTCCGGCCCCGTGGCCGGAATCCCATTCAAGGACATCAGCAAATGAAACTACTCGTCATCGGTTCCGGCGGGCGCGAGCACGCCCTGGCATGGCGTCTGGCGCAAACGCGCGGCTTGCAGAAAATCTACGTCGCGCCGGGAAACGCCGGTACGGCCCTCGAACGCGAACTTGAAAACCTGCCGATCACCGACCCGCAAGAACTCGTCGACTTCGCGGCCGCAAACAAAATCCATCTCACCGTCGTCGGCCCCGAAGCACCGCTGGCCGAGGGCATCGTAGACCTGTTCCGTGCGCGGGGACTGCGGATTTTCGGGCCGACGAAAGCCGCTGCACAGCTCGAATCCTCCAAGGATTTCGCCAAGCAATTCATGACGCGGCACAAAATCCCCACCGCCGCGTTCGCCAGCTTTTCGGACGCCGCCGCCGCGCACGACTACGTGGAAAAACAGGGCGCGCCCATCGTCGTCAAGGCCGACGGCCTTGCGGCGGGCAAGGGCGTCGTCGTTGCCACGACGCTCAAAGAAGCGCACAAGGCCATCGACGACATGCTTTCCGGCAACAAACTGGGCGACGCGGGCGCGCGGGTCGTCATCGAAGAATTCCTCGAAGGCGAAGAAGCCAGCTTCATCGTCATGGTCGACGGCAAGAACATCCTGCCGCTGGCCTCCAGCCAGGATCACAAGCGCATCGGCGACGGCGACACTGGCCCCAACACCGGCGGCATGGGCGCGTACTCCCCTGCCCCGGTCGTCACGCCGGACATCCACGCCCGGATCATGCGCGAAATCATCAAACCCACGGTAAAGGGCATGACCGCCGAGAGCATGCCCTACACCGGCTTTCTCTATGCCGGAGTGATGATCTGCAAAGATGGCGGCATCAAGGCGCTGGAATTCAACTGCCGCATGGGCGACCCTGAAACCCAACCCATCCTGATGCGGCTGAAGTCCGACTTCCTGAAACTGCTGGAATACGCGGTCGATGGCAAGCTCGACAAGATCGAGGCCGAATGGGACTGGCGCGTGGCCCTGGGCGTGGTGCTGGCCGCCGCCAAATATCCCGGCACATCGCGCAAGGGCAATATCGTCAAGGGGCTGCCTCCCGAAAACACCTTTGCCGACGATGCCCACGTATTCCATGCCGGGACGGCGACGAAAAACGGCAAGATCGTCACGGCGGGCGGTCGCGTGCTCTGCGTTACCGTCCTGGGCGAAAACATCCGCGCGGCGCAAAAGCGGGTCTATGAACTGATCGAAACGATTTCCTTCGCCGGTATGCAATACCGCCGCGACATCGGCTATCGCGCGCTCAACCGCAACAAGGGCTAGCAGGCTGGTGAGAAACCCTGACCGCCTTGCGGTGCGCGAATTGTGAGGCACACGTCGCTGGTTTGCTGGCCTCGGGATGGACACGCCGATGTGGCAATCCATGGGGCGCGGACTCAAAAACCGTCATTGCGAGGTGCGTAGCGCCGTGGCAATCCATACGGCCTGTGGATTGCCGCGCTTCGCTCGCAATGACGGCGGTTCTCTTTGGGCTTCAATTTGTCGATCTGCTCTGATGCGGTTTCCGTTCAAATGCAGGTGCCATCGACCGGAAATATTTTTGTCATTATGAGGTGCGTAGCGCCGTGGCAAAAATGCGGGCGATGCCCGAACGTGCCCACCTGGCCGAAATAGCGAAAATCGGCGTGCGCCTTGGGCGTATACTCGACAATACAAGGTGGCTACGACGTTTACCTGTTCGATCTGGCTTCGGGGTGCTTCCGGTTCAACAACGCCATGATGGAACTCATATATCATTCTCTCTTTGTGGATTGAATTGCTCCGCAATGAATACGTTTTCCGATGGCAAGGACGACAAAATGGATGACCGCAAACCGTCCCCAAAAATGCTACATCTCGCCGAGAGCCTCGCGCAAGAACGGGATCTGACCCTCACGGATGCGCAGCGGAACAGCCAACAGGCGTGTAGCGCCTTCATCGATGAGTGGATGTCCATCCGCCCGGCGGCATGGAAAAAGCTCAAGGACGACATCGAAAACTTCCGGGCTTACCTGCCTGGTATTGCCAGCGAGGATGAGGCTCGTGAGGCCGGGACGTCGCTATTGCGGGCCAGGGAATTGCATGCCCGATTCCTCGACCGGCACGCCGATCGGCTGCTGGCTGCCATGCTCGATGGTATTGGCAACCCGCCTCCCGGACTGGCGGATGATGTTCGGAAGATTCCCGAAGCGGAAGCGCGCTATCGGCATCTCGAAGCGCGCAAGAAGGATCTGGCGGCTGGCAAGACCGGTTTTGCGCGCATTGACCCGACCGGACTGAAGACGGTTCACGAGAAGTTCCTGGCCTATTGGATCGAGGGCTTGCAGAGCACGGCCTTCGAGGCGCTGGGCAAATTGGACAACTGTCTCGGCAGGCGGCGCGACTTCGACAGCCTGGCGGCACTCCTCAAGGCGCTGGAGAACACACCGATCGATGGTCTCCGGCTTGATGACGCGAATCCGCCGGTTCGCAATATCGTGCTCAAGATCAAGAACGATGCCAAAAGGGGCAGCGTAGTTATCGCCACCCTGCCCATCAGTCCGCTGGTGCATGAACGCAAGGACGGTGAGTCGGGGCCTGGTTACCGTTGGGTGCTGGCGCGCGATGGCGCACCTTCGTTCAACCGGGAACAGTTGGGCAGCGCGCCGAGGACGCCGGGGCTGATGCTGGAGCGCGTCGCCGAATTCGATGCCTTCGTCCAGGCGCATCTGGTTGCCACAACGGGCGTCAACAAGGCCGTGCTCGATCTCGACGAGGCGATCGCGTTATGGGATCGGGCATTCGACACGCTGGTGGCCGACTGGCCGATCGAGGGCGTCGGCGGCCTCGAAGACTGGATTGCCTGTTTCAGGAAACTTGCCAGCCAACCTTATTCGATAAAGGATGAAAGTGGCGAGAGAAGGGACAATCCTCTCTACTTCTGGCAGATCGCCAAATGGGAGCCGGTATTCACCCTGGTCGATGCCAGCGCAGTCGGTGGCGTCAGCGCAGCGGTGTGTAATGCGTACCGGCATTACCTCGCTTTCCACGAAAACCTGTCGCCCTCGCACCGGGCCTTGTTCGAGCGGATCGCCAGCCTGGCCCCCGGCGAGCAGCAACCCTATCTCGTCGATAGGGTTGCCTGCGATAGCCGTGGCATCCTTTGTTATTACGGAAACATGGATTCCCGTGACGATGAGAATGCCGCCCGACGCAAGGCTTACCCGCTCGATCCGGCGCAACGCGACGCGCTGCTGGCGTTGGCGGGAACGCCCGCTGGCTCGCTGCTGGCGGTGAATGGCCCGCCTGGCACCGGAAAGACCAGCCTCCTGCGCGGGGTGATCGCCAGTCAGTGGATCGGGCCGCTTCTCAATGGGGCCAAGTCGCCGGAGTGCCCGATGATCGTGGCCTGCGCGGCCACCAACCAGGCGGTGACCAACATCATCTCCAGCTTCGACGAAACCCCTGGGCCGCCGTTGTTCGGCGAGGATGGGCAGCGCCTGCCCGGTTCCCGCGCTTCACTCGAAAGTCGCTGGCTGCCCGCGCTCGCTTCTTACGGCTGGTATGCACCGGCCAGTGTCGGGCAGCCGGACGACAACAAGCGCAAGAAGAACGATATCGACAAATACCAGATCATCCATCGCGGCAAGCCCAGCGAACCGTGGCAGTTCCATGGGATCGCCAAGGGACTCGGTGAGATCGGAATCAGGGATCTGAAGACCGCCTACGTCGACTGCGCCAGTCAGTACCTGGGCAAGAACCACGGAGTCGCTGCTGCGGTTCGTCTGCTGCACCGCCGTATCGTCAAACGGGCGGCATGCTTCGCCCAGGTGGAGGCGGCGCTACGCGCCTGGGTGGCAGTCGTTCCCGCCTTCTGGCTGGATAATTCCTGGGGGCCGGACGATGAGGCGCACTGGGTGGCGCGGAGTGCGGACTTGTCAGTCCAGGAGGAGCGGCTCAAGCGTCTGGAACGGGAAATCGCCGGGTTGAACGGCAAACTGGCGCGCCTGTCGAGAATCCGCGCATCGTTGGGCAGATTGTCCGACGCGGTGGAAATCGAACAGGGCATGCGTGTCCCCAATCTGTTTTGTCCGCTCACGCATTTCGACAATTGCCGAATGAGAGTCCAGGGACTGGCCAGACTGTTTGATGTCGCGGCTGAATTGCTGGAGTCTCCCAGGCGAGGTTTGCTGAAACGTCTCTTGCATTGGGACGATCATTGCAAGAAAAGGAACGCACTCGGCCAAGAATTACAGGAATACGGTATCGCGTTCGATGCCGATGGCGATCTGGAACAATGCCGTCTCGACATTGGCAGGCGAATCGAGCAGGAGATGGCGATACTGGAGCAATTGGCATCCGAGGTGATTACCATCGAGTTGCGCCATCTGCTGGGTGAAGACACCCGGCTCACTGATGCGGAACTGGATTACCGCATTCTCGCGCTTCGGGTCAGCGTGCAGGCTTTGCAGGTCGAGCAGTCGAACGCCGGGCTGATTCTGGACCGCACCAGGGAAGCATACAAGGCGCATGACCTGGCGCATGTGACCTGGCGACGGACACAAGCGGCGGCGTATACCGCGCACAAGGATCTGCGCGCCGCCATGGCAGCACTCGATGTCGCCGAGGCCGAGGTCGACGCGGCCATCGGTGCCGATCTCGATCAGGCCCTGCGCGTGATGGATGCCGGTGAGCTGGATGCCATTGCTTGTGGCAAGGCCGTCGTCAAGCGCGTACAGGATCTGCTCGACACACGAGTGCGCACCGCGCTATTTCACCTGGCGGCCCGCTATTGGGAAGGGCGTTACGTGCTCGCCCGCCTGGAGGACGAGCAGCGGTGCCGGGACGACATCGCGTATCAGCCGTCCAGCGCCGGGCAGTTGCGCCTGCTCGCCATGCTGGCCCCTGTGTTCGTGGTCACGGCCTTCTCGGTACCCAAGCTGATGCGCTGCCGCTTGTCGCGGCTGGATGCTGCGGAGTCGCCATATCTGTTCGGCGAGGCCGATCTGCTGATCGTCGACGAGGCGGGGCAGTGCACCCCGGAAATCGGCGCAGTGCCGTTCCTGTTTGCCCGGCGGGCCATCGTGGTCGGCGACGTGGAGCAACTGGAGCCAGTGTGGGGCGTGGATAATGGCGCGGATCGCGTGCATGTTGCCCACTACCGTCTGGACATAGAGGCCGCGGCAAGCGAAGGCCCGGCTTTCGCGCGGCTGGCGCAGTCCGGCAACCTGATGTCGAACGGCAGCGTGATGCGTATGGCGCAACGCGCCTCGGCCTGGCACGATCCGCGCTTTCAGGCGACCGGACTGACCCTGACCAACCATTACCGCTGCCTGAAGCCGATTATCGAGATCTGCAATGATCTGGTCTACCGGGGGAATCTGATCCCGTCACGAAGGGAACCCGCCGAGCGCGATCTGTATCGCCCGGATCTCCGGCGCTTGGGCTATCTCGTCGTCGACGAAGTCGTCGATACACGCAATCCGGGCGGGTCGCGGCGCAATCGCCAGGAGGCCGAACTCGTCGCGGCCTGGATCAGAGAGAACGAAAGTTCCCTGCTGAAGCATTACGATCGGGATGGCGGCAAGGGGTTGCGGCTGCGCGACGTGGTGGCGGTGGTCACGCCCTTCACCGGTCAGGTCCGGGAAATGCGGGCGGCCATCGCACGGGCCTTCGGAGATGCCCGTTTCGACCCCCGCGACGGGACGCGACCTTATTACGGCATGACCATCGACACCGTGCATTCCCTGCAAGGTGCCGAAAAGCCGGTGGTGGTTTTCTCCATGGTGGAGACCAGCAAACCGAACGAGTCACAGTTCTATGATCGCGGCAGCAACCTCATCAACGTCGCCGTCTCGCGGGCCAGGGATCTGTTCGTCGTCGCGCTGAGCCAGGCTGCCGTGGAGTATGCCTGGCGGCTGAAACAACCCGGCCCCCATGACAAGGCCAGCGACCACCTGTGGCGCGCCGTCGTCCGCACGGGTTCTCGCCTCAACGCGCGACGCCTGGTGTTGGTCGAGTCGCCCAGCAAGTGCGACCCGATCAAAAAGGCGCTGGGCGGTTCGCTGGAGTGGGAGGTGCTCGCTACGCAGGGCAACATCACCTCGCTTGCCGACGCAAGGGCCTGGAGCATCACCGATGCCAGCGCTCCCAGGTGGCAGGAACTCACGTTGGCCGCCGAACAAACCATGCGCCAGGTCGTCAGGCGCTGGCCCGGTCTGGAGAGCCTGTACCTGGCCACCGACCCCGATGCCGAAGGGGAACAGATCGCCTGGCAACTACTGCGCATTCTCAAGGAGCGGGTTTCCACCGACACCCGCGCCAGTACGCCCAAAGTGCTGCGCATGCGCTTCCATAGCCTGGACGAAAAGGAGATCGCGCGCGCCTGCCGCGAGGCGGGCGAAGGTCTCGATGCGGGAATGGTAAAGAGCGCCCTCGCGCGCGCGCTGCTCGACAGGCTGATCTCGACGGAATACCCGAAGCGTATTGGCGTTGCGGCGGGGGAGGCGGGTTTTGCCGCAGGCATCGGGCGTGTCCAGCTCGGTTTGCTCGATCTGGTCGCACGCGCCGAGGCCCGCCGGTGTGCGTACCACATCGAGGTCGAAATTCCCCTGGCCGATGGCGAGCGCTTGAACGCCGTCGTGCTGCCGAAGGGCGAGGCGGTACCAGATGACGGCGAACCGTTCTGCGTGGCCGACTCGGAGGAGAAGGCTCGGCACTATGCGAAATGCTGCCAGGAGCGGCTGGCGGGCGCACAAGTCAAGACCATCACGATCCGGCGCGAGATTCGCCAACTGGGCGGCTACCCGGCGATCAATACCGCCAACCTGCTGGCGCTGGCCTGGCGCGCGAAAGACATCGATCCGGCGAAGGCCATGCAGGGGCTGCAAGAACTGTATGAAAGCGGTGCGGCGGCCCGCCACGAAGAAGACGAGGAGGTTTGACCGGATGGGAATCTCGCGCAAATCGCCACATCCGATGATCGAACCGCTGGACTACGAGCTGATGCCGGAGTCCGCAGCCAAACATTTCTCTGGCGACACGTTGGCCCTCTACGAGCTGGTCTGGAAGGGGGCACTGGCGACCATGGTGGAAGGGCCGACCTTCGTGCGCACGATCATCGACATCGTTGTCGGGCCACAGTCGAATGAGACCGACAAGGCAGACCTGCACCTGCGCATCAATGGGCTGGAGCGCGCGACGGCGGACCCGGAAGATCACAGTTGGGCTGTCCTGTTGCCGGGCGAGGCTTTGCCACGCGCCCGGTGCGAGGGCTTGACCGGAGACGCGCTGCCCGCAGCGCTACGCGAACGGATCGACGAACTGGGCGCGGGCCACCTGGACGCCCAGGGCTGGCGGGCACACGATGGGGCGCAGTGTCGGCGACTCGAAACGCTGCTGTCGCCGACAGGACAGTGGCGTAGCGTGCCAGTACGGCAGGATGATCGCTACGGCTTCGACCGCCTGATCGAAGACATGGCGCATCGGGGGGTCGGCCGCCCGTCCACCTACGCCGAAACGGTGGATGCGGCGCGGAAAAATGGACTGATCCGCCTCGTGGACGGCTCTCTCGAAGTGACCAGGCAAGGCAGGGCGCTGCTCGACAAGCTACCCGACCCGGACACTGGAAAGGCACAGGGTTTCGCGCGCCTCGATGCTGCCTTCAGCAGCGATCTTGCCCTTGCCCTGGACGTCATCGAAGCCGACCCGGCCACGGCGGGGCAGGTGCTGTCGGCATTTAGTCGGCGCGCCATCCGTTTCGAGGCAACGGCCTTGGCCGCGTGGCTCGACAGTCTGGAAATCGAGGGAGAAACCCTGACCGAAGCCATCGCCCGCGCCGAGCGGATACTACCCTCGGCGGCGAGTTGGACAGGCGTGGATCTGCCGCCGGGGCTGGTGCCCACGCTGTTGTGCGAACGACCGGAAACCCTGATTGAGTTGCGCCGACGGCTCGACGAAGTACTGGCCGGTACGGACGTTCCGGTGTGGAAGGCGCTGACCGGCCGACAGCGGGCTGCCCGCCGCCTGAGGGCGCTGTTGCCGGACACAACCGACTGTACGGTAGCGAACTGGGCGGCGCGTGCTGCGCGTGACCTGGTGCTACGCTGGTGGATCGACCTCAGTCCGGCGGAGCGGCCACTGGCACCCGCGGAGGTCATGCAAGGCCAGGCATCCGGCGATGCGCCACGCGACCTGATGGAGCAGGTGATTGCTCTGCTGGCACCCGCTCGGGGGAACGGACCGTGAGCCTTATTTCCTATCCGCGCACAGCCGCCGCGCTGGCCGCCTTACTGAAAATCCCCTATCGCGCGTTGCTGGATCTGATCAGGAAACAGAAGGTTCGGGTAAACATCGCCGAGTTCATGCGTGCCCTTTTCAAGGATCAGCAAAATAATGACCGCTTCGTGGCCGAAGCAAACGACAGGCTTATGAAATGGTTCGAGGCGCGCCGGGCGGCGGGCGACTCCGATGCCGCCATCGTCTACCACCGTAGCGGGGTGCGGCTGCTGCATGGTTTCACCATCGAAAAGGTGTCCTACACCCGTAAGCGGGACCGGAACCTCTACAGAAAGGAGCGCAGCGAGTTCGACAGCACGGTCAAAGGGGCATGGCTGAGGGAGGTCGCCCGGACGCACCGCGCCGAACTGCTGTCCGCCGGCCTGGGCGATGCCCAAGTGGATGCCATGGCGCGCGATGGCAAGGCTCCGGAAGGCTATCAGGTACACCATCGCATCCCGCTTGATGACGGCGGTACGAACGCCCCGGACAACCTCATTCTGATGCGCAACGATGTGGAGCATCGTGCCATACATGGCTACTACAATCCCGGCGAGAAGTGCATCCAGCAGATGGCCTACGGTGCCTGCGGCGAGGTGGCGCTTCCGCTTCCGCCCAGAGATGCCGTGATCTACCCGAACCCCTCCCGGCAATGGGTCGCCGAACGTCGCCCCAGCCTCGACCTCTACGAGATCTATAAATGACGACGACAACGCCAGGCATCATCGAACGCTACGTCCGGCTGATGACGGATAGGCTTCCTGCGGATCTGCGGCCAAAACCCTGCGACACGGCGACAATCGAACGGGCACGGCGCGAGTTCCGCCGCGCGCTGGGCATCGAGCTACCCGATGCCTACTGCCGCGTCCTTGTCGTGGCCGATGGCGTGGATCACAACGGCTTGACCATCTGGCCTGTGCAGCAATGCAACCCACCGTTCCGCCAGACGCTCGTGGAGGCAAACATCGACTTGCGCGACAGCTTCGACGAAAACTACCTGTACTTGGCGCAACTCGACGAGGAGCTATACGTCTATGACACCAGGACCCACGAGTACCTGGCTATCGAGTTTGTGGGCAAGCCAGTATGGGCGAAGTTTGCCAGCGATGAAGAAATGTTTGCCTTTCTGCTTGAGAGGGCATGGGGCGAACATCTCGCCTGATTTCCCGCGTCCTTCCCATGCAAGCTTGCCGTTTCGCACGACAGTTCCGGAAACAGCATAATAAAAATATGCGGGAACAAGGAGGCAGTCATGCGAAAGTTCTACATCGCCGCCTACGACATCGGCGACCACCGGCGACGTGCTGCCGCGCTGGCATTGGTACGCGGGTATGCCACGGGCGGCCAGAAATCGGTTCATGAAGTTTTCCTGAGTCCCGCCGAACGCGGCGAGTTACTGCACAACATGGCACTGGTGCT
>JAISNX010000160.1 GCA_031276015.1 Azoarcus sp.
CTCACGCTGGAGTCCGCCGTCGAATTCATCGCCGACGACGAACTCGTCGAAATCACCCCGAAAAGCATCCGCCTGCGCAAACGCCATCTGAAAGAGATCGACCGCAGGCGCGCGGCGCGTGCGGAAGGTGCCTGAAACCCGACGGTTTCCGTTGAGAAACCCCGGAGGAACCGTCATTGCGAGGTGCCGCGGCAATCCATGATGCCTGTGGATTGTCGCGCTTCGCTCGCAATGACGAAGGTTCTGGGCATTGTGGCAAAGGTTCGGGGCATTGCGACGCCCGCCACACCCGTCATTGCGAGGCCCGAAGGGCCGTGGCAATCCATGCAACGGAGCCATCACCCGAAGCGTTGGGACAAACGGAACCGCCTTCTGGATTGCCACGGGCCTGCGGCCCTCGCAATGACGAGGTGGGGGATGGCTGCGGGGTTGCGAGCTTTGCGATGGCGGTTCATGTCGTCATTGCGAGGCGCGAAGCGCCGTGGCAATCCATGCGCAGCACGGACGGTACTGCACCGTTTGCGGTGACGATAATGATATTTACGTTGTTCCCGGGACCACGGCTTCCTGCGGCGCGGCCTCCCAGTCCGGGGTGGCGATGATATGCCGCATCACACGCTGCATCATGATGGCCATGCGCTGGTGATCCAGCATGGGATTGCGGATTGCGCGCACCATGAGTCCCTCGAACATGGCGGCGAGGATTTCGGCCATATCGACGAGGGTTGCTTCGTCGTCGTGCTTGCCGCCCGTCTGGCGCACAGTGCGCAAGGTCTGGATCAGGCTGGCCATGCAGCAACAGTCGGCGGCGCGCACGGTGCGGGCCACCTCGGGATTGCGCGCCGCCTCGGCGACGATTTCGATGTTGAGTCCCGCCACCGGGGCATTCATGGCTTCGAGCACGCCTGCCGAGGAAAACGCGACCATCGTCTCGCCTATGTCGTGGGAGGCCCTCAGCTCGGCCCACATCGTGACGATGCGTTCGAGGTCGCGCTGCACGATGGCCGCGATGATCGCTTCCTTGTTCTCGAAGTAGTGATAAATGTGTCCGGCACTCATGCCCGCCAGTTGTGAGATGCTGGCAATGCTCGCACCATGAAAGCCGCCCGAACGGAAGCATTCCGCGGCGGCATCGAGAATCTGCGCCCGGCGCGCGGCGGTGCGCCCGCACTCGACGGGCGCGACAACATTATCGTCAAAAGGCAGTGTTCCAGAAGAAGTCATATGCTTTACGTACATTTTGATACGCGCGGCAGCTTGCGCAGGCATCGGAACTTAACATAGAATGAACGTTCGATCTAGAATAAACGTTCGACCCCCCAAAACTGGTGACAAAATACCCATCGATACGCTTTTCCCGTATTTCCGCGCCCGCCGGATCGTTCCGGGTCGCGGCGCGGATACCGGCAAGAGCGATGTCCGCCAGACTGACAAACCTCACCTTGCGAGACCCGTCATGACCATCCGTTTCCGCCAACCAGCCATGCTCACGATGGCGTTTGCGAGCGCCATGTTCCTTACCGCCTGCGACCGCGATGCACAGCAGGCTTCGGCGGCAAGCGCGCCGCCACCCGTCCCGGTCGGCGTGATCTCGACGGCGTTCGAGCCAGCGCCGCTGGTCTCCGAGCTTCCGGGCCGCACCACGCCTTATATGGTGGCCGAGCTGCGCCCGCAGGTCACGGGCATCATCCAGAAGCGCCTTTTCACCGAAGGCAGCACGGTCGAAGCGGGACAGGTGCTCTACCAGATCGACCCGTCGACCTACCGGGCCGCCTTCGACAGCGCCGCCGCCAACAAGGCGCGGGCCGACGCCAATCTCTACAACGCCCGCCTGAAGGCGGAACGCTACGCCGAACTGGTCGGCATCGAAGCCGTCAGCAAGCAGGCCAACGACGATGCCGCCGCCGCGCTCAAGCAGGCCGAAGCCGAGGTGGCGGCGGCGCATGCGGCGCTGGACAAGGCCCGCATCGACCTCGATTTCACCCGTGTGAAATCGCCGATCTCCGGCCACATCGGGCGCTCCTCGGTCACGCCGGGCGCGCTCGTCACCGCCAATCAGGCCGCCGCGCTCGCCACGGTGCAACAGCTCGACCCCATCTACGTCGACCTGACCCAGTCGAGCGCCGAATTGCAGCGCCTGCGCCGCGCGGCTGAAAACGGTGCCTTGTCGCGCGACGAAAGCGACAATATTCCGGTACAGCTTTTCCTCGAAGACGGCAGCCAGTACGAAATCCCCGGAAAGCTCGACTTCTCCGAAGTCTCGGTCGATCCCGGCACCGGCAGCGTCACCCTGCGCGCCAGTTTCCCCAATCCGAAGGGCGCATTGCTGCCGGGCATGTATGTGCGCGCCCGCCTGGAACAGGGCCAGACCGAACAGGCCGTCCTGTTGCCGCACGCGGCGGTCAGCCGCGACGCACGCGGCAATCCGGTCGTACTGGTCGTCGATGCCGAGCACAAGGTCACGGCACGCACCGTGCAGGTTCGCGGCGTGCAGGGCGACAAATGGATCGTCACCGGCGGTCTTGCCGCTGGCGAGCAGGTCATCGTCGAGGGGCTGCAAAAGGTGCGCGAGGGGCAGACCGTCCAGGCGCAGCCACTCAAGGCTCCGGGCGGCGCGTCCACGCCGCAGGCCGTCGCGGCCACCGCCCCGGCCACGAACTGAGGCGCAACGACCATGGCCCGCTTTTTCATCGACAGGCCGATCTTTGCCTGGGTAATCGCCATTATCATCATGATGGCGGGGGTGCTGTCGATCTTCAACCTGCCTGTGCAGCAATATCCGGACATTGCCCCGCCCACGGTCGTCATCAACGCCAGCTATCCCGGCGCATCGGCCAAGGCCGTGGAAGAATCCGTCACGCAAATCATCGAGCAGAAGATGACCGGCATCGACGGCCTGCTCTACATGAGTTCCACGAGCGACTCTTACGGCCGCGCTTCAGTCACGCTCACCTTCGATGCGGGCGTCAACCCCGACATTGCCCAGGTGCAGACCCAGAACAAGCTGCAACTCGCCCTGCCCCTGCTGCCGCAGGCCGTGCAGCAACAGGGGGTGCAGGTCGTCAAGTCGGCGCGCAACTTCCTCATGATCGTTGGCTTCATTTCCAACGACGACCGCTACGACAGCGCCGACCTGGCCGATTACCTCGTCGCCAACGTGCAAGACCCGCTGACCCGCGTCACGGGCGTGGGCGAAGTGCAGGTGTTCGGCTCCCAGTACGCGAT
>JAISNX010000066.1 GCA_031276015.1 Azoarcus sp.
TCGGTGATGATGCCGAGCGCCGGAAAGCGCGTCTTGAGCGCGGCAACGGCACGCGGTATCAGGCCGTCGGGGTTCCAGGCTTCTTCCGCGCCCTCGCTTTTTTCGGCGAATTCGATCACCGGGAACAGGGCCAGCGCCGGGATGCCGAGCTTGAGCGCCTCCTCGGCGAGCGAAAGCAGGCGGTCGATCGAAAGACGCTGCACGCCCGGCATGGATGGCACCGTCACCGCCTTGTTCTGGCCTTCCTGCACAAATACCGGATAGATCAGGTCATCGACGCTCAACCGGTTTTCGCGCATCAGGCGGCGGGAGAAATCATCGCGGCGCATGCGGCGCATGCGCGTGAAGGGGAAAGCGGGACTTGCGAGCATCTTGTGTTCCTCGGAAACAGAAAACCTTGTCGAAGCGCCATTAGATCGCAGCCCAAGGGGTGCTGCCAAGCGCCCGTTTTCACAGTCTGTATAATCGCCCGGTTAAGGGAAACGCCGACCAGGTTATCGTCATTGCGAGCGAAGCACGGCAATCCACAGGCCGCATGGATTGCCACGTCGTTGCGCGCCTCGCAATGACGCCTGTTCAGCGTTTTCCCGGATTTCATGCATTCCCGCCGCATTTCGCCGCCGGATATTCATCGTGAATGACGCCGACTTACTCCGCTACAGCCGACACATTCTGCTCGAAGAACTGGGTATCGACGGACAGGATCGCCTTTTGCGAAGCCATGCCCTCATCGTCGGCGCGGGGGGGCTTGGCTCGCCCGCCGCGCTGTACCTGGCGGGCGCGGGCGTCGGCACGCTGACGCTGGCCGATGGCGACACGGTGGACGCCAGCAATCTGCAACGCCAGATATTGCACACGGAAGCGGCCATCGGGCAATGGAAGGCCGATTCCGGCGCGGCCTCGATCGCCGCTTTCAACGCCGGGACGCGGGTCATCGCGCTGCGGGAACGCCTGGCGGGCGAGGCGCTGGAAGCACGGGTGGAAGAAGCCGATGTCGTGCTCGACTGCTCCGACAATTTCGCCACCCGCTACGCGCTCAACCGCGCCTGTGCGCGCGGGAGAAAACCGCTCGTCTCCGGCGCGGCGGTGCGTTTCAGCGGCCAGGTGAGTGTTTTCGATCTTTCCCGACCCGGATCCCCGTGCTATCACTGCCTCTTCCCGGACGGGCAATACCGGGAGGACGAGCGTTGCGCCGTGACCGGCGTCTTTTCGCCCCTCACAGGCATCGTCGGCAGCCTGCAAGCGGCGGAAGCCCTGAAGCTGCTCGCGGGCATCGGCACGCCGCTCGCGGGGCGGCTCTTGCTGGTCGATGCCCTCACCCAGACCTTCCGCGACATCGCATTCGGCAAAGACCCGGCATGCCCCGTCTGCGGCGCGGGGGAAAGCGCATCAAACCGTCAGGAACGCCCGTAACGCATCCAGCACCGCATCCGGATATTCGGCCAGCAGCGCGTGCCCGCCGCCCTCGATGAGCACTTGCCGCGCGCCGGGGATTTTTTCCCGCATCGCCCCGGCGACCTTGGGCGAGGTCATCCTGTCCTGGCTGCCGGAGATGAAAAGCGTCGGCACGGCAATCGCCGCCAGTTCGTCGATCGTGCGCGCGTAAGCGTTGCAGGCGGCAAGATCGCGGTGGAACGTCCCTTTCGGCTGGCGCGCCATCAGGCGTTTGTTCATGCCGAGCAGCCACATGCCGGGCATGGGGCTGCCGCCGGTCTGGCCGTAGCCGTAGGACCAGGCATTTATCATGTCCGCCGCCTTCGGCTCATCGTCTCGCGCCGCATCGAGAAGCAGCCGCGCGACCGGCATGGGGATGGCGGTGCCGACCAGCACGGCGCGACGGGCACGCCCGGGATAGCGGGCGATGAATTCCAGCGCGATCAGCGACCCCATGCTGTGTCCGACGATGTCCGCCGCCTTCACGCCGAGCGCATCGAGAAAGGCGTGCGCCCAGTCGGCCAGATCTTCGATACTGCCGAGCGGTTCGCCCCCGCTTTTGCCGTGGCCGGGCAGATCCGGTGCCAGGGCAATGACGCCGTGGTGCCCGAACCAGCGGCTTTGCAACAGCCAGCAGGAATGATCGAGTTCCGCGCCATGCAGGAACAGCACCACCGGCTGGCCCGCCGCGATGGCGGATCGCAGGGTTTCGGCATCGTGGCGTTTACCGCCGGTATAGACATGGACGCTTTGTCCGTTGACCGTGATATTCATGCGCGCTCCTTCACGTACTGGCTTTCTTGGCGGCGGAAAGGCCGCGATCCAGGTCTTCGAGCAGGTCGTCCGGGTCTTCGAGACCGATGGAGAGCCGTATCGTACCGGGGTGGATGCCCGCGGCAATCAGCGCCTCGTCGGACATGCGGTAGTGCGTGGTCGAAGCCGGATGGATCACCAGCGATTTGGCATCGCCGACGTTGGCGAGGTGGGAAAAAACCTTGAGTGCCTCGATGAACTTCTCCCCGGCCCTGCGCCCGCCCGCGAGGCTGAAAGTAAATACCGCGCTCGCGCCGCGCGGCAGGAGTCTTTGCGCCAGTTCGTGACCGGGATGCGTGGGCAGGTCGGGATGGTTGACCGCCGCGACCGTCTCGCCCAGGCGAGCGGCAAGATGCGCGAGCACCTTGCGGGTGTTGTCGATGTGCCGCGCCATGCGCAACGGCAGGGTTTCCAGCCCCTGCATGATCTGGAAGGCATTGAAGGGACTCATGCAGGCACCGAAATCGCGCAGCCCTTCGCGGCGCGCGCGCAGCAAAAAGGCGGCGACGGTGGATTCCTCGGTAAACACCATGTCGTGAAAACCCTCGTAAGGCGCGGTGAGCGTCGGGAATTTGCCGCTCCTGTCCCAATCAAACGCGCCGGAATCGACGACGATGCCGCCCACGACGGTTCCATGCCCGGAAAGGAACTTGGTGGCGGAGTGGAAAACGAGATCGGCACCATGCCGGAAAGGCTGGATCAGATACGGCGTGGTGAAGGTGGAATCGACGAGCAGCGGCACGCCGTTTTCGTGCGCCAGCGCCGCCACCTTGGGAATATCGAGCACATCGAGGCCGGGATTGCCCAGGGTTTCGCCGAAGAACAGGCGCGTTTCCGGGCGGACGGCGTTCCGCCAGGCGTCGATGTCGCAGGGGTCGACGAAACTCGTCCCGATCCCGAAGCGCGACAGCGTATATTCGAGCAAGTTATGCGAACCGCCGTAGAGCGAGCGGCTGGCGACGATGTGTCCGCCCGCGCCCATCAAGGTGGCGATGGACAAATGCAATGCCGCCTGCCCCGAGGCCACCGTGATCGCGCCGACGCCCTCCTCCAGCGCCGCGACGCGCTCTTCCAGCGCCGCATTGGTCGGATTGGAGATGCGCGCATAAACGTGTCCGCCGCGCTCCATGTCGAAGCGCGAAGCGGCCTGGTCGGCATCCTTGAAAACGAAGGAAGTTGTCAGGTAGATCGGCTGCGCGCGTGCGCCGAAATCCTTGTCGGGAAGCTGCCCGGCATGGAGTGAAAGCGTGTCGAATCGGTAAGTCATCGTCCCCGGCCCGTGCGTTGAAATGCCGGGGATTTTAACGATAGTCCGCGGACGGCTTATCGCCCATATTCATAAGAATGATGTTTTTATTCCCATGGAGGGCGGCGTTGCCCGGAGACGGCGCATGATTCCAGTCGCTGCCCGGCAAGACGACCGGACAGGAAAATTGCCCAACGGGTATACTCCACCGCGCGGCAACGCCCGAACCCACGGAGAAAACGACATGAACGCGGACGATACGAGCAGCATGGACGATTTGTTTTCGGCCTTTGTCCTGTCGATAGTCGCGGTCTCTTTTCTCGTCGCACCCGCCATCATCGCCGCGGGTTACGCGATGAGCATGCGCAGGATACTGCGCGGGGGCTGAGGGCGAAACGCCCCGTTCCGGTCAGGCCCAGGTATTGACGACACTGCCCGCCGAACCGGCCACGGGCGGGGGCGGTGCCGGAATGGCCTGCAAGAGCGCGAGCGCCCCTTCCGTCTCGATGTCGATGGCTTTCTTGAGCACGCCCAGCCCGACCGCGTTCTGGGTCTGCACGGCGGAATTGGCGCTGGCGGCGGCGGCGATGGAAGTGATGTCCATGTGGTCTCTCCTTTGAGAAATCTCAGAGCAAATCGACTTTATGATGCCCACGTCAAACCGATCGTCATTGCGAGGGGCGAAGCGACGTGGCAATCCACACGGCTTACTGGATTGCCACGGCCCTTCGGGCCTCGCAATGACGGTGGTTCTCTTTGGGCTTCGGTTTGTCGATCTGTTCTAATTACATCAATCGACACCGCGGGTGAAGTGAAGAATCCACGAACGGCATGGATTGCTTTCCGGAGAGTCCCGGTTGCGAAGCTATATAAAAAATGGTGTCATTGCCTTCCCTTTGAGGCAAGAACCGCGACAGACAGGTAGACGCTCTTGAGTATCGAATCCTCCCCCGAACCCGCACATCCGGATGCCGTCGTGCCCGGCGGGGCGAAGCATCATTATTTCGACTCCACCGCCCGCTTCGTGGCCTGGGTGCGCGCCGCCGCGCCGTATATCCATGCCTTTCGCGGCAAGACTTTCGTCGTCGGTTTCGGCGGGGAGGTGGCGGCGGGGCCGTTGGCGCAGAGCCTGGCCTACGATTGCAACCTGCTTGCCGCGCTCGGCATCCGGCTGGTACTGGTGCATGGCGCGCGCGCGCAGATCGACGCCGAGCTGGCGCGGCGAGGGCTGGAAGCGCGCTTTCACAATGGCTTGCGGATCACCGATACGGCCACGATGGAGTGCGTGAAGGTGGCGATGGCGGTGACGCGCTTCGAGGTGGAGGCGCTGCTTTCGCAAGGTCTGCCCAATACGCCGATGGCGGGCGGCTACATGCGGGTGACGGGAGGAAACTTCATTACCGCGCGCCCGGTCGGGGTGGTCGACGGCGTGGATTATCAATATACCGGCGCGGTGCGCAAGGTGATCGCGGAGGAAATCAACGCCGATCTCGACCAGCAGAACGTGGTGCTGATTACGCCGCTCGGGATGTCGCCGACGGGCGAAATCTTCAATATGTGCATGGAGGAAGTCGCCGAGGCGGTAGCGGTGGCGGTCGAGGCCGAAAAGCTGATTTACCTGTGCGACGCGCCGGGGCTGCTCGACGGCGACGGCGGCCTGATCGGCTCGGTGACGGCGGACGAGGCACAGCAACATCTCGATGCGGGCGAAGGGCTGACCGAGGATTTGCATTGGTATTTGCCGTGTGCGATCCGCGCGACGCGACGCGGGGTGGCGCGCTGCCATCTCGTCGACCGCGACCGGGACGGGGCGCTGTTGCTGGAGTTTTTCACGCCCGCCGGGGTGGGAACGGTGGTGTCGCGCGATCCGCTGTTTCGCGTGCGCGAGGCAAGCGTCGACGACGTGGGCGCGCTGGTGGCGCTGATCTCGCCGATGGAGGCCGACGGTACGCTGGTGCGGCGCGGGCGCGAGTTGCTCGAATGCGAAATCGACCGTTTTTCGGTGGTCGAGTACGACAACATGCTGGTCGGCTGTGCGGCGCTGTATCCGTTCTCGGAGGACAATGCCGCCGAACTGGCCTGTCTCGCCGTGACGCCGGAATATCGCCGCGCCGGTCTGGGCGAACAGTTGCTGCACCGGATCGAGCGGCGGGCGCGAAGCGGCGGGCTGGAGCGGCTCTTCGTGCTCACGACGCGCACGGCGCATTGGTTCCGCGAACGCGGCTTCACCGAGTCCGGCCCGGAGGCGCTGCCGAGGCAGAAACGTGAACTTTATAACCTGCAACGGCGATCCAAAGTGTTTGTCAAGATGCTGTAAACAGCTAGAATGCGCAGCTTGGACCCTGAACGAGAGGACAGAACAATGACACGCATGGTCAATTGCGTGAAGCTCGGGCGCGAGGCGGAAGGTCTCGAACGCCCGCCGCTGCCGGGCAAACTGGGGGCGCGCATTTTCGAGAATGTCTCGAAGGAAGCCTGGCAGCAATGGGTTCGGTATCAAACCATGCTGATCAACGAAAATCGCCTGAATTTGATGGAACCCCGCGCGCGCCAGTATTTGTCCGAGCAGATGGAAAAACATTTTTTCTCCGGCGATGCCGACCGGGTTCCCGGTTTCGTGCCGCCGGTAGCGTGAGGCGCGGGCATTATCACTTGTTCCGGCCTTTTTTCGTTCCCTGCACATTGTGTTGACGCATGACGCTCTTACTGACGTTCTTTTCGCTGGTGCTTGTCCTGTTGCTTGAACAGGTGCGCCCCTTGCCCGTGAAGCGGGTCGTGCTCGATCCCCTGCGTGCGCTCGTCTCCCGAATCTCCGGGGCCTGTGGTCACGGGAACGCCCGGCTGGCCTGGGGGCTGACCGTCCTGGGTGGAACGGCGCTGTGCGCCCTCGCCGTCTGGCTGCTGCCCTCGCTGGCATGTATCGTCCTTGCCGTCGGGGTGCTTTATCTCACCATGGGCTTTCGTCATGAAAGCCATTTTTTCACCGACATCCATCTCGCCCTGCGCATGCAGGAACTGGGTGCCGCGCGGCGTTTGCTGGCCGAATGGCGAGGCAGTGAGTACGAGGACGCGGATGCCGACGAGGTGGCGCGGCTTGCCATCGAGCAGGCGCTCGTGGCCGCGCACCGCAACGTGTTCGGCGTCGTTTTCTGGTTCGTGGTTCTCGGCCCCTGCGGCGCGGTCATGTACCGGCTGGCCCGCTTCCTCCACGACGAATGGGGCGGCCCGGGGGACGGCATCCAGAACGCCTACGGCCAGTTCGCGCGCCATGCCTTCTTCGTCATCGACTGGCTGCCGTCGCGGATGACCGCCATCCTGTTCGCCATCGGGGGGAATTTCGAGGATGCGTTGTTTTGCTGGCGTGCCCAGTCCGTACTGTGGCCGGATCGCGGCAATGCCGTCCTGGTGACGAGCGGCGCGGGGGCGCTCGGGCTGCGCCTGGGGGCCATTCCGGGCGTCGAAGGAAACGATGCGGAAGTTCTGGATGTCGGTGTCGGCGACAAGGCCGGCGTCGACGATATGCAGGCCACGATCGGCCTCGTCTGGCGGGCGCTGATCGTGTGTCTGGTGTTGCTGGCCCTGACGGCGGTTGCCGTATGGGTCGGCGGTTGATTTATTTACCAAAGAGAGGAGAAGTCGATGTCTGATCGTGAAGTTGTTGTTTTGAGTGCCGCCCGTTCCGCGGTGGGCGGGTTCGGCGGTTCCCTGAAAGATCTGGAGCCGTCCGAACTGGGTGGGCTGGTAATCAAGGAAACCATTGCACGTTCCGGCGTCGACCCGAATGAAATCTCCTTTGCCGCCGTGGGCAACATCATGCCGACCGACCCGCGTTATCCGTATGTCGCGCGCGTCGCCACCATCCAGGGCGGGCTGCCGCTGAGTTCCATCGCGTTCGCGGTCAACCGCCTTTGCGGCTCGGCCATGCAGGCGGTCGTCTCGTCGGCGCAGGCCATCATCCTGGGCGATACCGACTACGCGCTCGCGGGCGGGGTGGAAGTCATGTCGCGTGCCGTGTACATGCTGCCCGCGCTGCGTTTCGGCGCGCGCATGGGCGACACGGCGGCGTTCGACTCGATGGTTTCGGTCATCACCGACCCCTTCGGTGTCGGCCACATGGGCATCACCGCCGAAAATCTCGCGGTCAAGTACAGCATCAGCCGCGAGGAGCAGGACGCCTTCGCGCTGGAGTCGCAGAAACGCGCCGCCGCCGCCGTGCAGGCCGGGTACTTCAAGGGCCAGATCGTGCCGATCACCCTCAAGACCCGCAAGGGCGAAGTCGTGTTCGACACCGACGAGCACCTCAAGCCCGCCACCACGCTGGAGGCGCTGGCAAAGATGCGGCCCGCCTTCAAGAAAGACGGCACGGTGACGGCGGGCAATGCCTCCGGCGTGAATGACGCCGCCGCCTTCCTCGTGCTGGCCGATGCCACCAAGGCCGCCGCCGCCGGGCACAAGCCGATTGCCCGCCTCGTTGCCTACGCCATTGCGGGCGTGCCTAACGACGTGATGGGCGAAGGCCCGATCCCCGCCACGCAGCTTGCCCTGAAGCGCGCCGGTCTCACGCTCGACCAGATCGACGTGATCGAATCCAACGAAGCCTTTGCCGCGCAATCGCTGACCGTCGCCAAGGTGCTCGGTCTCGACCCGGCCAAGACCAATCCCAACGGCGGCGCAATCGCCATCGGCCATCCGGTGAGTGCCACGGGCGGCGTCATCATCACCAAGCTGCTGCACGAACTGCAACGCCGCAATGCCCGTTACGGCCTGGCGACGATGTGCATCGGCGGCGGGCAAGGGATCGCCACGATCTACGAACGTCTCTGATCCGGCGATCAGCACCGAAGAGCACGAAAACGGCACCCGAGGGTGCCGTTTTCGTATCGATCCGAAAACTCGCCCGGTGGCGAATCAGTTGTAGCAGCAGGTTCATCGGATACACTACTTAGTGCATCAGGTAGGGTTTCAGGTTTTTCCACCATTTTGGGGTCTCCCTCTCTTGTCGGGGAATGGGGCGGTTCGGGTCGGTTGCATAAGTGGATCCCGTTCAGCAAGTTGTTTTTCCATGTGATTTCCTGTGTCATTTTCGCGTTGCTGTTTCCTTTCCCGATGCTTTTGGTGACAACTGTTTGTCGAATTTCCAAGAAGGTTGTGCAATGGGTCTGATCGACATCATCAAACGCAAACTCTTGGTCACGGACGCAAGTGCCGGGATTCGTCTTCCGCCCACAAAGGAAAGCTTTTTGTAGACGACAAGGGAAAAGTATCCTTTAGGATTCATGATTTACGGCATACATTTGCAAGTTGGCCCGTTATGCAATAGGGATTTATTTATATCGTTCGTGATTTGCTTTGGCATGCAAGTGTTATAGCAAATCAACTTTACGAGGCTCATATCAAACCGATCGTCATTGCGAGGAGCGAAGCGACGTGGCAATCCACGCGGCTTACTGGATTGCCACGGCCCTTCGGGCCTCGCAATGACGGCGGTTCTCTTTGGGCTTCAATTTGTTGATCTGCTCTAAACAAACGGAGATTTATGCTCGTTCTTGCACCGGATCAAGGGCGGTAGGCGATTCAACGTCTTTTGTCTTTTTAATTATCATTGCTAAATATGATCTGGCGCTTTTTTGACTATTGTCAAAGTTTTAAGGGGTGTTTTATGTGGATAATGCACGGCGTTCGTTTGTCATTTTTTAACTGGAGGGTTGATTATGTCTGCGCAAGGTGCTTACTGGATTTTTGATCTTCATGAAGGGCGTTTTTATCGTCCTGTAAATTTTGGGGCGTCGTACCCTGCGTATTCGGGGGCACCAGGATATGTGAATAATTCGACATATGAAAACCTGTCGGATAACGGGCCAATTCCGCGCGGCATGTAGCGAATGTCGGAGATTAGGGCGCAACATGGAAAGGGGCCATGGACGATCATTCTCACTCCTGAGCCAGGAACACAGGCGTTTGGTCGTCACAGTTTTCTCATTCATGGCAACAATTCGCAAATGAATCAGTCCGCATCACGAGGCTGCATCATCATCAATGGCGGTCAACACAGAAAAGGCATATACGATTCCGGCGTTCGTCTCATCAGGGTGCAATGATGAAACGTTTGATTCTGCCCGGTCTTGTGACGTTGTTGTTCTTCGGGTGTGCCGGGACATCATCCTTCCCAGTGAATCCAGAGATGGCGCGTCTGGAAGCGTCGAACGCCGAATGGCTTGGCGATCTGGCAATGGCAGAGTTAGCTTGTGCAATTCAACGCTCTGTCGATGCCGGATTGCGTAGGCCGTCAATTCGGTGTTCAGATGATGGGGCATGGACGCTTCTGTCGATAAATCACAGTCAATTGGCTCTCACGGTTATCGCACAACTCGCAGCGCAGAAAATGGACGCGGGATTGTCCGAAAGCAGAGCCTGCGTCATTTTGCAACGCGGGCAAGAAGTATTGCCGCATTTCGAAAAACTGGATGCTGTCGCCGCACACAAAGCGTGTGAAGTGCAATGGGCGCGTGTCAGTGTTAATGTCGATCCGCCTCTTTATCCGGATGTGAAGGTAGATGATATTTGCAATTCCGTGCAAGATATTGAGCGCTTGCGGAATAGGGCTATTAAGGATATTGAGGCCGGTAAATCATGCTGGCCGTGGGATTTTTACGATTGAAAAAATGTAAGTGAGGTTGCCTCCAGCTCGTCTTGAGAACCTTGCCAATATCCCTGTGTTGCTCCGTATTGTCAGTGGAAAATTTGACCACCCATCCCGCGACGGCGCGCGAAGCACCAATTTGCTTTTCCCTGCCGGGACGGTTTTTAGAGCGTTTTCGGTTCAGATACCGACACAATCCGAAGCCGGACACGATTGTTTATCTTTTATCGCACAGAATGGGTGAAGCGGCATCTGAGGATAGATCGTGTATGCTTTTACAGCGTGGAAAGGATGTTTTGCCGATTTTAAAAAAAATGGATGCTGTGGTTGCTCGGGCGCGTTGTGATTTGCAATGGTTGCGTCGTGTGAGTGTAAGCCGTGATCCGTCGCCTTATCCAGATGTAAAGGTTAATGATGTTTGCAATGAAATACAGCATATAGAGTTATTGCGAGATAGATCTATTCGGGATATTGAGGCCGGTAAAACGTGCTGGCCGTGGGACCTTTACGATTGAAAGGTAGTAAAACAAAGGTTATTTTTCTTTCGCCTGAACCGGGGACTAATGCGCATGGGCGAGGGGATTTTTTTATTCATGGGGATAATCCTGCTATGAATCAGTCTGCGTCGCAGGGTTGTATTATTATTAATGGTTGGCAGAATAGGTGGAATATATGGCAGTCTGGAACTCGGTTAATCAAGGTGCAGTGATGGCTAAGTTCCTTTTTTTAGCGTGTTGGTTTTGTTTTCTCGATTTGTTTTTGCTTCGTCTGATCTTAATAGATTGGAAGCGATTCATGTTGAAACTGCGAGTGATGCGTCTATGGCGTCTATGGCGTCTATAGCGTGTCATGTTCAGCGAGCGAAGGTAAATTGTTCTCGTTGTGATAAACAGGGTTCTTGGATGTTTTTGGCTACGAATCGTAGTTCAGTAGCGCCAGCGGCTATTGTTCAACTTTTATCGCATCGAATGGGGGAAGGTGATTTCAGTGGGTTGTCTTGTATGTTGTTACAGCGCGGAAAGGATGTTTTGCCGATTTTAAAAAAATGGATGCTGTGCTTGCTCGGACAAGTTGTGATTCACAATGGTTGCGGCGCGTGAGTGTGAGCCGTGATCCGCCTCTTTATCCGGATGTGAAGGTCGATGATGTTTGCAATTCTGTGCAAGATATTGAGCGCTTGCGGGATAGGGCTATTAAGGATATTGAAGCCGGTAAATCATGCTGGCCGTGGGATTTTTACGATTGAAAAAATGTAAATGAGGTAAGGGTTGCCTCCAGCTTGTCTTGAGAACCTTGCCAATATCCCTGTGTTGCTCCGTATTGTCAGTGGAAAATTTGACCACCCATCCCGCGACGGCGCTGCGAAGCACCAATTTGCTTTTCCCTGCCGGGACGGTTTTTAGAGCGTTTCCGGTTCAGATGCCGACACAATCCGAAGCCGGAATGTTTTTTGTCATTCCTTGCAAGCGAAGTATCGCGGCCTGCCTTGCCGTCACGCACAAACAGGCAATCCC
This sequence comes from Azoarcus sp., assembly GCA_031276015.1. Classification (GTDB taxonomy): domain Bacteria; phylum Pseudomonadota; class Gammaproteobacteria; order Burkholderiales; family Rhodocyclaceae; genus WRNU01. The sequence continues at coordinate 11,648 of JAISNX010000066.1, forward strand.
TCGTCAAAAGCGAGGGCCGCAGGCCCGTGGCAATCCAGAAGGCGGTTCAGATTGTATCG
>JAISNX010000075.1 GCA_031276015.1 Azoarcus sp.
TCGGTGATGATGCCGAGCGCCGGAAAGCGCGTCTTGAGCGCGGCAACGGCACGCGGTATCAGGCCGTCGGGGTTCCAGGCTTCTTCCGCGCCCTCGCTTTTTTCGGCGAATTCGATCACAGGGAACAGGAAGTGAGCACATGTGATCTGAAATATCGTGCCGATGTTGTTCGCAAGACATGAGAGACTCCAAAAATTCTAACCTCTATAGAATAAGATGTATCTCGTGACGACAGTGTATAGGGTAGATCAACAAATTGAAGCCCAAAGAGAACCGCTGTTATTGCGAGGCCCAAAGAGCCGTGGCAATCCAGCAAGCCGCATGGATTGCCACGGCGCTACGCGCCTCGCAATGACGAATGTCATCATCCGAACCGAAAACGCTCTAATGGCGTGGTGGTGCAGGCCAAGAAGGCGTTCGCCCAGCAGATCGCGGTGGTCAGCGGCATGGAGTACCACATCATGAAGTCCTCGGATGCAGACAAGCGCCAGTTCCGGATGCTGTTGCCAGAGAAACAGCATGGGGGATAGAGGGTCTGCTGAATCACTCTTTATCCCCAGAACACTTCAAACCATATTCCACCTTCAGGTTTTGAGTGCGCGTCAGCCATTTGGCTGCTTTTCGCTTTTCCGAACCCTTCTCGGGACGCCATGTTGTCTCCCAGTTTTGATAAAGCCCCACACACGTCTCCGAATACTTGATCGCGTCGGAAAGATACGAACACAGCACATTCGAATCCCCCGCAGGTCTTTCAGGAAAAGCCGCGCAGTAATTCTCCGCCTCATCGTAATCGGCCTGCTTTCTGTCCGTCTCCGCCAGATCATCCGGTGCCGGATTTTCCGCCCCTGAAATAAGCGACGGTGCAGGCGCGGAACTGTTTTCATTATCCCTTTCCGCCGCAATACTTTCGTGCGTACCGGAGATTGCCTGACTGGTTTCGTTATCCGCACGCACGGCCAGGGACTGCCCATTGTCAGTGCCAATCCGGGCTTGTTCCAGCGGTGATACTTCTCCGCTCATGAGAGGCACGCCGCTCGACATGAAGATCAACAGTACAAACATCAGCATCGTAATCAGGCGGTCGATCATGCTGATAATGCGCGTGAAGGGAGCAGGCAAGCTCCGCTTGAAAAAGATCCGATCAGCGGTCATTGCAAGAAGCGGCGCATTGTGGCGATCCGAACGCTTCGAGGGTCGTTTCCCGCCACGCTTCCTTGCGCTGGCAATGACCTTTGATTTAACCGGAATTCCCCCGGACATTGTGCCTCAGCGTGCCCCCTGCACCTGATAGGCGTTCGACGACAATTGCAGCGTCGCATCGAACGAGACGGGCGGGCGATGCGGATGTACCTTCAGCAAGGCATCGACCCGGAAATGCAACAGGCGCTCGGTATTTCCCTCCGTGTCGAAATCGAAATTCACGCGGACATCGGATAAGCGCTTGTCGTAGAATTCGATGGCGCGGCGTATCTGTGCGCGCAACAATTCCCTGTGATCCGGATTGAGCAGCGATAAACTGCTCAGATCCGGAATGCCGTAATTGATGACCGATTGGGCCGCGAGGGGGTATCGTCTGGCAAGGTGGCCCAACCCCATCACACGGGTATTGAGCAGGGATTCCAGATCGCGCGCGAGCGCGGCCTTGAAATCGGACAGGTTGAAAGCCAGAACGGCATCCTGCCCCGGCTGATCCGGCGCATCATCGAGCAGCCGGTCGAGCACCGAAGGCAGCGTCATGGTTTTCCCGGCACCGTAACTCATGATTACCCCACCAAAATACTTTTGACCTGCCCGTCGAGCAGTTTCCAATAGACGCCGAAAACGACCGCCAACACGGTCGCCAACAGTGCGATGTAAGCCCAGATCGGCAATTCGTACCGCATATAGTCCTGGAAGCGATGCGGCAGTTTCCAGTTTGGCGAAAATCCCGGCACGTCACCACGCACACGTTGGATTTCCTGCCCCACGCGGTGGACGAGATAATTGAGCTTTTCCGGGCCTTCGAGCAAGTATTTGCCCTGGAAACCGAGCAGCAGGCACGTATGGAACACTTCCAGTGCTTCGATATTGCGGGCCGGATTGTTGCGCATCATTTCCAGCCGGTCGAAAAAATGTTCCCCGGCGAAATTCTCGCCGAACAGGCGCAATTGCAACGGCATTCGCGCCCATTCATCGCGGAACGAAAAATCGGGCGAGAGCATGATTTCGTCCATCAGCGCACAAAGGGCGTATTTCGCCTGTTCGATCTGTTCGACGTCCTTGCCGAAATTGCGCGCCTGTTTTTCGTAACTTGTGAAAAACAGGTCGATATGCCGGTTCAACTGCTCGCAGGATTTGGGCAGATTGCCATCGCGCAGCAGGAACAACAAGTAAATTCCGTCTTCCAGCAAGTCGCGCAGCGTCGGCACAATAGGTGTTTCCGCGGCAACGGGAGGAACGTTTTCGGTCGCGGCGGGCGAGAAGCTGTCCGCGGTGGCGGTTGTGGCGGCCATGGTCATGGTCATGATAAAAGGGTTTCCGGTGGATCAACGAAAGACGGCGATCAATTCAATCTCCAGATTGGAGAGCGATTTCGGCGTGTAAATGCAGATAGAGCGCGACTGCAACATGCGCGTATAGATGTCGCCGCGCGCTTCCAGTGCGAAATAATGATTGCCCGCATGAACCGGCAAGGCCGTCGGCGTTTGCTGCATGGGTTGGAGATTGACACCCGGCATGGCGGAATGGAGGATTTTATCCACGTCGTCGGGCGAGCCGACCTTGTATTGGGTGGGCACATCCTCGATGATCCGCGCCACGGGCATATCGCCCCGCACCGACAGGTAGAAATCGGCGTTCTCGGTCAGGTTGGCGCTTTCCAGGCGGCCAATGTGGAATGAAGGCTTGGGCGTGGTGAGCGGAATAATGACGTAACGCGCGGAAACCACCGTATCCAGCAATTCACGAACCATTTTGTCGAGCTTGGGAAAGGTTTCGACAAGATCGTCATGATGGTATGCGGGAAGATCGGAGAGTTTGTAAATAGTGGAGAAAGTCAGCAATTCGCCGCAAAGCCGGGCGAGCGCAAGATAGAGTTCCTCGGGGTGCAGCGGATCGGCACTGAACAGGTGATTGAACAGCGCAAAATTGCTGTTGACCGTGTGCAACAGCCAGAACGAGGCAATATCGGAAGAGCTGTATCCCATCACGTTCTTGGCGCGTTCGCGTTGCGTGCCGGATAAAGCCTCGCTTTTGACCATCAGGATGTCGAGCAAGCGCCGGATCGTGCTTCGCAGCAAGGGGGATACCGTCACCATCGGCGGCACATAGTCCTCGTCCACCCGCCATTGCCCCGTGGCGTCCTTCGCCAGTCTGGCGATGGGCACGGAATCGTAGCCGTCGCGGTTTTCCTCTTCCACCATCAGGCGCACGTCGAGTTCCAGCACGGTAATGTCCGTCTCGATAGCGTTGGTATATAGATCGGTCAAATCCTTGTGCGCGTTGCGATAGCGCGCGGGACGCACCGCCGGGGCACCATCGTTGCCGCTGACCGTATTGCCGCCATAGGGGTTGAGGTGGGGCAGACACGCATGAAGCGTGGTTTTGGCCTCGACCTGCGGCATATCCCTCAAGTTGCGTGACAAGGGCACGGGTTCCTTATCGGGCGCATAAAAACGGGTGCCGTCCTTGAACACGACTTCCAGCGCGTTGACGCGGATGTTTCCGGTGCGCAGTGCCTCGGTATCGAGTTCGATCCGGGACAAGCCCCAGGCATGGCGTTGGGTGGATTGCAGCGTCTTGGCAATGGCGTTGTCGACGAACAGCGCCTGTTGCTGAAAATGCTGCGGGCGCAAGAACAAGCCGCCGCCCCACAAGACACGATAGGCGTTTAGCATGAAAGGGTTCCTTCTTCAGTTGATGGTGGGGATAGGTGCGCCATTGCGAGCGAAGCGCAACGATCTGCAAGGCACATGGATTGCCACGGCGCTGCGCGCCTCGCAATGACGGGTGTAGCGGGCGTTGTAATGCCCCAAACCTTCGTCATTGCGAGCGAAGTGCGGCAACCCATGGGCCGTATGAATTGCCACGGCGCTACGCGCTTCGCAATGACGCCTGTTCAGCATTTCCGCGAATCAATCGTGGCTTGTCTGCCGCAGGAAATATCCCGTGCATTCCGGAGTATTCCCCGATGTCTGGCCGGGAAACGGTTCCGATTCGGGTTGAACCAGCGTGAAATAGCAATCCTTCGCCGTGAAGTTCAGCCCTTCATTGCGCACCGCTCGCGCATCGACCAGAAAACGCCAGCCGTGCGCATCCGGCGAACGGAAAAACGCAACGCCGCCGATATAGCGGGTTTCCGGCAAGAGTTTGTCCATGAATGGCTGCGTCGTGCCGGGAATCAGCACCACTTCGTTGGTCGCCACCCATTCGCCCGGAAACAATTCGGCTTCGTTCTGGCTTCGCGCCACGGCATCGAACGTCACGCGCGAAAATGCATTGATGCCCTTCAACTGGTACAGGCGCACCACCACCGACAAGGGCTTGCCGCTGGCGTCCCGGTTGACGAGCGCATCCGCCGTGCCCTTTATCGCATAGTCTTCCGGCGCACGCACGGGCGGCGGCTCGCTGGCGCGCTGGATTTCGGCCACATTGGCCTGAAGCGCCAACGCCTCCGGAATCGGCGGTTTCTTGAAAAACGAGCAAGCCTCCGCAAACACCGTCAGCAGCACGGCACCGCAAAGACGGCCAGAGATATTCCACACAGTCATGATTGTTTGCACCTCATCGTTATTTCTCCACATCCCAAAACCGCTGTCGGCTCGTGGATGTCATTTGTTGTTCGCCGTTCCTGTCGGAACGTCGATTTTCGCATTGAGCAGTTCCCGCAGTTGTTCCAGGGTGCCCTTGTCCTTGATGACATCCGAGAGCCATCCCTCGAAAGGCATCTCCGCCCACTGGACGGCACGCTCGATGAGCAGGGCCACGGGGCTGTGCGGCTCATGGGAGCGAAACCAGTAGGCAACCGCGCGCAACTGCCGGATGGCATCGTTGCGGTTGCCAAGTACCAATGCCGTTTCTCCGGAAGGCGGCGGCAATGGCGTCGTCAAAGGAGCGGGTATCCCGGATGACGCACCCTCGTCACCGGAACGGGCGGCAGACACGAGCGCGCCCCCGCTGAATTCTCCAAAAAACCGTTGCGCCGCCTCATTGCAATCATTGAGTGCCCCGCACGTTCTGGTCAGGCTGGGCGCGTCGGGGCCGAAACGCTCATTGAGCGTGCGGACAAGATCATCACAGGCCGCGCGCGCCACCGCAATTTCGGCGACAAGTTCCCTGAACCAGATCACGCCGGAACCGCGCGCGCTTTTATCGAAAGCGTCGCCCGAGAGTGCCCCCGCCGCCAGCGCCTTCTCATAAGCATCGGCATCGCGTCGCTTCAGATTTTCGGTCTCGCGCGACGCCTGCCACTGATACCAGTCATAACCACCATATTGCGGCGAAACCAAGGGCAATTCACGCAAAACCCGCTCTAATTGAATGTCCAGCCATTCAAGTTTGCCGATGCGTTCATCAAGCCCGCCGTCCGGATCGGGATGGGGATAGAGCGTCTCCCAAAACCGATCCAGCAACCCGGCAATCAGACGAAAGCCGAACGCGGCCCCCGCATAACCGTCCTGATGCGTCAGTGCTTCGACATACCATGCCGCCAATTGCAAATCCTTGCTGTGCGAGCGCAGTGCCGCTTCGCATAGCTGGATGACTTTGCTCCACTCGGCGGTTTTCAGCGCGGTGAGCCATTCGCCCTGCGGCAAGCTCGGATCGTCCGCGCGCCGGGCTTCCTTGATATGACTGAATATCGGCAGGAATTGCAAATCCTTGCCGCCCGGATCCGCATCCGAAACCGGACTCAGCAAATCCTCCAGCTTTTCCCGCAGCGCCTGATCCTGGTTTTTATCCATGTGTTGTACGACTCCGTTCGCTATGTTTCGTCATCCTTAGCCCACTTTCACTTTCAGTTCGCCGCCCTTCACACCCGCCGCGATCTTCTTCACCGCCTTGCCGCCCGTCAGGCGGTCGAGCAGCGCGTCGGAAATCTTCGCCAGCAGCGTGTGCGTGAGCAGCGCGTCGACATCGCGCGCGCCGCTGTCGATGTCGTTGCAGCGCGTGGCGATGAAATCGACCAGTTCATCGGAGAAATCAACCTCGGCCTTGTGGTTCTCCTCGATCCGCCGTTTGATCCTGCCCAGTTTCAGCACCACGATCTTGCGCAGCACTTCGTCGCTGATCGGGTAGAACGGTACGATGCTCAAACGCCCGAGAAAGGCCGGTTTGAAGGTCTTTTGCAGCGTCGGACGCAGGATGTCGACCAGATCCTCCGGCGTGGGCGCGCGGCTCGGCTCGCCTTCCGCCGGTGTCACGCCGTGCTCGACCGCCCGCATCACCAGATCGGCCCCGGCGTTGGAAGTCAGGATAACGATGGTGTTCTTGAAGTCGATTTCGTTGCCCTCGGCGTCTTCCAGCCTGCCCTTGTCGAACACCTGGTAGAACAGTTCGAGCACATCCGGGTGCGCTTTTTCCACCTCGTCGAGCAGCACGACCGAGTACGGCTTTCTTCTCACCGCCTCGGTGAGCACGCCGCCTTCGCCGTAGCCGACATAGCCGGGAGGCGAGCCTTTCAGGCCGGAGACGGTATGCGCTTCCTGATATTCGCTCATGTTGATGGTGATGAGGTTGCGCTCGCCGCCGTAGAGCGCCTCGGCCAGCGCCAGCGCCGTTTCCGTCTTGCCGACGCCGGACGGCCCGGTAAGCAGGAACACCCCCTTGGGCTTGCCGGGATCGTCGAGGTTCGCCTTGGCGATGCGCACCCGTTCGGCGATCTGCGCCAGCGCGTGATCCTGCCCGATGACGCGCTCGCCGAGCAGCCGGGCCAGATCGCGCACCTGATCCAGTTCGTCGCTCACCATGCGGCCCAACGGGATGCCTGTCCAGCCGCTGACGACATCGGCGATGATGTTGCCGTCGACGCACTCGAAAGCCAGCGGCAGCGTTTTTTGCAGGGCGCGCAGGGCGTTGCGTTTGGCTTGCAGCGGCCCCGGTTTCCTGGCCCTGGCGGATTTCGGCTTGCCATCTTTGCCCTCCTTCGCCTTGCCCTCTGGCGGTTCGGCCTTGAGTGCGTCGATTTCGGCGACGATCCGCGTCTGTTCTTCCCATGCGGCTTGCAGCGCGGCAAGGTCGGTCTCCAGCCCGGCTCTTTTTTCCTTCAACTCGGCGATGCGCGCATCGTGCCCTTCTTCGCGCGAAAGCGCTGCCAGTTCCCGGTCGATGTTGCCGATGAGCGCTTCGACATCTTCGACGGGGCCGGGGCGGCCCGCGCGGGACAGCGCGATGCGCGCGCAGGCCGTATCGAGCACGCTGATGGCCTTGTCCGGCAGGTGCCGCCCGGAAATGTAGCGGCTGGAGAGGTTGACGGCGGACACCACGGCTTCGTCGAGGATGTCGACCTTGTGGTGCGCGGCCAGCGCCTGGGCCACGCCGCGCGTCATCTGCACGGCGGCATCGGGGGTCGGCTCGTCGATCTTGACCACCTGGAAGCGCCGCGCCAGCGCCGCATCCTTCTCGAAGTATTTCTTGTACTCGGCCCAGGTGGTTGCGGCGATGGTGCGCAGTTCGCCCCGCGCCAACGCCGGTTTGAGCAGGTTTGCCGCGTCGCTCTGCCCTGCACCGCCGCCCGCGCCGATCATGGTGTGCGCTTCGTCGATGAAAAGAATGACCGGCGCGGGGCTGGCCTTGACTTCGTCGATCACTTGCCGCAAGCGGTTCTCGAATTCGCCCTTCACGCTCGCCCCGGCTTGCAGCAGCCCCAGGTCGAGCGTGCGCAGGGTAACGCCCGCAAGCGCCGGGGGCACTTCGCCCGCGACGATCTTGCGCGCCAGCCCTTCGACCACCGCCGTTTTGCCCACGCCCGGTTCGCCGGTCAGAATGGGGTTGTTCTGCCGCCGCCGTAGCAGGATGTCGGTCATCTGGCGGATTTCGGCATCGCGCCCGATCACCAGGTCGATCTTCTCTGCCCGCGCCTGCGCGGTGAGGTCGATGGTGTATTTGTCCAGCCCCGGCGTGCCGCGCCGGGCGGAGAGCAGCGCGGGCCGGGCGTCGTCCGCGGGCGGTGCGGCTTCGTCGCGGGGCGCGTTGGTGCCGGTACCGCCTTCGCCGCCGTGTGCGCGGATCACGGCATAGGCTTCGTTGAGCTTTCCGGCGTCGAGCCGCAACAGTACCGCGCCGGAGGATTGCAGCGCGCCGCGCAGACCGTCGTCGGTCAACACCGCCAGCAACAGATCGAGACTGGAAATATCCGCCTCGCGCCATTCGGCGCTGGCGATGAGCCAGGCGCGTTCCAGCCATTTGGGCAGCCAGATCGACAGCACCGGGTTGCGCGTGTTGCCGGTGCGGAAACCGTCGAGTGCCGCGTCGAGGTCGCGTTCAAACCGGGCACTGTCCGCGCCGGAAGCGCGCAGCGCCGCCACGAAAGCGTTATCGGTCTGATCGAGCAGCGCCAGCAGCACATGTTCGATTTCGACCTCGAAATGCGTGCGCGCCAGCGCGCGGCTGGCCGCCTCCTCGACAGCGCGGCGGGCAACAGGTGTCAGGCGGGAAATCAGGGATTTCAGGGATGTCGTCATGGTTGCTTGAAGTCCAGGTGGGAGAAAAGGAAATGAATCGGGAATGCTTCACTGGAGAAGCCTGTAACACATATCGTCCGGGTCGCCACCCGGCGCTTCGGCGTTGAGCCAGATATTGCCGTCGAGCAGCAACGGCGCATCGTCGTCGAGCCGGGGCGCGGGCACGTCGCGCCGGTCGAGTGTCAACGTCACATCGCAGGCCAGCCCGTGCCCGACCATGAAATGCACCAGCGAGCGCAGCGCCTGCGCGCCCGCGTTGCCGGGCAGCAGCTGATCGAACTTCTCGCGCCGCATCGGCCCCATGTGCAGATGTATCTTGGTCTGCCGATCCCACATCCGGTCTCCGGCAAAAGCCGACAGCCCAAGCTCGCAGGCACCATGGCCAAGGACGGATTGCTCGTCCGGCGGCACCTCGTTCCATTGGCCCGCGAACTGATCAAGCCTGGCGGGCACACCGAAAAACCCCTCGATCACCGTAATCATCGCCTGCGCCGACAAAGGCTTCTGCGACAACAGCCCCGCATAGAAAGCAAACAGCCGCTCCCCGATACCCGCCGTTTCTTCACTGCCGAGCCGCGCACGCAGACCGCCCAGCCCTACCCCCACGAAATCGAGCAGATTGCGGGTGAAACCATCCGCCTCCTTGTCCTCCACCGCCAGCCAGTAGCGATATTTGCGCCAGGCGCTGTAGAAAAGCGCAATGGCGCGGTGGCTGAAGATGTCCAGGAAAGCGTGCAGACTCGTGTCGCGGTAAAACTGGCGACGCTCGTTCAGCAGTTCGGTATAGGTCTGCGGCAACACCCCGCTCGGGCCGGTCAGGCCCATGAAGGCCACGGTCATCTCGTCATTCACTCGTTCCCGTTCCTTCTCCGGTACATCGGTGTCAACGGGCTGGTAACGGTGCACCTCGCTCGCCGGAAAAGCGAGCGAGGTCACGGTACGAAAACGCAGCCGGGCAGGCAATTGACCGCTACGCTTCGCACCATAGTAACGGGCATCCAGCGCGAGCAGGCGCACGCTCTGGAAAAACCTGAAACGCGGGGCGTTCCACGTCATTTCGGTAATCAGGTCACGAGGCTTTCGCCAAAGCAGGCGGGACATAGGGTAATCGTCGGTTAATGGAAGGTTGCGGTATGGATTGGCCACGTTGCTTCGCCCTTGCAATGACGCTTGTTCAGGATTTCATCAGATCAAAAGGCTCTCGCCCGCACGGGCGGGCCATGCCAAAACTTCCTCGCTACGCTGCTGCACGGTATAAACATGCAAGCGCGTAAAACTGTTGAGCGCGCAATACAACGCGAAAAACCGCTCCAGCACACTGGCGAACAAATAGACGCTGCCCCCCACATAAGCGTCCTCGTCCAGCAGCAAAGTAATATCGGAGCCGCGCACGAACCCGGAAAAGTCAGGCCCGGCCACCCGCGCAACGCCCGGACGGCTATCGACCGAGACGATCCCCTGGATTTGCCGGAGCATGACAGACGAGCCACTCAGGTTGTAGAGCGTCAGCATCTCCCGCAATGCCTGCCCGCCATTTTCGGTCAGCGACAGATAATTGAGCGATAGATGCGAAATCAAGCGCCATTGCAGCCCGCGCCGCTGCGGCAGACGCTGGCTGGGCGTCGGCTTGCGCAACAAGCGCACGCGCTCGACGACCGACTGCCCCGGCAACTTGAAATCGGTAAGAGTCCCCTGCTCACTACCGCCAAACGGTATCCGTTCGGGCAGATCGCGATTGCTGCACAACAATTCCAGACTCAGCACCTCCCCGGCGGGACGCACCGGCTCGAAATCCAGATCGACCAGATGCAAGTCCAGATCGGTGCCGCTGTCGTTGCGACGCGTTGACGCTTCGCGCGTCGAGTGCCAATAAAACCGGGCCGGTTCGCCCGCATGCACGATGTCGTAAAACGGCGGCACCACGCTGTTGCTTTCCCTGGTACCGCTCACCTCCACACGCGTAACACGCTTGATCCGCACAACCTCGAAAGCGTCCTGCCACTCGCCGTTGATCCGCACCGGATAAGACTCGCGCTGGTGCGTCACGCGGATCGGCTCGGCGGCCTGGGTAAACAAATTGATGATGGGCGTGCAGCCCAATTTGAAGTGATGCGTCCCCAATTCGGTCAAAAGCCTGTGATGGCGCTCGCCCCCCGGATAACGATCCAGAATCACCTGAATCACCATGCGCCCACCCGCCAGGCGCGGCGTCGCTTCTCCCAATTTCAGGAAATCGACGAAAAGAAATTTCTCCGGGAAACTGAAATACTCGGTCAGCAACCGATAACCGACAAACGAACGCTTGTCGTACTCCAGAATCGCTTCATCGGGGCCGAAGCCCACCGGCGCGACGCTCGTGCCCGGCAGATTCACCGTGCGCGCCGGATCGTCGCTGCCGTCGCCCACCCGTACCCGCACGGTGCGCGTCAACAGCAGTTCGTGCAGCAGATGCATCAGCGCCGGATCGCCATCGAGGAAAAACCGCAGCGATTCCATATCCATGCCGGAAATGTTCAGCCCGGTCCAACCTTGCAGCTCCAGCGTCAGCACCGCCGCCGCCTTCGGCGCAAGCTGGCGCAAATAAGCCGAACCGCTGGTCAGTTCCAGCCGCGCCGCCGTGAGCGAAACGGGGAACAGGTCGACCGGGTAGCAAGTGCGAAACCGGCAAACCATCCCATCGACCGCTGGCGAATCTACCGCCTGTCCGCGCGCAATGCTGTAGCACCCTTTCACTTCCGGCATCAGCGAATTGGCCTCGAACTGCACGATGCTCGATGCCGGAATGGGCCGCAGGTAATGCGGAACCATCACCTCCAGGAAACTGGCGGAGATTTCGGGATATTCATCGTCGAGCTTGCGATGAATACGCGCCCCCAGAAAAGCGAACGATTCGATCAAGCGTTCGATATGCGGGTCTTCGCTCTGGCCGCCTTCCAGCGACAGACGACTGGCCACCTTGGGATAACGCCGCGCGAATTCGCCGGAGAGTTCGCGTAAATAACCCAATTCACGCTCGTAATACGGAAGAAGAGACTCAAGCATCGTACAACCTGCAAAAAATACGGGAACCGTTCAAAACGGCAACTTCAACTTGACCGGCGGCAGTTGAATCTCGGGCACCTCGATTTTCGGCATTTCGGGCATCTTGATTTCGGGAGCCTTGATTTCGGGCATCCTGATTTGTGGCATATCCGGAGAAGGCGCACTGGCGGGCGGCTCCATTCCGGGCGGTCTCGCCTGGGCTGGCGCATCTTTTACCACATCCGTCGCTGCCTCTTTTGCCTTTTCCAGCTTCTTCAGCCCCCGACGCGTCGCCGACATCAGCACCCTGAACCCCACATTGCTTCGGCGAGCATCGGGCGGATACCCATGGCGATGCGCCGAGCGCAAATACCGTAAATCGTTACTCCAGCCGCCGCCCCGCAACACACGAAACGTCCCCTCGGGCGGGCCGGACGGATCCATCGAAAACCCCTTCTCATCCTTGAGCGGACTTTTCGTGCCCCGCAACGGATTGGGCGGAGAAGCCGCAAGCAGCCGCGCATACCAGTCATCCGCATACCAATCCTCCACCCATTCCCAGACATTGCCGTGCATATCGTGCAAGCCCAGCGGATTCGGCAGCTTCTCCCCGACCGGATGCGTCGTATTGCCCGAATTGTCCCAGAACCAGGCATATTGCCCGGCATAGGCCGCATCGAAAGAAAACTTCGTCATCGTCCCTGCCCGCGCGGCGTATTCCCACTCGCCCTCGGTCGGCAGGCGGTATTTGTCCGTGCTCTCCAGCGCGTTCAGGCGGCGGATGAACTCCTGCGCCTCGTTCCAGGAAACGTTTTCCATCGGCAGATTGTCGCCTTTGAACGCATTGGGCTGCGTCCCCATCACCGTTGCCCACTGCGCCTGCGTCACCTCGTACTTGCCAAGATAAAACGGCTGGCTGATCGTCACAAGATGCCGGGGCTTCTCGTCGTACAGACAACTATCGTCGCTTTCGCCGCAGCCCATCGGAAACGACCCGGCGGGCACATAGACGAACTCCATGCCAAGAGTATTGACACCCTCTACTGGCAACGACGGGCAGCCCGTCAGGCAACTACAAAAGCCCGCCGCGACGAGCAAACGGGAGGCTATCCGGAAATATCCGGAAATGTGCCGTGAAACGGTTTTCAGCATGATTTCTCCACAATCAGGTATCGAGTGCTAGACATCGGATGCACCCGCAAGGTTCATGAATTACTTCGCTCTGCTCGCAACGACGAGGGTTTTCGGGCAGTGCGACGAAGGTTCGGAGGGGATACGTCTCCCGGGGCAAAGCCGGTCAGTGATCGGCCCTGCCGAGAGTCTGTCCCCCCACACTGGCACCGCATCTGTACAATGCAATGCGAAATCTTTTCCCCAACCCACTTTCCGGAGGACTTGCAGTCATGGCAAAAAAACTTTACATCGTATTGGGCGACAAAACCACGCACGGCGGCACGGTCATTACCGCCCAGGAGATGATGACCATAGACGGCAAACCCGTGGCAACCGTGGGCTGCAAGGTCACATGCCCCAAATGCAGGGGCACGTTCTCCATTATCGAGGGCGATCCAAACGACACCCTCAACGGTCAGCCGATTGCAAGAGAGGGAGACCGGACGGAGTGCGGCGCGCAACTGCTCGCGGGAGGACAATTGCGCAGCACGCACGAAGAATGACGAGGCCGCCCGTCTTGCCGAAACGGGCCGAAGCATCCCGCGAGCGTTTTACCGTCGTCACGCATCTTCGAGTGTTTGCACCAGCATAACGTCGAGGTTGCCACCCTCGCCGAATTCGACCGCCAGCACCGGCTTTTGCCGTTGTGCCAAGCGAATCAGCGCCTCGGACAACATCAACACGCTACGCGCCGCCCCCACATGGCCGTATTCGATCGAAACGTTACTTGCATCGGCAACCGTATCGAATTCGCAGCCGAAATCGCGCAAGGTAAGCGCCACGACCGTCATGCGAGTAGCCCTGGCTGTATCGCCCATAACGCCGGCATTATGAACCAGCCAGCCCAGTTTCAACGGCGCGGCATCTTCCGGCGGCGCGGCATCTTCCGACGGCTCGGGCACGGCATCGCTGTCGCTCCGGAACGGCAGATCGCGCAACCCGGCATTGATCAGCACATTCTCGACCGCATGGTGCATGTGCCGCATCAATTCGCTCTCCCGACCGGGATTTTCGCAACATGCCGAACACGGCCTGCGCAGCGTGGCAAACGGTATCAAGGCCAAAAGGGAGAACTGTAACTGTTGGGACAATCCCCCCCAACGCACCACCTGATCGCCGCCTCTCTGATCCCGCTCCCAATAGGGCGTATAGCTCTCATCCTCGCCACCTTCGCCGGAAGCCGCATTCTCTTGCGGCTGCGCGACAAGCCCCGGGCGGCTGAGCAAAACAGCCGCCACGGCATATCCCGGTGCGACATTCCGGCGACCCGCCCACGCGCCGCTATCGACATCCTCCTCCGTGCCATCCAGCAGCAAATCCATACCGAGCAACACGAATGCCGACAGAGAAGGATCGCCGTCGAACAGCGCAATGGCGCGGTCAGGTGCCCATCCCGATCCCGGCAGAAGCCGACAATCGCAACGGGAGGGAATCCGATCGACCTTTTGTGCGGCCATGGCCTGCTGCCAAGCCTTTTCGATCAAAGCCTGCTGAGTTGCAGCATCGAATACCCCCCCTGGCGTGACATACACAGGCAACCACGCCACAGCCTCGCTTTGCGACACCGCTGCCTCGAATACCCGCTGCAACAACGGAAGCAAGGCCGCCTCGCGTCCCACGGCCCAAACCTTTTCGACGGACTGTTCCAGCAACGCAGATCGTCCCGAATGACCGTCGTCGTCGTACCAGTCTGGCACCTTTGGCACGAGCGCCCACACCCCGCGGCATTCCACTCCCGTTCGCCGTTGCTGCAATGCTGTTCGATGCGCCGCCATGGCGGCATCCAGTGCCGCCTGCTGCTCGCGCTCCTGCGCGGCAGCAACGGCCAGAGCCGTCCTGGCCTTGAGAAAAATTCGCAAACGTTTCGACAGAAACCACGTCAGTTCCACCGTCAGCGGCGGCACGACATGCAGCAGCACCAACGAAAACGGGGGCAACTGGCGCACATCGGCGGGCAAAACATACCAGACGATGACCCACCATAGAACGACGATGCCGCAAAAGCGGAATATATTGAAAAACATTGGGTTTACAGCTTCGTTGTTGGAACAAACCCCGTCGGGGGAATACCGACCGGGCACCATTGCGAGGGGCAAAGCCCCATGGCAATCCACACACCTTGCCGGATTGCCCCGCTACGCCCGCAATGACGAACCCATTCCCGTCATTGCGAGGCCCGGCAGGCCGTGGCAATCCGGTTCCCCTGAAACCTCGCCTCTCAAGGCGAAGCCGGGCCTTCGGGAAGGCTTCCGCCTCCGGCGGGAAATTCCTCGTTGCGTCGCGCCCCCGTTTTTTTCAGGGAACGGGCAAGCAGAAAATCCGACACGGGCACGAATAGCGCCAGTATCAAAACCAGCATGGCGAAAAAGCGATAGCTGGCAATCACCTTGGCGACTTTCATCGCGGCATAATCACCGAACAGATCGCCCCCCTGTATCATCAGATCGAGAAAGCTTTCTTTCCGGATGGACTTCACACCGCGTTTCACCTCATCACGGTTCAATCCAATGACATCGGCCACCTTCCCATATACTATGTCGACACACGCATCGACAACGAAAGTGGTGGCACCCTTGGGGAGCTTTTGCCAAAAACCGCTCGCTTTATCGGCAACTTCACCAGCGACAACAGCCCTTTCATCATTCAGTACCTCACCCAGACGATCTTCAATCTTCTTTCTCAGGATCAGCACACCATCTTCCGGCGTCGCATTGGCAAGCAAATCATAAAACTCGGGTGGCGTATCCCGCAATGTACCAATGAGAAACTGGTTAACGGCGGGAGAGAGTTCGTTTTTGATGAGAGAAGATACCTGCTGCTCGGCATTGGACGACGCACCATATACCGCGCCGAATGCCACGAACAGAACCGGGATATAAAGATAATAAAGATAAGTAAACTTATCCCAGATCGAATTTTGCCGTTTGAACCAGCGGTATTTCCTGCAACAGAACAGCACCAACAGGCTGACGATAAAGAATAACCCGGCACATTTCAGTGTTGCCCAGACCAGAGCCATTACATCAATGATCGATGCGACGAATTCCAGAGCAACTCCCAGAGCAATGACAATGACGGGATAATGGAGAGTCGATTCGTCAACTACCACGGCATGACACAGCGGAACAAACAACATCAAGCCCGCAAGCAGGCATCCAGGAAAGTGTTTCATTGTCGATTTACTCCGTTTTGCATAAACTGGTCCGGGCATTATCATACCTCATTTCAGACAGGCATCCAGTTTCCCGGCGTCACGATGCGTTTCGAAAAAAGCGATGAAGCATTGCGCCTGGGTACGGCGTGAATCGGGAAGTCGGGCGACAAAGGGCCGAATCTCGTCGAAACGCCAGATGATTTTCACATCGGAAGACAGGGCAACAATGGCGTTGCGCACATCCCGACGTGGCGTTTGCGGCTCCGCGAGCCAAAGCAGGAAAGGCAGAATGGCGCTCATCTGATTGGAATAATCCGTCGTCTGTGGAATCTGCCGGATCTTCTGCGCGGCTTCGGCGGGTTTTCCGAGAATGAGCAGAAGTTCCGCGGAATTTGTGCGGGCGCTGATGAGGGCTTTGCGCACACCGGGCGAAGTGTCTCGGCCAAAGCGTCGGTCGAGTTCGTCATAGACGGCGATTTCGGCATCGGGTTTGCCTTGTTCCCCCAGGATCACACCCTTGTTGAAGAGCGCCCTGGCGACCCACTCGCGCACGCCAGGCGACTCGTCCCGGCCAAAGCGACGATCAAGTTCATTGCAGACAGCGATTGCGGCACCGGGTTTGGCTTGTTGCTCCAAAATCACGCCTTTGATGAAAAGCGCCCTGGCAACCCGTCTGCGCATGCCGTATGAGTCGTCCCGGCCGAAACGGCGGTCGAGTTCGTCATAGACGGCAATTGCGGCACCGGGTTTGCCTTGTCCCCTCAAGGCTATACCTTTGTTCAAGAGCGCCTGGGCGAACGCCTCGCGCACATCGGGCGAGTCGTCCCGGTCGAAACGGCGGCCGAGTTCGTCATAGACGGCGATTTCGGCATCGGGTTTGCCTTGTTTCCCCAAAGTCACGCCTTTGTTGACGAGCCCCCTGGCGGCCAACCTGCGCACGCTGGGCAAGTCGTCCCGACCGAAGCGGCGGTCGAGTTCGTCATAGACGGCGACTTCGGCATCGGATCTGCCTTGTTTCCCCAGGGTTCCGCCTTTGTTGAAGAGCGCCGTGGCGACTGGCTCGCGCACGCCGGACGAGTTGTCCTGGTCGAAGCGGCGGTCGAGTTCGTCATAGACGGCGATTTCGGCATCGGGTTTGCCTTGTTCCCCCAAGATCACGCCCTTACTGAAGAGCGCCCAGGCGACCCACTCGCGCACGTCAGGCGATTCGTCCTGACCGAAATGACGGTCGAGTCCCTCATAGACAGCGATTGCGACCTTGAAATTGCCTTGCTGCCCCAAAGTCGTGCCTTTGTTGAAGAGCGCTTTGGCAACCCACTCGCGCGAAGCGCCCTGCTTGTACAAATCGATGACAGTCCAGACTTCTGCAAGCACGCCTGCTTCTTCGGCAGTCAGTTCTTCGGCGGAGGCATGGCAGACAGCGACGCCCACCAGAACGGCGAAGGCCAAGGCAAGCATGCGTGCGAAGCGCATCCATCCTGGCATCGCAGTGGTATATCCATCGGCTTCGGTCGGTACAGGGCGTTCCTTCATCCGGGGGTCGACGTCGAAGGCGTTGACCTGCGTCTGCACGGCGGGGAGCGAGAAGGGGATTTGTAAAACGCCTGACATCGCCCGTGGTCTCTCGATCATTTGTGCGCACCATTGTTCGTAAACTTTTCCCGGATTACTGGCGGCGTATTGGGATTTTTCAGTGCTTCGATACGCACCATGCAATTTTTATCGTTTGCGAGCGTTTCCAGAGATTCCGGCGGTGTTCGTGGATTTTTCGCTATCAGGCTGCGCATATAACTATCAGCGGCATTCGCGAGTTTTTTCAGAATTTCCGGCGACGTTTTGGGGTTTTCCGCTACCGCCAGGCGCACCTCCCTTTCCACATCGCCTGCAAGTTCTTCCAAGGTTTTTGCGGATGTATTGGGGTTTCCCGCGACGTAGCGGCGTACGAACAACCCATCTTCATCATCCGCGAATCTTGCCAGGACTTCCGGCGGCGTACTGGGGTTTTCCAATAGTACGCGCCGCACGGTTTCATCCACATCGCCCGCAAGTTTTTCCAGAATTTCCGGCGGTGTTTTGGGGTTTTCCGCTACCTCGCGCCGCACGTCTTCATTCACATCGTCCGCGAGTTTTTCCAGAATTCCCGGTGACGTTTTGGGGTTTTCCGCTAGCACGCGCCGCATGGTTTCATCCATATCGCCCGCGAGTTTTTCTAGAATTTCCAGCGACGTATTGGGGTTTCCCGCTAGCACGTGCCGCACGGGTTCCACATCGCCTGCGAGTTGCTCCTGAATTTCCGGCGATATATTGCGAGCGCTCGCTACCATCATACGTATGAGCAACATTTTATCACCCGCGAGTTTTTCCAGAATTTTCGCGGATGTATCAGGGTTTCCCGCTACCGTGTAGCGCACGCCTTCATCCACATCGCCTGCAAGTTTCCCCAGAATTTCCAGTGATGCTCTGGGGTTTTTCGCTACCTTGCGGCGCACCCCTTCATCTACATCGCCCGCTAGTTTCTCCAGAATTTCCAGCGACGTTTTGGGGTTTTCCACTATCTCGCGGCGCACGCCCTCATCTATATCGCCCGCAAGTTTTCCCAGAATTTCCAGCGACGTTTTGGGGTTTTCCGCTATCTCGCGGCGCACGTCTTTATTCACATCGTCCGCAAGTTTTTCCAGAATTTCCAGTAATGTATTAGGATTTTTCGCCACCTCCCGACGCCAGTAGACATTTTCATCACCTGCAAGTTTTTCCAGAACTTTCAGTGACATTTTGGGATTTTCCACTACCGCCGAGCGCACACGCCAATTTTCATCGCCCGCGAGTTTTTCCAGAATTTTCGCGGATGTATCAGGGTTTCCCGCTACCGTGTAGCGCACGCCTTCATCCACATCACCTGCAAGTTTCCCCAGAATTTCCAGTGATGCTCTGGGGTTTTTCG
Organism: Azoarcus sp.; assembly: GCA_031276015.1. Classification (GTDB taxonomy): domain Bacteria; phylum Pseudomonadota; class Gammaproteobacteria; order Burkholderiales; family Rhodocyclaceae; genus WRNU01. Next base: position 18,947 of record JAISNX010000075.1, read on the forward strand.
CTACCTCGCGGCGCACCCCTTCATCTACATCGCCCGTTAGTTTCTCCAGAATTTCCAGCGACGTTTTGGGGTTTTCCACTATCTTGCGGCGCACGCCCTCATCTATATCGCCCGCAAGTTTTTCCAGAATTTCCAGTGACGTTTTGGGGCTTTTCGCTACTGCGCGGCGCACGTCTTCATCTACATCGCCCGCTAGTTTTTCCAAAATTTGCGGTGACGTATTGGAGTTTCTCGCTACCGCCAAGCGCACGGATATCTCCACATCACCCGCGAGTCTTGCCAGAATTTTCAGCGACGTTTTAGGATTTCCCGCTACCTCACTACGCACGCGCCGATTTTCATCACTCGCAAGTTTCTTCAGAATTTCTGGCGGCGTTTTGGGGTGTTCCGCTACCGCCGAACGCACGATCCCATCTTCATCATCCGCGAGTCTTGCCAGAATTTCCGGCGACGTACTGGGGTTTTCCGCTACCTCATTACGCACGCGCCAACTTTCATCGCCCGCAAGTTTTTCCAGAACTTCCAACGGCGTATCAGGGTTTCCCGCCGCTTCAGCGGCCGCATATCTTCCGTTCTCAAGACATTCCAGCAAGGCTTCCTTGAGGGCAACGTCATTAGCCGCCATCCCCGCCCTGTTCTGCATCATGCACGACGCGCAGGATATTGCCAGCAGGACGACAAGCAGCAGGGCAAGCCGTCCCGAAATCGTCTCTTTCATATGTTTCTCCTCCGGCTTTTTGGCGTAGAGATCATCCCCTACGACGTAAATGGTTTGTCTCCGCGGGCGAAGGTCAGTCATCTTCTTCTTTCGGCAGCGTCAGCAGGGCGAGCGCCAGGCATTCTTCCCGGCAGGGGCCATTGCGGAAAAGACTCAATCGCACGCGGCCATCGGGCATGGGGTTAATCATCGTCGTCGTCATCGTCGTCATCATCATCATCGTCATAACGATGACTTCTCCAAGACGATTCCGACTCTGTCGTCTCGGGTTCCGGGGCATTCCGGACGCGCTCCAGTTCGGCTTCTTTGGCTTCGTCCCGGCTGCGATCCCAATCGGCCTTGAGCCTTTCCACCGTCGCGCTTACCCATGCGACAACTTGCATCGCTCCCACCCACATGGATATATCCGTTTTCTCCGGCGCGGGGGGAGTTGTGCGCGAGCGCGAGGAGGTGGGCGAGAACGGAACGTCGAGGGCAGCGTTTTCTGCCGCAGGCGCGGGCGGGGTGAGCGGGGCGAGCGCCTGGGCGTTTTCCGGGCGCAGGCGGATGCTGGCGAGGAATTGCTTGATGAGGGGCAGGGATTGCGCCAGCGGCATCGCGGGGCGATCTTCCATCTGGGGGTCGACGTCGAAGGCGAAGGCGTTGATCTGCGCCTGCATCGCCGGGAGCAGCAGGTCGTTTTCTTCTCCGGGCAGGGTGGCGGACAGGCCATACACTTCGCCTTGCGGCGCGGCGCGTTCTTCCCAATAGGCAGTGCTGTCGTTGTGGAAGCGTTTGATCCGCTT
>JAISNX010000149.1 GCA_031276015.1 Azoarcus sp.
ATCCGCTTCTCCGGCGTCGTCAACGCGGACAACATCAGCGCCACGAACACCGTGCAATCCACACAAGTGGCCGATGCCCGCATCGAATACCGGGGCAGCGGCTTCATCGACGAATCGAACGTAATGGGATGGCTGCACCGCTTCTTCGTCGCCATCAACCCGTTCTGACCCCGGAAAAAGAGAGAAAGCCATGCGTGCCGCCTGTGTCCTGCTCAGCCTCGTCCTGCTGCTCCTTTCCCCGCCCGCCGGTGCCGAGCGCATCAAGGACATCGCCTCCATTGCCGGGGTGCGCGACAACCAGCTTGCCGGATACGGCCTCGTGGTCGGCCTGGACGGCTCGGGCGACCAGACCACCCATACGCCTTTCACCGTGCAGAGCATCATCAACATGCTCGGCAACCTCGGCGTCACCCTGCCGCCGGGCACCAACCTGCAACTCAAGAACGTAGCCGCCGTCATGGTCACGGCCAGCCTTCCGGCCTATGCGCGGCCGGGGCAGCACATTGACGTGACCGTTTCCTCCATCGGCAACGCCAAGAGTCTCAAGGGCGGCACCCTGGTCATGACGCCGCTCAGGGGCGTCGACGGGCAGATTTACGCCATTGCCCAGGGCAACATGAGCATCGGCGGCGCGGGCGCGCAGGCCGCGGGCGGCGCATCGCAGACCATCAACCACCTGCTCGCCGGGCGCATCCCCGGCGGCGCGACGGTCGAACGTGCCGTACCGGCCATGCTCGGCGAAGGGCGCAGCATCACCGTCGAACTGCACGAAACCGACTTCGGCGCGGCGCGTCGGGTAGCCGATGCCATCAACAAGGCACTGCCGGGCACCGCGCAGGCGCTCGACGGGCGCAGCATCCAGGTCGTTGCGCCCGTGGAAGCGCCGGAGCGGGTCGCCTTTCTCGGGCAACTCGAAAACATCGAAGTCGAACTTGTCCCGTCCGTGGCGCGGGTCATCGTCAACTCGCGCACCGGTTCGGTCGTGATGAACCAGAGCGTCACCCTGCGCAATTGCGCCGTCGCCCACGGCAACCTGACGGTGACGATAGACACCCGCACCGATGTCAGCCAACCCTCACCCGGCACGCTCGGCAGCACGGTGGCGAGCCGCGCCGGGTTGGTCAACATCGACCAGGGCGGCGGAGCGATCATGGAACTGCGCGGCGGCGCAAAACTGGCCGATGTAGTGAAGGCGCTCAACGCGCTTGGCGCGAAACCGCTCGACCTCGTCAGCATTCTTCAGGCGATGAAAGTGGCCGGAGCCTTGCGGGCCGAACTGGAAATCATCTGAGGCAACGCTGATTGCACGTCATTGCGAGGCCCAAAGGGGCGTGGCAAACCCATGCGCCGTATGGATTGCCGCGCTTCGCTCGCAATGACGAAGGTTTTGGGCATTGTGGCAAAGGCTTGGAATATTGCGATGCCCTCCATACCCGTCATTGCGAGGCGCGAAGCGCCGTGGCAATCCATGCGGCGGTTCAGTTTCCTGGAGCGCCGATACAATCTGAACCGCCTTCTGACCAGGATGACCGGCAAGCCGTGCGCGCGCAAGGCGCGCACGACCTTGCCCACGTCGCGCCATGATTGAACACCGGGACGACAGCGACGGTTTTCATCCCGTCGACCGCTTGCGCGGCGAAAACACGCCATGCGAACCGGGTTTTCCGTCCAGAGTGTAGATGAATTCGAGCCTGCCGCCCGGTTTAAGGGTAAGTGCCAGCCGCGGCGCGTCGCCAGGCCGGATCATGTTCTGAAACTTGAGGCCGGAGATGTCCGTCGCCGTGACGTCGAAGCCGAAATAGCGATGCGCGAAATGCGCCACCCAATCGAGTTGCACCACGCCGGGCAAGATCGGAGAGTCGGGGAAATGCCCCTCGAACCAGACAAGATTGCGCGGTACCTGCAATTGCAGCAGCACTTTTTCGCCGTCCGCCTTCCCGTCTTGCGGCAGAGGCAAACGCTCGGCATGCGGCAGGGTGGGCGCGAACAGCCGCTCCAGTTCCTGCCGGGTGATCTTGCCCATTTCATTGCAGGGAAACGCCGCCACATAACGCCAACGGCGCGGCAAGGCCAGGGAATCCATCCGCTTGCCCAGTTCCTTGCGCAGATGCTGGTCGAACAGCGGTTTTCTCCCCGACTCGTACCGGGCGCGCCCTTCCGGCGTCAGGACGAGGACTGCGCCCAGAATGATGCGCTCGCCCTCGTGTCCGTGAGGCAGCGGAATGACGCAGGCGCTTTCCACTTCTGGCAAACGGACAAGCTCCTGTTCGATCTGGGTGAGCGAAAAACGCTTTTCGCCGATCTTGATCAGGCGGTCGGCCCGCCCGAGCAGTTCCAGACCGCGCTCGTCCAGACGGGCGATGTCGCCCGACAGGAAACCACTGTTGCACTCGGCCTCCGACAACAGCGGCGAATGAATAATCAGTCGGGAAGAACCTTCCTCCAGGCTCAGGCGCACGCCGGGCATGGTCTGCCAGGGCGACTGGCCCAGGCGGCACGCGATGGCCCCGGTCTCCGTGCTGCCATAAATTTCGTACAAAGGCGCACGCAACCAGGCCGTCGCGCTTTCCGCCACGCCGGGGGCAAGCGGGCTGCCCGCAGAGGTCGCCATGCGCCAGCGCACGCCCGGCATTGCTGGCGCACTCGCCAGATGCTTCAGAAAGGTCGGCGCGCTGATGAATACGTAATCGGCGGGCGACAAGCGTCCGAGGTCTTCCGGATAGCGGAGCTTTTCCACCACGAAGGGGCGCGCGCTCGTCAGCGACCACAGCATGAAGAATGGCAGCCCGTACATGTGCTGGTGCGGCACGCTGGTGACGAAACGGGTATCGGGTGCCAGTTTTCCGCCGAAGGCCCGTTCGAACATGCCTGCTTCCGCGCGCAACTGGCGCAGCCCTTTTTCGACCAGCGTCGGTTTGCCCGTGGAGCCGGAAGTAAACAGCAAAACGCCGGGGTGGGCATGATCGGCATCCGTCGTCGGCGCGGCGGCGTCCCACGTCGTCAGGACGTTTGCCGGATTGCTGCTCCCGATCCAGGGCAGCGGCAGCGCCTCGCGCGTTGCGGGCAGGTCATCGGTCGGCAGAACAACCGTCAGGCCAATCGACCATGCCGCCAGCAGCCACACCGCGAAGCAATAGGCGTCCGGCTCGAACAGCGCGACGGCGGGCCGCCTTGCCGCCTTGCCGGGCGCAAGGGCAGTCAGGGTATGCCGGGCCGCGCCGATGTCGAGATGGAACGTCGCGCGCCCGATCGGTTTCCCGGCGCGAAAAGCCACGGGCTGTCCATTGTCGGCGGGCAAAGGCCAATACCGGACGAAAAACGGCAAGGACGATTCAGGCATGGGGCGTCTCCCGCAAGGCCGAACCGGCGCGCCGCTTCACCCGGCACCGGATCAGCCATTCTCCCGCGAACATGCAGCCTATCAGCAGGTAGGAAACAAAGCCGTTGTAAATTACCCAGGCTTCCTCTCCGGCCCGGATGCACAACAGCGTGACGGCGGCGATGGAAATGTCCTTCCCGACGCGGCGCGGCCATGCCAGTAGTACACCCAGAACATGAGCGGCAGGAAAAGCCCGGCAGCCAGCGTGGCTTTACCCGGCATCAGGCATCCTTCGTCGACGCGCAAGCGGCGTCGACAATATCTCCCACCGTGCGAATCCTCTTGAACTCGTCGGGCGTGAGTTGCCGTCCGGTCTGTTTCCTGAACTCGGCGGCGAGATCGACCGCGTCGATGCTGTCGATGTCGAGGTCTTCGTAAAGATGGGCTTCCAGGCTGATCTTTTCCAGCGCGATTTCAAAAAGCTCGGCGAGAAGCCTGGAAACCAGAGCGTAAATAGCGTCTCTGTCCATTTTGTCGATTTTCATGCAAACCGGGAATCAAATCGTGCGGTGCGCGGCGACGTAAGTAACCAGGGTACGAACCGAGGAAAAAATCTGGCGCGCTTCTTCATTTTCGGCGGAAATCTTCAGGCCGTAACGTTTTTGCACCCCCACGCCAAGCTCCAGCGAATCAATGGAATCAAGCCCCAGACCGTCGCCGAACAAGGGCGTGTCCGCGTCAATATCCTCGGGGGAAACATCTTCCAGATCAAGCGTTTCGATGATGAATACCTTGATCTCGTGCATCAACTCGTCGAGCATTGCCGTTTTATTCCCTTGAAAAACAAATCGCCGCGCGGTTTTCGCGCAGCGTAGATGATACCAAGTCTTCATGGAAACGCCGCAAAAGTCTGGCGGGCGCATACACCGTGCGCCCTATTGCGGCTTACCAACCGCGTCCGCTTTTGGCTACCCATGTCCTTGCCACGCTTCCGGACTTTTCGCACGTCGCGTTTGAACTGCCCACTCAGTCGTGGAACCAGCATCAGATACCCAAATCCTCGTACATGGCCTCGGCACTTTCTGAAATGAGGCCGTCGGCGCGGGGCGCGATACCAGGGCTGGCCCTTGCCGAGCATGGGTTCGGACACCGTACACGCAATTGGGTTGGCGCAGCAGCGAGAGCAGCAATACCACATCAATCAGCGACGGATGATTGGCGACAACAAGCAGACCCTGCCGGTTCAGCCTTTCGGCATGGCGGACTTCATGGCTGATCGTGCCGCAGAACACCATGAGCCGCGTGAACCAACTCAAGCTGCGATGGACAAGCGCGCAGACGCGACTCGCGCTCATTGGAAGAAAGAAGCCGGAACAGCGGAAAGAACAGGCAAAGCACCAAAATGCCGGACAGTGCGAAAACCACAAAGCAAAATCCGGTGGCGGCAATGCGCCAAAGACGATCCTGCCCTTTCCAAAAAATTATTTCAGGTAGAACCTGAGCGTACCGTCGAGCCGTCCCTCGGCAATCGCCTTGTCGACGACGTTCTGAAAATCGAGAAAGTGCGTCGTATCCCGTGCCTGGCTAACGGCAGGCACACACAATGCAGTAATGAACGGAAAAACAAGCAGGCTTTTTTCACCATGGTTCCTCTGTTCAAATCATAAAAAACCCGCGATACGGAAACTTGCACCGTTTCCGTATCGTCGGCGCGATTCTGACAGAACCCCAAACGGGGTACGAGAAATACCGGGTTTCCCCAGGGAGTTGCGATAAAATCATCTGCCATTTCTGGCGAGTGCGGCAATCCACAGGCTGCATGGATTCCCACGGCCCTTCGGGCCTCGCAATGACGAGTTTGGAGCGCGTCGCAACGTCCAATAAAACCTTGGCCACAATATCCAAGACCCTCGTCATTGCGAGCGCAACGTGGCAATCCATGGGCCGCATGACACACCACGACGCTTCGCGCTTCGCAATAACGGCAATCAAATTCCGCATGTATTGAATGTGCCATGCCATCGAGCATCGCACCGCTTGCGCGGAACCGCGACCCTGTCAGGGGATGCGACGAACATGGACGAGAACACGGCACGCCGTGCCCTGAAGGCGTGCACCCCGCAAGCGTCAGACCGCCAAAACCGGGCGGCGCAGATGCCAGTCGGTGATCTGCTGGAAACGATGCGCGGCGGTGAGCAGGCGCGCTTCGGAGAAGTAATCGCCGATCAATTGCAGGCCGACCGGCAGTCCATCGGCGTCGAATCCGCAGGGGTGGGAAAGCCCCGGCAGCCCGGCGAGGTTGACCGGCGTGGTGTAGATGTCGGCCAGGTACATCTGCGCCGGATCGTCGCTCATCGCGCCCAGTGCCCAGGCCGTCACCGGCGAGGT
>JAISNX010000035.1 GCA_031276015.1 Azoarcus sp.
GGGGTCTAAAAGTGACCACACGTGATCTGAAATATCGTGCCGATGTTGTTCGCAAGACATGAGAGACTCCAAAAATTCTAACCCCTATAGAATAACATATATCTCGTGACGACAGTGTCTAAGGCCCGTGGCAATCCAGACGGCCTTGCGGTCTGCCCTGGCCTCCCGGAAGACCGAACCGCCACATGGATTGCCACGGCGCTACCCGCCTCGCAATGACGAGTGTCATCATCCGAACCGGAAACGCTCTAGCGGGCGATAGGCCAGGGAAACGCCGGGAGGTCGCGCGCCAAAGCCGGTTTTGGAAACAGATTCTCAAGGATGCGGCGTCACCCAGGCATCGCCCCGCGGGGAGATTTCCTTTTTCCAGATAGGCGCGCGTGCCTTGAGTTCGTCGATCAACCAATGGCAAGCATCCAGTGCCGGGGCGCGATGCTCGGCGGCGGCGGCGATGAGGACGATATTGTCACCGGCATGCACCGCACCCAGCCTGTGCACGATACGCACGTCGATCAGCCCGAAGCGCGAAACCGCCTGCTCGCGCAGGTTTTGCAGTTCGGCAAGCGCCATGGCCTCGTAAGCGTCGAAGCGGATTTCATCCACCTCGCGGCCTTCGGAAAAATCGCGCGCGCAGCCGAGAAACACCGCAATACCGCCAATGCGGCGCGAGACGGCGCGCAGGGCGGCGATTTCCGTGTCCAGCGAAAAATCTTCCTCTTGCAAACGCACCGCATTCGGCATTTCAGCCCCCGGAAAAAGCCGACATGAAAACCACTTCCGCCCCGTCGGCAAGCGGCGTGTCGTCCTGTTCATCGACACGCCTGCCGTTGACCGCCACGATGGAAACGAGCGAAAAAGCTTCCCCGTGCCGCGCGCACAATTCACTGTAAACATCTTGCCAGCGCAGGCCCTGCCGGAAATCCACCTCGATCCGGCGCGTGCCGATGCGTTCGGCCACCGGGCCGAAAAAAAGCACCCGGATCATGGCAAGACCTCCCGCGCGCCGCGCCGCCAGGAGCCACTCTTGCCACCGTGCTTTTCCTCCAGTTGCAGGTTCTCGATGCGCATGCCCCGGTCGACGGCTTTACACATGTCATAGACCGTCAACAAGGCGGCGGCGGCGGCGCACAGTGCCTCCATTTCGACGCCGGTCGATCCGGTGCAGCGGGCGCTGACCCGCGTACCAAGACCGACACGGCCTTCGGCATCCGGCGCGAGGATTTCCCCGAATTCGACTTCGACCCCGGAGAGCGGCACGGGGTGGCACATGGGAATCAGGTCGGACGTGCGCTTGGCGGCCATGACCGCCGCGACATCGGCGACGGCAAGCACGTTGCCCTTGGCGAGCGTCCCGGCGCGGATGCGTTCCAGCGTTTCCGGCAGGATGCGCAAGATGCCGCTGGCGACCGCCGTGCGCTGACTTGCTGCCTTGGCGGAGACATCGACCATGCGGGCACGCCCGGCGGCGGAAAAATGGGTCAGGTCGGGCTTGTCCAAAAAGGGATCCTTTTGCAAAAACCACGCGGGCAGACCAGCCCGCAACGCAGGCACAGTGTAAATTAGGTGTCAGGTGCCAGGAATCGGACAGACCCACATCGTCGCCCCGAAACCGTCATTGCGAGCGAAGCGCGGCAATCCATGAGCCGTATGGCACACCACGACGTCGCACGTCCTGCAATGACGAAAAAACATTCCCGGTCGCCGGTGTCCGCATTTGAACAAGACTGCTCCAATCGGAAGAAATCCCGTCCTGGCCCGGCTACCTCACGCACCAGCGTGCTACAGGTGCGCATCGGTTATCATTGCGCGCCTGATCCGCTTCCGGAACCCCGCAACTCGATGATCCGCAAACTGCTGCGCAAGGTTTTTGCCCCCCGCGCCGCGAAATCCGCCCTTCCCGGCGAACCCGCCCGCATTTCCGCCGCTCAGCATGGCATTCGCCGTGAGCAGGTTTCACGCGCGGCCATCAAGGTCTGTACCACGCTCCAGGATCGCGGCCACCAAGCGTACATCGTGGGCGGCGCGATCCGCGACCTGCTGATCGGGCACCAGCCCAAGGATCACGATGTCGCCACCAGCGCCACGCCCGAGGAAGTCCGGGCGCTGTTCCGCCGCTCGCGCATCATCGGGCGGCGTTTCAAGATCGTCCACGTTCCGAGCGGCACGGAAACCATCGAAGTCTCTACCTTCCGCGCTAACCAGTCGGCGGAAACCGACCGCCACGGGCGCGTGCTTGCCGACAATATCTACGGCACCCAGGCCGAGGACGCCATCCGGCGCGATTTCACGGTCAACGCGCTCTATTACGACCCCGCGACCGAGATCATCATCGACTATCACCACGGCGTCGCCGATCTCCAGCAAAAAACCCTGCGCATGATCGGCGAGCCGCGCGTCCGCTACCGCGAAGACCCGGTGCGCATGCTGCGCGCGGTGCGGCTGGCGGCCAAGCTCGGCCTCATCATCGACCCCGCCGCGCGTGCGCCGATACGCGACATGGCAATGCTGCTCGAAAACGTACCCTCGGCGCGGCTGTTCGATGAAATGCTCAAACTGCTGACTTCGGGCAATGCCGTGCGCTGCATCGGCCAGTTGCGCGAGGAAGGCTTGCACCACGGCCTGCTGCCGCTACTCGATGTCATTCTCGACCAGCCCGTAGGCGAACGCTTCGTCTGGCTGGCGCTGGAAAACACCGACGAACGAGTGCGCGCCGACAAGCCCGTGTCGCCCGGTTTCCTTTTCGCCGCCCTGCTCTGGCCCGAGGTGATGCGGAAATGGAAAGAACGCCAGGCCGCGGGCGAGACGTCGTACCCGGCGCTTTTCGGGGCCATGGACGATATTCTCGACACGCAGGCGACGCGGCTGGCGATCACCCGCCGCATCGCGGGCGACATCAAGGATTTGTGGGCGCTGCAACCGCGCTTCGACAAGCGCACGGGCAAGATGCCCTTCCGCCTGATCGAACATCCCCGGTTCCGGGCCGGATGGGATTTCCTCAAGTTGCGGGCGGCAGCGGGCGGTATCGCGCAGGAACTTCCCGACTGGTGGGATCGCTTTGCCCATGCCGGTCACGATGAGCGCGAAACCTTGCTGCGTGCGACGCCCAAGGACGAGGCTCCTCGCCGCAAACGGCGCAGGCGCAAGCCCGGCGGCGATGCGGGCACGGCACAGCCCGCCACACCCTGATCCGATGTCTCCACCCGTCCGCGCCCATGTCGCTTTCGGCGCAAACCTGGGCGACCCGTTCGCCGCACTCGATGGTGCTCTGGCGGCGCTCGCCGCCCTGCCGGACACGCGGATCGCGGCTCGTTCCGCGTTCTATCGCAGCGCGCCGCTCGGTGTTGCCGATGAACAGCCGGATTACATCAATGCCGTCATCGCCCTCGATACCGGCCTTGCGCCCCAGGCATTGCTCGACGCCCTGCTCGCGGTAGAAGCCGCAGGGGGGCGCACCCGCGATGCGGCGCTCGCCCCGCGTGCCATCGACCTCGATCTGTTGCTGCACGGCGATACGGTGTTGCAGACACAAACGCTCACCCTGCCCCACCCGCGCATGCACCAGCGCGCTTTCGTTCTCCTGCCTCTGGCCGACATCGCACCCGATCTCGTCATCCCCGGTATCGGGGCGCTCGCGCCGTTGCTGGAGACCGTGCGCAACCAACGCATCGTCCGCTTGAAAGAGGCGGATGCCGGATCGGCCATTGCCTGAGGAAACGCCGCTCAAATCAATCGTCATTGCGAGGGCCGAGGCCCGCGGCAATCCACACAGTGGCGACTACCCACACTGACCGATGGACAGCGTTGCGAGAGTCATGAGTACATGGATTGCCACGGCACCACGCCCCTCGCAATGACGCCCGATCGGCATCTCCTTGGACGCAATGGCCCATCAGGGTTTTTCCGTGCTGCACAAAAGTGCGCTGCTACGGCTAGAATAGACGCTCTTGTCCAATCGGCTACTTCGGGAGACAGCCACATGGCCTTGCGTCCATTCAGAATCCTTGGCGTCCAGCAGATCGCCATTGGCGGCTCCAGCAAAGAAAAATTGCGCACCCTCTGGGTCGACATGCTTGGGCTGGAAATCACGGGCAATTTCGTCTCCGAGCGCGAAAACGTCAACGAAGACATCTGTGCCATGGGCAGCGGCCCGTACAAGGTCGAAGTCGACCTGATGCAACCGGTCGATCCGGAGAAAAAACCCGCCGTCCACACCATGCCCCTGAATCATGTGGGGCTGTGGGTCGACGATCTGCCGCGTGCCGTGGAATGGCTGAGCGCCCAAGGGGTGCGTTTCGCTCCCGGCGGCATCCGCAAGGGCGCGGCGGGCCACGACATCACTTTCCTGCATCCAAAAGGCAACGACGAATTCCCCATCGGTGCCGAGGGCGTGCTCATCGAACTGGTGCAAGCGCCGCCCGAAGTCGTCGAAGCCCTGTCCCACGGCTGAACCGGGCGGCACCTCCCGCCGGGGTGTCCCGCAAACCGGGCATTCCCGCAAAACCCGCGCACGACAGCCTTTACCCCGCCAGAACCACGGAGCCAACAAGATCATGAGCACCCCCCCTGAAACCCCCACGTCCGATCCCGAAGCAATGGCCAAAACCTACGCCGAAGTCGCCCGTCGCGCCTCGGCCCTGCTGAGCGGACACGTCCAGCACCAGCTCAAGAAAGGTATCCAGATGCCATCCGACGAATTAGGCATCGCCCAAGCTTTCATGGACATGATGGCCCGCCTGCTCTCCAACCCCTACAAACTCGCGCAGACGCAGATGAGTCTGGTCTGGGACTACTTCGCCCTGTGGCAGCGGTCGATGCTGCGCTTTGCGGGCATGCAGGCCGCGCCGGTCGCCGTTCCCGCACGCAGCGACAAGCGTTTCCGCGACGAGGAATGGCAAGAGCATTTCATGTTCGATTTCGTCAAACAGTCCTACCTCATCACCGCGCGGCACATCCACGAAGCGGTCAACGGCATCGAAGGGCTGGACGAACAGACGGCGAAAAAAATCGACTTCTATACCCGGCAGTACATCGACGCCTTTTCGCCCTCGAATTTCGCGCTCACCAATCCGGAAGTGTTCCGCGAAACCGTGCGCAGCAACGGCCAGAATCTCATCAAGGGTCTGAACAACCTGCTGCGCGACATCGAGGAAGGCAACGGCAGGCTGCGGGTAAAGATGACCGACACCACAGCCTTTGAACTGGGCAAGAATGTTGCCGTCTCGAAGGGCAAGGTCGTGTTCCAGACCGAGATGATGCAGCTGATCCAATATCAGCCGAGCACCGACAAGGTATTCAAGCGTCCGATCCTGATCGTGCCGCCCTGGATCAACAAGTTCTATATCCTCGACCTGCGCGAGAAGAATTCCTTCGTCAAGTGGCTCGTGGATCAGGGGCATACCGTATTCATGATCTCCTGGGTCAACCCCGACGAGAAACTGGCGGAAAAAACCTTCGCTTCCTACATGCACGAAGGGCTTTTCGCCGCGCTCGACGCCATCGAAACCCAGACCGGCGAAAAAGAAGTCAACGCCATCGGCTACTGCCTCGGCGGCACCCTGCTTGCCGCCACGCTGGCCTGGCTCGCCGCCAAGAAGCAGAAACGCATCGTTTCGGCCACTTTCCTCACCACCCTCACCGACTTTTCCGAGCCGGGCGAACTGGGCGTGTTCATCGACGAAGACCAGGTCGCCAACCTCGAAGAGAAGATGTTCAAGCGCGGCTACCTCGAAGGTTCGGAAATGGCGGGCACCTTCAACATGTTGCGCGCCAATGACCTGATATGGTCTTTCGTGGTCAACAACTACCTCATGGGAAAAGACCCCTTCCCCTTCGACCTGCTTTACTGGAATTCCGACTCCACCCGCCTGCCCGCGAAGATGCACAGCTTCTACCTGCGCAAGATGTACATGGAAAACAAACTCGTCGAACCCGGCGGCATCGACATCGACGGCGT
>JAISNX010000049.1 GCA_031276015.1 Azoarcus sp.
ATCGTCAAAGTAGAAGGCCGCCGTCTGCAACTCGACGCGGGTGCCGAATCCGGTGTAAGCCTTGGCGACACGATGACGCTGCACATCCTGCGCCAGCCGCCCGTATTCGACATGTCCGCACGCCTTCTGGGGCAGGAAAAACAAATACGCGCCACTGCCCTGATTCAGGCCGTCTATCCCGCCTTCTCGATTGCCGAACTGCTCGAAGCGCCAGAAAAACTGGAAGTGACGCCCGGCGATCTCGTCTATACCCAATAAGCCGGGCGCGGTACGCGGATCGAAAAAAAACATGCAAACAAGGAAATGCGGCCTTTTTCGCAAACCACGGACGACACGCCTTGCCGTGGCAGGCTGCGCGCTCGCTATCCTTTGTGCCTGCGCCACGACCGGGCGCATCCAGGAAAGTGCGCAGAATCCCAAGGCCGCCGGAGAACTTGCGCAGGACATCGCCCTCGCTGGCGCGGTCTATAAACTCCTGCTTCCCGCAAAGCCCGATCTGATCCTGTTGGGCATCGCCTACATGATCTACGACCCGCTCGCGCCGAATTGGGAAGTCGAAACCATTCGCGTCGGCGACGATGTCTTCCAGATGCAACTCACCATGAAGCGCCTGCATGCCGGTGGCGAAGGAGAAGCGCAGTATATCTTCCGCCGTAATGCGCACCGCATTACACGGGCTGCGGGATACGACGACTACCGGGTTGTACGCTACGAAGAAGGCATCGAGTCCGCTTCAATCATGCCCCGCCGCTTTGGAGAAGGCGAAATCCAGTTGCTCAAGAACCAATGAGCCGGAAGCGCGTCACGAAAATGGAAACGGAAAAAGATGTTCCCCTGCCCGCTCTCGAGACTTGAATCCCCCCGTTGCCGTCTCCATCTTCCCCCCATCGTTCCCACGCGGACACACGGCAAGGAAAACACATGGTCGGCAACTGGCTGAAAACTTCCATCCTGATGGCGGGCATCGTCGCCCTGTTCGGCGTCGTCGGCGGCGCGCTGGGCGGCGAACAGGGCATGTTCATCGCCCTCCTCTTCGGCGGCGGCATGAATCTCTGGGCTTACTGGTTCTCCGACAAAATGGTGCTGAAGATGTACCGGGCACGCCAGGTCGACGCCACCACATCGCCCTATCTCTACAACATCGTGCGCGACCTCTCGCAACGCGCCGGTCTGCCGATGCCCAAGGTCTATATCATCGACGAAGACCAGCCCAACGCCTTCGCCACCGGGCGCGACCCGGCGCATGCCGCCGTCGCCGCCACCTCCGGCATCCTGCGCCTGCTCAGCGAACGCGAACTGCGCGGCGTGATGGCGCACGAACTCGCCCACGTCCGCCACCGCGACATCCTGATTTCCACCATTGCCGCCACCGTGGCGGGCGCGATCTCCGCCCTGGCGCAATTCGGCATGATCTTTGGCGGGCGCGGCGAAAACCGCCCCCACCCCGCCGTACAGCTACTCATCATGTTCCTCGCCCCGCTGGCGGCCATGCTGATCCAGATGGCCATCAGCCGCACGCGCGAATTCGGGGCCGACCGGGGCGGGGCGGAAATCTCCGGCGATCCCGCCGCGCTGGCCGACGCGCTTCTCAAGATCGAGAGCCATGCGAAGGGGATTCCGCTTCACGCCGCCGAGGAACACCCGGCCACCGCGCAGATGATGATTATGAATCCGCTCTCCGGCGGCAGTCTGCGCAGCCTGTTCTCGACCCACCCCGCCACGGCGGAACGTGTCTCGCGCCTGCGCGCGATGCGTCCGGGCGGAAAAACGTCGCGGGCATGAGAACCTGCCTTCCCAGTACGGACAGGCGCTCAGATTCCCGCCAGGAAACACACAATTAATCGTCATAGCGAGGCACATAGCGCCGTGGCAATCCGCACGGCCCATGGATTGCCACGCTTCGCTCGCAATGACGAGGGTCGAGGCGGCACGAGGGTTGGGGCGACAGCGATGGCTTCCTCCTTCGTCATTGCGAGGGCCGAAGGCCCGTGGCAATCCACACGCCGCATGGATTGCCACGCCGCTTCGCTCCTCGCAATGACAATCGGTTCGACATGAGCATCATAAAGTTGATGCTGGAAAGGCTGCTTGGCGGCATCCCCCGCGCCAGCGCCGCGGGGCGTGCGCGGCGCTATGGCGGATCGCACACCCCCTTGTCCGGGCACGCTTGCGTTCAGTTGATGGCCGGTTGTGCCGTCAGGGATGCGCTATGGAGAGCAAGCTGTTCGAGCGGTTCTGGTCTGTGGCACTGGAAGCCCTGGGCGTAGTCGATGCCGATCTCTCGAATCAGTTTGAGAATGCCCGCGCTGTGCACATATTCGGCCACGGTGTGCAGGCCGTGGGCACGCGCCAGGGTGACGATGGCCTTGACGATGGCGAAATTGGTCGAGTCGTCGTCGATGTTGCTGATGAAGGCACCGTCGACTTTCAGGTAATCGGCCTGGAAACGCTTGAGATAGGCGAACGACGACAGGCCGCTGCCGAAGTCGTCGAGCGCGACCGCCGCGCCCGCCTTGCGCACGCTTTCGATGAAATGCAGCGCCGGTTCGATGTTGGCGACGGCGCTGCTTTCGGTGATCTCGAAACACAGTTTCTTCGGGTCGATGCCGCTGGCGCGAATCTGGCCGAGAACGAAATCCGGAAAACGTTCGTCGGACAGGCTGGCTCCCGAGATATTGATGCCGAAACAGTCGATGCAGATGGGGCTGCTGTCTTTTTCCCATTGCGAAATCTGGCGGCAGGCGCTTTCGATGACCCAACGGTCGATGTGCGGCATCAGGTTGTAGCGTTCGGCGGCGTGGATGAGGTTCGCCGGGCCGTCGATGCCGCCTTCGTTGTTGCGCACGCGGAGCAGGATTTCCGCATGGTTGCCCCGGTTGCCCGCCAGCGGGGAAAAACGCTGGTGGTAGAGGATGAAACGATCCTGGGCAAGCAGGTTGCTGAGTTCGGCCACGCTGCGCAGTTCTTCCCGGCGCTGGCAGAAGTAGTCGTCGTTGGGGCGATAGACGCGGATGCGGTTGCGCCCGAGTTCCTTGGCACCGAAGCAGGCAGTGTCGGCGGCGATCATCAGATCCCTGAGCGAACGGGTGCCGAGCGCGCGGCAAGAGGCCACGCCGATGCTCGCACCAACCCGGTAGCTCTGGCCTTCCCACTCGAAATGGATGCGGGAAATGTCGTCGATGATGTCCTGCGCCAACTGGCGGACATCCGCTTCGTCCCCCAGGGTGACGACGGCACCGAATTCGTCGCCGCCGATGCGGGCGACGAATGCGCCGTTCAGGCGCGATTCGAGCAGGTGGGCAACGCGGGTGAGCAGGATGTCCCCGGCACTGTGGCCGCAGTTGTCGTTGATGGCCTTGAACTGGTCGAGGTCGATGTAGAGCATGCTGACATCCGCCACCCCGTGGTCGTCGAGCAGTTCCGCTGTGTACTGCTGGAATGCCCGGCGGTTGAAGGCGTCGGTGAGGGCGTCGTGTTGCGCCTGCCATTCGAGCATGGATACCTTGCTGCTCACTGTGAAGGCCATGGAACGGAAATGCGCGATCAGGCTGTCGAGTTCGGAGACGCCGGTGGTGTCCATCCGCACGTCGTAATCGCCCGAGCCGATGCGTTCGGCGACGGCGCTCAAGTCCAGCAAGGGCTTGATGATGAACCGGGACAGGGCGATGGCCATGATGGAGAACAGGCATATCCCCGCGAGCGCGACGAGGCAGTTGTAGAAGATCAGTTTCTGGCGGTCGATGGCCAGGTAGTCGGTAGACAGGCCGTATTGCACGGAGCCGTAACGCTGGCCGAGGTAGTCCACGTCGAAACGGATGTGGCGGACGGCGCTGTCGACACTGCCGGGGGCAGGCAGGGGCGCGCCGGGTTCCAGCCCCGTTTCGGCCAGGCGCTGCCCCTTGGCGTTCATGATGACGAGGTAGGTGAGATCGTTGGTTTCTTGCCAGACCTTGAGGATGTCGTGCAAGGCCGCGTAGTCCTGCCCGACCAGCGGGCTGACGAGGACTGCCCGGTAGGCGGCGGCAGTGGCGTCGATGCGGGCGTCGATCTGGCGTTCGATCTGCTCGCCGACCGAGTAGAGATTGGCGGTCAGCATCAGGGCCAGCAAAATGCCGCCCATGAGAAGGCCGCAAACGATGACACGATTCCGGAATGAATCCGTGCCGGTTTTCTTCATATTCCTGCCCATCGTGAGCATGGCGCAACAAGCGGCGTGTCCGTGCCGGGGAATACCGCGACGATGAGCATCGTAGGATCGTGATATGCGTTATGTAAAACAACTGCCGCCATTATGCGGGAATGGCGCGAAAAAGTAGTGCCTGGCGGGAAAACCATTTCCATGGTACGGGATTGCCTTGCCGGGAACGAGATGTACTTGTACGTAGGTGTTCCTACGTATTTCCATTCCATGATGCTATTTTGTCCGGATGGGGCATTATATAGCCCATATGTGTCATGGCGTAAGGACGTGTTGGGGCGGGCCGTGAGAAATAGACGGCGGAAAACCTGTTTATTCCTATGCTTCCGTTGCCGGGGCGGGCCGCATAATCACGCCGGGATCGCGCCGCTTGCGCGCATCGAACCGGGAGATTCGCGCCATGGATGTGAAACGCTATTTTGCCCCCACGACCCGCGAGGCTTTGCGGGCTTTGAAGGCGGAACTGGGTGCCGAAGCCATCGTGCTCTCGAATCGGGCCGTCGCGGGCGGGGTCGAAATCCTCGCCCTGCCGCCGGGGGCCATCGACACGCTGCATGCCGCGCCCCGCCCGCGCCCGGCTTGCGACGAGGCTCGGCGACCGGCCAAGACCACGGGAGAGATCGTCGACGACCGGGATTTCCACGTCACGCTCTCCAGCCTGGCGGCGGACACGATTCCCCGGCATCTCGCCGCCCATGCGCCGCGCGCCGCCTCGCCCGCCGCGCCCCGCCTGGAAAACGTCCGCCCCTTCTCGCCGCCCCGCATCGACACCGCCCGCCGCGCCGAAACGGGCGGCGGCGAACGGGTGGTGGAAAAAATGGCGGATCGCGTGGCCGAAAAAGTCGTCGCCCGCAGCACGGACGGCGAACGCCTGCGCGCCCTGCAACAGACCAATGCCCGCCTGATGGAAGAAATCTCCGGCATACGCGGCGTCATCGAGCGCGAATTGAGCGGTTTCGGCTGGCACGAAACGCGCCTGCGCGCCCCGGCGCGCGCCGAAGTGCTCGGGCAATTGCTGGCAAACGGGTTTTCCGCCGCCGTCGCACGCGAATTGTGCAAGGCCGTCGGCGCGGACGCCTCGGCTGAAAATGCGCTGGAACTGCTGGCTGGGGCGCTCGGGCAACGCCTGACGCTGCGTGCGAACGGCGACGAAGTCATCGACGCGGGCGGCGTCTTCGCGCTCGTCGGCCCCACGGGCGTGGGCAAGACCACGACGGTCGCCAAGCTGGCGGCGCGTTTCGTGACCCGCCACGACGCCGGGCAACTGGCCCTGATCACAACCGACGGCTACCGCATCGGCGCACAGGAACAACTCCGCATCTACGGGCGCATCCTCGGCGTGCCGGTCTTTGCCGTGCGCGATGCCGCCGAATTGCGCCAGACCCTGCACGAGCTGCGCGGCAAGCGCATGGTGCTCGTCGACACCATGGGCATGAGCCAGCGCGACCGCGCGGTTGCCGCGCAGGCCGCGATGCTGACCGGCGCGGGCGAAGTGCGCCGCCTGCTGCTGCTCAACGCCACCTGCCGGGGCGACACCCTCGACGATGTGGTGAAAGCGTTCGGCGGCCCGGAAACGGTGGGCTGCATTCTCACCAAGGAAGACGAAGCGGCCTCGCTCGCCCCGGCCATCGACGTCGTCGTCCGTCGCGGGCTGGACATCTGCTACATCACCAACGGGCAGCGCGTTCCCGAAGACCTGCACCTGCCCCGGCGCGGCTGGCTGCTGCAACGCGCCCTGCGCCCGCAAAGGGACGAATCGCCCTGGCGGCTCGGCGACGACGACACGGGCGCGATGCTTGCCGCGCAAGGAGCCTGAAATGATCGACGGACGCGAAGACCAGGCCGCGGGCCTGCGCCGCTTGTTTCGCCAGACCCCGCCCGCCGTGGTCGCCTTCTATGCCACGGGCCGTTACCGCGCCCGCAACGCCGTGCTTGCCGCGCATCGCATCGCGGCGCAACGCCAGCGCGTGCTGCTGCTGGACGAAGCCACGGGCGAGGAAGCACTCGCGGGCGCGCTCGGGCTTGCGCCCGGCCCCGACCTCCTGCAAATGCTCGATGGGCAACTGACGCTCGCCAGGCTCTTGCAGCCCGTACCGGGCCTCTTCGGGCGCGTTCCCGCCGCCGCCGCCGCGCTCGCCCTGCCCCTGCTCGACGATGCCCGCCGCGCCTGCCTGGTGCAAGCCTTGCGGGTATTGCACAGCCATGCCGGATTCGTGCTGATCCATGCCGGTTGCGACTCGGCGAAAGACCCTTCGCCCTTCGTACTGGCCGCCCCCCAACGCCTGCTGCTGGCCGAAGCCAGCGCCAGCGGCGCGACCGACGCCTACCGCGCGATCAAGCAACTGGCCGCCGTCGGCGCGGGTTCCCTGCACGTAGCGGTCACACGAGCGCGCGGCATCGCCGATGCGCGGAATTTTTTCACATCGCTGCAAGGGCTGGTACGGCAACATGTCGGCATTCCGCTGATATGGCTCGGCGAAGTCGAGCGCGACGACCTGGCGGCGGGTCTGACCCGCATGCCGTCCGCGTCCTCGGCGCGCGAGGCGGGCGCAACGTTCCTGCGCCGTCTCGCGGCTGCCCCCCCATGGCGGGAAGCCGGTGCGTCCGGCTGAGACGGCGCGGTGCCTTGGATGCCCTCGCCGGGAAAAGGGAAAAGGAATATCCCGTTTTCGTCGCGTCCCTGCCGCAATGCGCACGGCGCGCGCAATGACAGGTCGCATGGATGCATGACGCTGAAGGCCGACTCGATGTAGATAGCCTGGTGGCCGCGCATGCGCCGCTGGTCAAACGTATTGCATATCAGATGATGACCAGGCTGCCCGCCAGCGTCGAAGTCGAAGATTTGGTGCAGAACGGCATGATGGGCCTGCTCGAAGCCCTCAACCGTTTCGAGGAAGGCATGGGTGCGCAATTCGAGACCTATGCCGCGCAACGCATCCGCGGTGCGATGCTCGACGGCCTGCGCGATGCCGACTGGGCACCGCGCAGCGCCCGGCGCGACATGCGGCGCATCGAAAACGCCATTCGGGAACTCGAACAAAAAAATGGCCGCCCGCCGAACGAAACCGAACTGGCCGCGCATCTCGACATGCCGCTGTCCGAATACCAGCGCATGTTGCAAGAGGCGCGCGGGCATCAACTCGTATATTTCGACGACTTCACCTCCGGCGAAGGCGAGGACTTCCTCGAACGCCACCTTGGCGAAACCGGCGCGA
The DNA here is from genome assembly GCA_031276015.1 of Azoarcus sp. Taxonomy (GTDB): domain Bacteria; phylum Pseudomonadota; class Gammaproteobacteria; order Burkholderiales; family Rhodocyclaceae; genus WRNU01. The sequence continues at coordinate 7,414 of JAISNX010000049.1, forward strand.
CCCCGCTCGACCTGCTGGAAGACGCCGACACCAAAACGCGACTGGTCAAGGCCATCGAAGATCTGCCCGAACGCGAAAAAATGGTGATGGCCCTCTACTACGACAAAGACCTCAACCTGCGCGAAATCGGCGAAGTGCTCGGCGTGACGGAATCCCGCGTGAGCCAGCTTCACAGCCAGGCCGTAGCGCGCCTGCGCGTCCAGATGGTCGGGCCGCTGGCGTCCAGGGCACGGAGCGGCGCTCGGCGTGGCCGCCCCGTCGGCCACGCCGCGAAAGCCTGACGAACGGTCATGGACAGCATCAGCCTGCTCGGCATCGTCGTCGCCCTGGGAGCCATCCTTGCCGGGCAAATACTCGAAGGCGGGCACCTCTCCTCCCTGCTGCAACCCACGGCCTTCCTGATCGTCGTCGGCGGCACGACCGGCGCGGTACTGCTGCAAAGCCCGCCGCGCGTCTTTCTCGACGGCGTGAAACTGGTCAAATGGGTCTTTGTCCCGCCGCGCCGCGACCTCGAACAAGTCGTCTCCCTCGTCGTCGGCTGGAGCATGGTTGCGCGGCGCGACGGCCTGCTCGTACTGGAGCGGCACATCAACACCCTTGCCGAACCCTTCATGCGTCGTGGCCTGCAAATGCTCGTCGACGGTGCCGAACCCGAATTCCTGCGCGAAGCACTCGAAATCGAAACCGACGCCTGGGCGGCGCGCATGCGCCAGAGCGCCCGCATCTGGGAGAGCGCGGGCGGCTACTCGCCGACCATCGGCATTCTTGGCGCGGTGCTCGGGCTGATCCACGTCATGGAAAACCTCTCCGACCCCACCAAGCTCGGCGCGGGCATCGCCGTCGCCTTCGTCGCCACCATCTACGGCGTCGGCCTCGCCAACCTCGTGCTCCTGCCCATCTCCAAAAAGCTCATGGCCCACATCAGCTCCCAGGCCGCCCGGCGCGAAATGTACATCGACGGCCTGATAGGCATCGCCAATGGCGACAACCCGCGCATCATCGAGAGCCGGATGCGGGGCCGCATCCATTGAGACAGCGCCATGCCGCGACAGCGCAAATACCGTGCCGAGGAGCATGAAAACACCGAACGCTGGCTCGTTTCCTACGCGGATTTCATCACCCTGCTGTTTGCCTTCTTCGTCGTCATGTACTCGCTCAGCTCGGTCAACGAAGGCAAATACCGCGCGCTGTCCGAATCCCTGGGGCAGGCGTTCCGCAGCGCCGCCATCGACGTAGACAGCCCGCAACCCGTGGTGACGCCGACCACGGTGGTCGTGCCGCCGATCCGGCCCGGTCGCGCTGCCGCGCGTGCCAAACAGGCCGAAGAACGCCGACGGCAGACCGCGCGGAAAATGCGCAACATGGCCGACGCCATTCGCGGCGCGTTGCGCCCCCTGACCGAAAACGGCCAGGTCAACGTCACCGAAGGCGCATTCGGCGTCACCGTGGAAATCAACGCCAGTGCGCTCTTTGCTCCCGGCGAGGCCGTGCTCGGCAGCGAAGCGGTGGCGGCGCTGCGTGCCGTGGCGGGCGTCATCGCCCCGGCGGAATTTCCGATCACGGTCGAAGGCCATACCGACAGCCTGCCGATCAGCAACTACCGTTTCCCCTCCAACTGGGAACTTTCCGCCGTCCGGGCTTCCGCCGTGGTGCGCCTGTTCATCGAAAACGGCGTCCTGCCGGATCGCCTCACCGCCGCGGGCTACGCCGACCAGCGCCCGGTGGCGGACAACGACACCGAAGCGGGCCGGGCGCGCAACCGCCGCGTGGCGATCATGATCGAATCGCGGCTGCCCGTTCCCGAATCGCCGTCCGAGTCCGGCACGGAGATGGATGCGGAAACGGACGCGGATGCACCCGGCGAAGCCGCCCCCGGGGACGATGCCCCCCGCGCCATCCTGCCACCCGCGTTCGAGCAGATAGAAATACGCTGAGGAAACGCGCCGGGTTATCGTCATTGCGTGCAGGCCAGCGGCAAACCATCGGACTGAAGCAGCACGGTGTGCTTCTCCCGCATCAATCCCCCAAACCCGTCGTTGCAGGGAGCGTCGTTGCGGGGTGATCTGCTGGCAGGCAGAAGGGGGATGCTCCGTGGCAGTCCACCGTCCTGCAAAGCAGTGTGCAGCATATTCCGTGAAAATTCCCGGTTCGGGTAAAGGTAATTCGTGAAAATTCACGTTGTGACATCAGGCGATCCACATATTGCTTCCGCTTGTTCCAGAATGTCATGACCTGTTGTGCATCGCGTTTGTTTCATGGCTCTGTATACCGGAGAAATTTCATGCAAATCCTCCCCCCCCCCCCGCAGGATTTTCCGTACCCTCTCCGCAAGCCTCGCGCTTGGTCTTTTCTGCGTTCCGTCCGCCAGGGCGGATGAGGTGGTCTATGACGATACAAACCATGTGTTGCAGAGCGCGCCAGGGTTCTGCGACAACTGCGTGTTCCCCGGAACAGGAGATGCACCCTCGGCTTCCGGCAACACTGTAACGGTCGATTATGTTACCGGCACCGGCACTGCCGACCCGGATGCTGTTGCGGGCGGGATTGGCGTGGACGGAGCCGTGTCCGACGGGAACACCGTGTATTTTCTGGACGGGAAGACCGGCGACGTCTACGGCGGAGATTCCAGAGGCGCGTCCAGCACTACCGCCACAAATAACCAAGTTTTTATTGAAGGCGGGCAGACGACGGGTTCCGTTTACGGCGGGCATTCCAATAGCCAGAGCAGCAACGCCGATGCCGGGGGTAACGCTGTGAGCATCAAAAATACCCAGGTTGTCACTGTTTACGGCGGGAGAGCCGACGGTGAAGGCGATTCCACCGCCAGTAATAACCAGGTCTTAATCGACACCAGTGAGGTAAGCGGGGACGTCTATGGCGGGTATGTCACTGCCGTTGCTTACACGGCCAATGCCACGGAAAACCAGGTCTACATCACAGGCAGCACGGTGACCGGGAGCGTTTATGGCGGGTATGGTGATGAACTTAGCGGCACAATCAATGTCACGGGAAACCAGGTCCTCATCGAAAACAGTCATGTGGCTGGGGACGTCTACGGCGGATATGCCAATAGCGACATGGAACCCGACGAAAATGTCAAGGACAACCAGGTCAGCATCAAAGGCAGCAGCATGGTGAGCGGGAGTATTTATGGCGAGTATGACCACTCCCATCATGGTGGCCGCGACACGACGAACAACACGCTGAACCTGGAACCCAGCAGTGCCATGACCGTGCGGGGTCTCAAAAATTTTCAGCACCTGAACTTTACCCTGCCCGCGGGCATCAACAACGACCCCCTGCTGACAGTCACCGGCACGGATGGGCTGAATTACGGCGTGGGCGGTGTAACTCTCGACATCCGCACTTTGGACAGCCTCGGGGACAAGGATTACATCCTTCTGCGCACCACCGACGATACGCAGGCCATTACCGACATCGAAACGTATTCTTTCTACGGCCACGCCTTTACCGGCGATGGGGCTAATCGCACGCTCTACCTCGACACGGGCCGCGTTCGGGGCACGTTCAGCATCGAAATCGAGGATGACGGCAAGAATCTGGTGCTGGACGTTGATGCTCACGACATGCCCAACGCGGCGCTGACCTGGACGGGGACGGACGATAATCTCTGGGGGGCCTATAACCCCGAAAGCCCGGAGAACTGGCTGGGCACAGACCCCCACAGCAGTACACCGGATACCGCGCTGCAATACCTTGACGGCGATACGGTCCGCTTCGACGACAGCGCCGGGAATTCTGACGTGAGCATCGCTCCCGGCGGGGTTTCCCCGGCTTCGGTGGTTTTCGACAACAGCACGCGGGACTACACGCTTTCCGGCGGCCCGATCATGGGCAGCGGCACGCTGGAGAAGCGCGGTACGGGCACCGTGACGCTTGCCAACGCCAATACTTACACGGGCGCAACCACGGTTTACGCCGGAACGCTGGCGCTTGCCCGCACGGGCAGCCTGAAAAGCGAGGTGACTGTCAATAATGGCGCGGTACTGGATCTTTCCGGCACGGTGCCGAAGGTCACCCTCCAGCCCGGCGGCACGCTGAGCGCGTATTCCGGCAGCCATATTACGGGCGATCTGCTCGCGGAAGAGGCGCATCTCGATTTTTACCTGCCCACGGATGTTGCCAGCCGCGCCACGATACTTGCGGTGGACGGCACGGCGGACGTGACGAAAAGCGTGGTCAATGTGGGTATTCACATCGAGGGGCACGCTTCTCCGCTGAAGGTGGGCGACAGTGTGACGCTCATCGATGCCGCCGCCATTACCGGCACGCCGCTGAATGCGCTCGCCGACGGCAGCGGCCTGCACGGGGTGAGCGTGCTTTACGGGTTCGATATTGCGGTGGTCGGCAACACTTTGCGCGCCACCGTCCATAAGTCCGACCTGGACGAGAGAACGAAGGCGCTTGCCGAAGGTTTCCTGGCGGGCACGGCCTTCCTGAACCAGGGCGCGGATTTTGTCGCCGACCAGGGCATCGACGCCGCGCATCGGGCGCAGTCCGGAACCGGAGGCGGCCTTGCCGGGTTTGCCGCCCTCGGCGGTGGCAAGCTGCGCTACGAGAGCGGCTCCCACATCGATGTGAAGGGTTATACCCTGGTCGCCGGTCTCGCCACACCCGTCCAGCTTTCTGCGGGCGTACTCACTCTGGGTGCCTTCGTCGAACACGGCAGGGGCGATTACGACACTTACAACAGTTTTGCCAATGCCGCCAGCGTTCACGGCAAGGGCGACGCGGATTACACCGGCGGCGGTCTGCTCGCACGCCTTGCATTCAACGAGACGGCGCACGGTCACTGGCATGTGGAAGCCTCCGCCCGCCTCGGCAATGTGAAGCTCGATTTTGTCACCCACGACCTGGTCGATGCTTTCGGCAAGCGCGCGGCCTACGACAGCGAATCCCGCTACACGAGCGCCCACGTCGGCCTGGGTTATCAATGGCGGATCGGCGAACGCGCCAGCCTGCAACTCTACGGCCAGTATCTGTGGAGCCGCCAGGAGGCGGACAATGTGAAACTCTCCACCGGCGAACCGGTGGAATTCCCGGCGCTCGACTCGCATCGCAGCCGCCTGGGCACGAGGTGGAACCATGAGTTCAGCAAAAACAGCAGCTTCTGGCTGGGCGCGGCCTGGGAACACGAATACGGCAGCAAGGCGAAAGCCAAGCTTCACGACTATCAGCTCGATACGCCCGAGCTGAAGGGCGACACGGGCATCGTGGAAGCGGGTTTCTCCCTCACCCCCGCCGCGCATCCGCTGACGCTGGACATTGGCCTGCAAGCCTACACAGGCAAACGCGAAGGCGTTACCGGCAGCCTGCGGGCGAATTATCGGTTTTAGGGCAAATCGACTTCATGAAGCTCATATCAAACCGATCGTCATTGCGAGGAGCGACGCGACGCGGCAATCCATGGTGGAGCGCGCCATGTCGGATCACACAGTGGATTGCCACGGGCCTGCGGCCCTCGCAATGACGATGGTGGTTGCCACCGAACGTACCCCAACCACCGTCATTGCGAGGAACGTAGCGACGCGGCAATCCATGCGGCTTACTGGATTGCCACGGCCCTTCGGGCCTCGCAATGACGGCGGTTCTCTTGGGAAGGCCGCCAGCGCGGGTATGGCAGGACGGATCGGGCACGGACGCAATCCGCCGGGGGGTCAGCCCGGGCTTCCCACCTCGAACCCCACCACATTGCGCGCTTGTCTGCTGAATTCGATCCCGACCAGGTGGATGGGCTGATTCAGCGAGCGGTATTTGTCGGCGTATTGCTTCTCCCTGATCTGCGCCAGCGCCCTGCCCTCGGCTTGATCTTCCACGACCTTGAATTCAAAGAGATAAACCTGCCCGTTGAACTTGACGGTCATGTCCAGTTGTCCCCGATTGCTCACGTCTTCCAGCACGGTGTCCAGCCCCAGCGCGGCAAAGGACGCATAGAACA
>JAISNX010000096.1 GCA_031276015.1 Azoarcus sp.
TGTCTGTGCGTATCTGCCGGGGCATCGTAGAAATTGCATGGCCGGATTCAGGACGGGGGTTTTGCTTCCCTGGCCTCCCACCCCGTCATTGCGAGGGCCGAAGGCCCGCGGCAATCCACACGGCGGCAACTACCCGCACTGGCGGGCGGTTTTGCGGGAATCACGGTCACATGGATTGCCGCGGCGCTTCGCGCCTCGCAATGACGTATGTCATCATCCGAACCGAAAACGCTCTAAACAGGCGTTATTGCGAGGCGCGCCAGCGACGCGGCAATCCATGTGCCGCACGGGCGGCACCGCAACGCTTGCAATGACGATAATCAGGTTTCCGAACATCGAACCGCGATGTTCAATACATCGCCATCGCGGCAGCGTCGTGCGTTTTCATGCCGCTTGCCGAACAGACCCATATCCGTGGAGCCTCTGAACCGTTAGACTTCCTCACCTCATCGCGGGCGGGTTCCAGCGCGAACCGCGTTGCTGCCGCGTGGAAACCATTCTAAATGAACGAAAAATTCGATTTGATCATCATCGGTGGCGGGCTGGCCGGTGCGACGCTGGCGGTGGCCCTGCGCGGCAGTCGTCTGGCGGTGGCGCTGATCGACAGTGCCATTTCCGCCCCAGGGCCGGTCAAACCGGCGGGATGGGACACCCGCATCTACGCCTATACCCCGGCGAGCGCCCGCTTCCTGCAAACCCTCGGCGTCTGGGATCGGCTCGACCATGACCGCCTGTGCGCGGTCGAACGCATGCAAGTGCATGGCGACGGCGGTGGCCGTCTCGACTTCGAGGCCCGCGACAGCGGCTGCGCCGAACTGGCCTGGATCGGCGAATCCGCCCCCTTGCTGCGCGAACTGTGGGAAAGCCTCACCCGCCAGCACAACGTCACCGTATTCGCGCCTGCCATGCCGAAAGCATTCACACGCCGCGACGACTCGGTGGACATCATCTTGAAGGACGGGCGCATCCTGTCGGCAGCCCTGGTCGTCGGCGCGGACGGGCGCGATTCCTGGCTGCGGCAGGCCGCGGGCATCGGCACGCACGGCCACCTATACGACCAGCAAGCCATCGTGGCCAATTTGCGCGTCACGACCCCTCACCAAAAAATCGCCCGTCAATGGTTTCGCGCCGATGGCGTGTTGGCCTGGCTGCCCTTGCCTGGAGAGCGCATTTCCCTGGTATGGTCTGCGCCGGACGACATCGCTGCCACCTTGATGGCCCTGCCCGATGACGAATTCTGCCAACAGGCGGCGGAAGCGGGCGGCAAGGCGCTGGGCGATTTCGCCATCGAAACCCCGCGCGCGGCATTCGCCCTGCGCTTCATGCGGGCGGAAAGCATCGTGGCCCCACGGCTGGCCCTGGTCGGCGACGCGGCGCATGCCATACATCCCCTGTCCGGCCATGGCATCAACCTGGGCTTCCAGGATGTCCGGGCGCTTGCCGGGCTGCTGGGCGCGACCGGATCGTGGGAGGACATCGGCGACTATGCCCTGCTGCGCCGTTACGCGCGGGCGCGGGCCGAAGAACCCCTCCTGCTGCAATATACGACCGACGGCCTCGCCCGCCTGTTCGCCTGCCACGACCCGCTCATTGCCAAACTGCGCAACGCGGGGCTGAATCTCACCGCCCGCCTGCCCGTGGCGGCCAGGCTGCTTGCCCGTTACGCGGCGAACGGCACCGTTTGACCCTTTCCATCCTGAAACCACCCCACCCCTCGAATCCGGAGATTGCCATGCCCTTTCCCTTTTTATCCCGCCTGCCGTTCGTGGCCGGTCTCTTGCTGGCGTTCGCCGTAACTGCCGCTTCCGCCGATGAAGCCGCCGTGCGCAAGAAATTCGAGGCATTCGCCAATGCGCCCGTACCGATCGTCGAATCGGTGACGCGCATCCCGCAGGGCAAACTCTATGAAATCCTGCTCATCAATGGCGACCTGTACTACACCGACGAAGCGGTGAGCTTTCTCCTGGAAGGCAGCATCATCGACACCAAAACGCGCCGGAACATCACCCTCGCGCGCCTCGAAAAACTTGCCAGCATCGACTTCAAATCCCTGCCGCTGGAACAGGCCGTCAAACGTGTCAATGGAAATGGCAAACGGATACTGGCGACATTCGAAGACCCGCACTGCGGCTTTTGCAAAAAACTGGGCCAGGAATTGCAGAAAGTCAAGGATGTGACCATCTACACATTTCTCTACCCGATTCTTTCTCCCGACTCCGAATCCATGTCGCGCCACATATGGTGCGCCAAGGACAAGGCGGCCGCCTGGGTGGATTGGGTCGTCGAAAACAAAACGCCGCCGACCGCCAAGTGCGACAGCGCCGTCATCGAGCGCAACGTGGAACTAGGCCGAAAACTGCGCATTACCGGCACGCCCACCTTGTTCTTTGCCGACGGCTCGCGCGCCGGTGGTTATCTCGACGCCGATGCGCTCGAACAGAGACTGGAAGCGGGCACGGTCAAGGCGGATAAATAAAACAGCACGCGGACAAAGCGGATGCCGACGATGCCGTCTCGCCCCAACCTGCTCCGGCTCCTCACCCTGCCGCTGCTGACGATGGCGTCCCTTGCCGTGGCGGCGGAACCTTCCCCCGCCATACCCTGGCAAGGCGCGACCTTCTCGGGCGACCGTGCCGCGCTGGAAAAGCTTGCCGCCTCGGGCGCAAAAGCGGTGCGTGTCTATGGCGAAAAAGACGCCTGGGTGCTCGACGAAGCGCGCAGGCTCGGCCTGGGCGTCGTCATGGGGCTGCATGTCGGCCTGCCGCGCCACGGCTTTCGCCTCGACGACCCGAAAGCCGTCGCCGCGCAGGAAGCGCGCATCCGCGAATTCGTCCGCCGCCACCACAAACATCCGGCGCTGCTGGCCTGGGGCATCGGCAACGAAGTCGAACACGAAATGCCCGACCCGCTACCCGCGTGGCGCGAAGTCGACCGCCTGGGCGGCGTGGTCAAGGCGCTCGACCCCATCCATCCCACGCTGATGACCGTCGCCGACGGTGGCCTGGAACGCCTGAAGCCGCTCGCCACCTGCTGCGCCAACATCGACTTCCTCGGCATCAACCTCTATGCCGGGGCGGTCGCGGGCATCGGCGAACGCCTGCGTGCCGTGGGCATCGCCAAACCCGTGCTCGTCACCGAACTCGGCCCGCTCGGGCAATGGCAGGCGGGGCGCAAACCCTGGGGCGCGCCGGTCGAACTCACCAGCCGCGAAAAAGCCGCCTACTTCCGCCGCACCCTCGCCGAATTGCGCAAGGATCCCCAAATACGCGCCATATTCCCCTTCCTCTGGGGCGCGAAACAGGAACAGACCGCGACCTGGCACGGCCTTTTGCTCGCGGACGGCAGCCTGACCGAAATGACCGACGCGCTTGCCGCCGCCTGGGGCCGTCCGCCCGCGCGGCCCGCGCCGACCATCCTCGGCATCGGCATTGCCGCCGACGAATTCGCGCCGGGGGAAATCGTCTCCGCCGGGGTCGACGCGCGCGGCGAGGCACTCGTCACCGACTGGCTGCTGCGCCGGGAAGCCAGCCAGCTACGCGGCGGCGGCGATGCCGAACCGGTACCGGCGGCGGTCGGCGTCGACATCCTCGCCGCCGACGCCGCCAGCGTGCGCTTCCGCGCGCCGGAAACTCCCGGCGCATACCGCCTGTTCATCACCGTGCGCGACGCCAGCGGCAAGGCGGCCACGGCAAACCTGCCCTTCCTCGTGCGCCGAGACGGGCAACAGTAAGACACTGACCTTTTGCCTTGCGCACACGGTAGAATCGCCCCCCATGACTTATCAGGTACTGGCGCGCAAGTGGCGGCCCAAATCCTTCGAGACGCTGGTCGGGCAGGAGCACGTCGTCCGCGCGCTCTCCCATGCGCTCGCCACCGGGCGCTTGCACCATGCCTGGCTCTTTACCGGCACGCGCGGCGTGGGCAAGACCACGATTTCGCGCATTCTCGCCAAGGCGCTCAACTGTGAAACCGGCGTGAGCGCCACGCCCTGCGGGCAATGCGATGCCTGCCGCGCCATCGACGCCGACCGCTTCCCCGATTATGTCGAAATGGATGCCGCTTCCAACCGCGGCGTCGACGACATGGCGGCCTTGCTCGACCGCGCCGTATACGCGCCCGTGGCGGGGCGCTACAAGGTCTACATGATCGACGAAGTACACATGCTCACCGGACACGCCTTCAACGCCATGCTGAAAACGCTGGAAGAGCCGCCCGAGCATGTCAAGTTCATCCTCGCCACCACCGATCCGCAGAAGATTCCGGTCACGGTGCTGTCGCGCTGCCTGCAATTCAACCTCAAGCAGATGCCGCCGGGGCAGATCACCGGGCACCTCGCGCGCATTCTCGAAGCCGAGGCAATCCCGTTCGAGCCGGGCGCGCTGCGCCACCTCGCGCATGCCGCCAATGGCTCGATGCGGGATGCGCTCTCCTTGCTCGACCAGGCCATCGCCCATGGCGCGGGCCAGGTGCACGAAGAGCAGGTCACGCTCATGCTCGGCACCGTGGGCGACGATCACCTTTACGCGATTCTCGACGCGCTGGCCGCGGGCGACGCCGACGCCCTGATCGCCGTGGCCGACGGCATGGAAGCGCGCAGCCTGTCGTTCGACGCCGCCTTGCAAGCCTTGGCAACGCTGCTGGCGCGGGTCGCGCTGGTGCAGTTTGCCCCCACCGCCGTGGCCGACGAAGGCGAGCGCGCGCAACTTGCCGTCCATGCCGGGCGGCTCGACGCCGAATACCTGCAACTCGCCTACCAGATCGCCATTCGCGGACGCGACGAACTGGCGCTCGCGCCCGACGAATATACCGGCTTCACCATGAGCCTGTTGCGTCTCCTGGCCTTCCGCCCCGAACAACCCTCGCCCGGCGCGCCGCCGGTGGGCGGCGGCCCGGACGGCGCAGTCCGGAAACCGCCTGTTCCGTCCGTTCCGCCCATGGCGGAAAAAAAGGCGGCACCGATTCCCGCCGTCGCCCCGGCGCAGACGCCCGCCGCTGCGCCCAGGCCGAAGCCTGCTGCCGACGTACCGCCGTGGGAAAGCCTGCCGCCCGAAGCCGCGATCCAGCTTCCCGATCTGGTCAGCCCGCGCGGCGATCGGGAAAGAGACGAGGACGTAGCCCCCCCCTTGCCGCAGGAACCCATCGCCCAAAGCGACCCCGCCGACGGCGAAACCACGGTCGCGGCGGCTTTTGCGCGCGGCGACTGGCGCGGAACCGTGCAGGCGCTCGGACTCTCCGGGCTGGCGCGCGAACTGGCGCAACACTGCGAATGGATCGACTGCGCGGACGACAAACTGCGGCTGCGCCTCTCGGACATCTATCGCCACCTGCTCGAAATCAACCGCGCGCTACCCGCGCGCATCGAAAGCGAGCTGGCCCGTGCCCTTGACCGTCCGGTGACATTGCACATCGAAATCGGCGTCATTGCCGGACAAACGCCCGCACAGCGCGACGAACTCGACCGCCGCGAACGCCAGGCCCAAGCCGTGGCGGCGCTCGAACGCGACCCCTTCGTACTCGGCTTGATCGAACGTTTCGACGCCAGCCTGGGCGAAAACACGGTCAGACTGCGATAACCCCCGTACAGTTACAGCCACCCTTCACCCACCACGGAGCCATCGAATGATGAAAGGCGGAATAGCCGGCCTGATGAAGCAGGCCCAGCAGATGCAGGAAAACATGAAAAAAATGCAGGACCAGATCGCGGCGCTCGAAATCGAGGGCGAATCCGGCGCGGGCATGGTCAAGGTCGTCATGACCGGCAAATACGAAGTGCGCCGGGTCAGCATCGACCCCTCGGTCATGGACGACCGCGAAATGCTCGAAGACCTGGTGGCGGCGGCGGTCAACAGCGCGGTGCACAAGGTGGAAAGCGTCACCCAGGAGAGAATGTCCGGCTTCACTGCCGGACTCAACCTGCCGCCGGGACTCAAGATGCCGTTCTGATGGCTGCGCCTTCCAGTCTCGACGAACTGATTGCCGCCCTGCGCTGCCTGCCCGGCGTGGGGCCGCGCTCGGCGCAGCGCATGGCGCACCACTTGTTGCAACACGACCGCAAAAATGCGGCGCGCTTGGCGCGGGCCGTGGAGCGTGCGCTGTCGACGCTGTGCCACTGCGCGCGCTGCAACACCTTTTCCGAAGAAGAAATCTGCGCGCGCTGCGCCAACCCCCGCCGCGACGCGAGCCGCCTGTGCGTGGTCGAAACGCCCGCCGACCTGGCGATGATCGAGCAGACCCAATCCTACGACGGCCTTTACTACGTACTGATGGGCCGCCTCTCGCCGCTCGACGGCATCGGCCCGCGCGAACTGGGGCTGGATCGCCTGCTCGCCCGCGCCGACGACGGCCAGGTGCGGGAAGTCATCCTCGCCACCAACTTCACCAACGAAGGCGAAGTCACCGCCACCACCCTCGCCACGCTGCTCACCGCGCGCGGCCTGACGGTCAGTCGCCTCTCGCGCGGCGTGCCGGTCGGCGGCGAACTCGAACACGTCGACATCGGCACCATCGCCCAGGCACTGGCCGAACGGCGCACATTGTCATGACAATGGGGCGGAGACTGGACATGTCGCCGTTCTGGCGCGAAGATGCCAAACTTTCAATGCCGTCGCCAAGTTCTTGATATTTAGCCCCATCATTTTCTGGTACTATTTTACCCACTACCTGGAATGATGCTTTATGGGACAAGTTTTACACGGCGGTGCCGCAACGACTTCAGGCGGTGCGCCGAGCGATACAACATAGTCAAGAGAGCATAAGAGCCTTGGCGGCACGCTTTTGTATCAACCCGAAGACCGTGACCGTGGCCAAATGGCGAAAGCGCCAATCGGTCAGTGATTTACCCGCTGGCCCCAAACAGCCACATTCAAGTGTGCTCTCAGCCGATGAGGAGGCGATCATCGTGGCCTTTCGGCGGCACAGCCTGCTGGCACTCGATGATTGTTTATATGCGCTCCGGCCGACGATTCCGCACTTGAGCCGCTCTTCATTGCACCGCTGCCTGCAACGGACATGGGATTTCGCGCTTGCCCGAGTGGGAGGCCAACAAGCCCGTCAGGAAGAAATTCAAGCGCTACCCTATCGGCTATTTCCACATCGATATCGCCGAAGTACAAACCGCACAAGGTCGGCTCTATCTGTTTGTGGCAATTGAGCGCACCAGCAAGTTCGCTTATGTCGAATTGCATGAAAAAGCCGGAAAAATGCAGGCCGCGCAGTTCCTGCGCCAACTTGCCAAGG
>JAISNX010000113.1 GCA_031276015.1 Azoarcus sp.
GTCTAAAAGTGACCACACGTGATCTGAAATATCGTGCCGATGTTGTTCGCAAGACATGAGAGACTCCAAAAATTCTAACCCCTATAGAATAACATATATCTCGTGACGACAGCGTCTAGGGAAAGCTGGGAAAACACGAAGCGCGAAGGCGAAGGCCAACGCGCTTTTTTGTTGCCTGTCATCATGTCAAACGAAAGAAAAAACGTCGATTGGGCCGCCATTGAGGGCGAATACCTCGCAGGGATTGATTCCGTCAACGCCATTGCGAATAAACATGGCATCGCCGAGGGTACCATCCGGGCGCGGGCCAAAAAAAACGGATGGAGCCGCGACCCGGCGGGCACGAAGCGCCAGATCGTCGCCGCCGCCATGGCCGGGGTCACGAGCCAGATTACGAACGACGTAATTCGTAATATCGAAGACGCCGCCGCCGCCGACATCGATGACATGAACCGCGCGCTGCGCATCCAGCGGCAGTGCCTGGTAAGGCTGGAGGCCGCCTTGCAGGCCGTCACAGACCCGAAAGAAATCCGGATCATCGCCAACGCCACCAATGAGGCCATGGAAAGCATCCGGGGCATTCGCGGGCTGGACGCGCCCGTTACCGTGACCTCGCGGGAACTCGAAGGAGATGCGCTGATTGAAGAACTCAGGCGACGCGGCCTGCCGACCGACGTTCTGGAGGAATAGCGCCGATCTGCTCGAAGCGCGGGCTACCGAACAGGCACGCAAAAGCTTCTGGGCGTTCCGGCAACTGCTGCATCCCGACCTCAAAAAAGGCTGGTGGCAGCGCGAGATCGCCGGACACCTGTTGCAGTTTCACCGCGATCTGATTGACGGCAAGCGTCCCAAGCTGGTGATTCAGTCTCCGCCGCAGCACGGAAAATCAGAGCAGATCGTCGATTTCCTCGCCTGGCTGGCGGGGCAGAATCCGGACGTGCGCATGATCTACGCCTCGTTCTCGGAGCGGCTCGGCATCCGGGCCAACCTGCGCTTGCAACGGATTTTCGACAGCGATCTGTACAAACGCTGCTTTCCGCAGACGCGGATTAACACATCGAACGCCGTGACCATCTCGTCGCAGACCTTGCGCAACCGGGAAATCATTGAATTTTCGGGCCGCGAGGGATATTTCCGGAACACGACCGTGGGCGGTGCGATCACGGGCGAGTCGCTCGACGTGGGCGTGATCGACGACCCGATCAAGGGCCGCGAGGAGGCGAGCAGTCAGACCATCCGCGACAAGACATGGGACTGGTTCCTGAACGACTTTTTCACGCGCTTCTCCGAGAAGGCGGGGATGCTGTGCATCCTCACGCGCTGGCACGTGGATGATCCCATCGGGCGGCTGATCGAGCACATGCCCGATGTGAAGGTGGTGAGCTACCCGGCCATCGCCACGGAAGACGAGCCGCACCGGAAGAGGGGCGAGGCGCTCTTTCCGGCACTGAAGAGCCTGGAATTCCTCGAAGAGCGCCGCGCGGTGATGCTGCCTTCGCACTGGGAGGCGCTCTACCAGCAGCGACCGTGCATCGAAGAAGGCGAACTTTTCAGGCCGGAAGCCATCGTGACGGTGGAGGCCGTTCCGGCGGGCGTGGAGAAGTGGGTGCGAGCCTGGGACTTGGCCTCAAGCATCGACGGCGACTACACGGCGGGCGTCAAGATTGGGCGACTGGCTGACGGGCGCTACGTGATTGCCGATATGGTGCGCCTGCATCGCGGCCCTGATGAGCGCGACGCCGCCATCGTCAACACCGCACAGCGCGACGGGCACGGCGTGCTGGTGGGGCTGCCGCAAGACCCCGGCCAGGCGGGTAAAACGCAGGTGCTTTATCTCACGCGGCAGCTTTCCGGCTTTCGCGTGCGGACTTCGCCCGAGAGCGGGGACAAGGTGACCCGAGCGCAGCCGCTGGCCGCGCAGGTCAATGTCGGCAACGTGCTGATGCTGCGCGGCCCGTGGAACGATGTGCTGCTCGACGAGATGCGGCTTTTCCCGAACGGCAAGCACGACGACCAGGTGGATGCGCTATCGCGCGGCTTCGGTGAATTAATCAGCAAGGGACGGGGTTTTCTGGCATGAGTTTTTTCGGATTTCTGCGCGGCAGGCACAAGGGCGGCAAGGATGTGCCCGCGCCGGTTCAGCCGCGCGCAACCGACCCCTTTCGATGGGCCAGCACGCATCGCCTGGACGACACGCGCGCGCCCGGCTTCGATCTGGACGGGTATCTGGACGATCTCGCCAGCCGCGCACCGATGCCGACCGAAAGGGGGGCGATGGATGACATCGGCGACATCGGCGACAGCGGCAGCGGCCATTTCAAGCGCGCCTACCGTGGCAATGGCAACGGCGGCATCAACAACGCGCTGGCGGGCTGGTACGCGAATCAGGGCTTTATCGGGCATCAGCTTTGCGCTATGCTGGCGCAGAACTGGCTCATCAACAAAGCCTGCTCACGGCCCGCCGAGGACGCCATCCGCAACGGTCACCGCATCGTGGCTTCGGACGGCTCGGGCATCGACCCCGCCATCGCGAAGGCCGTCCTGAACGCGGACAAGGCGCACAACCTCAGGAAACGGCTTTTTCAGTTCCTGCGCGCGGGCCGCGTGTTCGGCATGGCGATTGCGGTGTTCCGCGTCGAGCACGACGACCCGGATTACTACCGCCACCCCTTCAATCCGGATGCGGTCAAGCCGGGCAGCTACCGGGGCATCTCCATTGTCGAACCGTACTGGTGCGCGCCACAGATGAGTCAGGCGTCATCGGGCGACCCTGCCGACCCGCATTTCTACGAACCGGAATGGTGGATGATCGGCGGCAGGCTCTATCATCGTTCGCATCTGGCGATATTTCGTCAGGACGAAGTGGCCGACATTCTCAAGCCCTCGTATTTCTACGGCGGCGTGCCCATTCCGCAAAAGATACTGGAGCGCGTCTACGCCGCCGAGCGTACCGCCAACGAAGCCCCGGCGCTGGCGATGAACAAGCGCACGACGGTCTATCTGACCGACGCGGAGCGGGCGCTTGCAAATCGGGAGGCGTTCGAGCAAAGGCTAATGACCTGGGTGGCGTTCCGCGACAACCACGCGATCAAGGTGGCCGACAAGGAAAGCGAGGACATCAAGCAGTTCGACACGACGCTGACAGATTTCGACGAAGTGATGATGAGTCAGTACCAGCTTGTGGCCGCCGCCGCCGACGTTCCGGCAACGAAGCTTTTGGGCACGACGCCCAAGGGGTTCAACGCCACGGGCGAGTACGATGCCAAGAGCTATCACGAAACGTTGGAGAGCATCCAGGAAGTTTATGCGACGCCGTTTCTTGAGCACCACTACCGCCTCTTGATGCTCTCGGAGATCGGGCAGGAACACGGCGAGGTGGGCAACATCACCATCGCATGGAACCCGACGGATTCCCCCACGGCCAGGGAACAGGCGGAAATCCGCAAGATGAATGCGGAGACCGACGTGATGCTGGCCGATGCGGGGGTGATCGAGGCGGCGGAAATCCGGCAGCGGCTGACTGCCGACGAGGACAGCGGCTACGCCAACCTGAAAGACCCCGAAGCCGAACTGGCCGACATGGCCGAAGCACTCGAAGAGATGGGCGCGGCCTTTGGGCTGGTTCAGGAAAAAAATGCCTGATGGGACAGTTTTCTACGTAGAAGAAGTCAGGACAAAAAGAAAACAGCTTGCCACAAAGACGATGTACAAAAATAAACCGCCCAAGGGCGGTAAAGCCGATGGGCGGTAGACCCTCACATGACTGATGTTGCAGTTGCAACCTAGCCTAACACGTCCGAAACGACTGCAAGGGATGCAGTGATTATAGCCCAGCATGACCCGCGCGAGAATCTCGAAAAAGAAATCCGATGCAAGGATGAGCCGCCAACATGACAAAAATTCGCCTCTCCAAAAAAAAGGCCGAATGGGCCGGGCACTGGAAGCCGCAGACCCTTCGCGGAAAGCCCCTGGTGCCCTCCGCCGCCGAGGAAATCCGCTTCCGGAAGACCATCGTCGCGATGACCGAACGCATGACCGCGCAAGTGACCCGCGAAGTGATGGCGCTGGCCCAGTCCCCGGCAGCCGGGGCGATGGACGCGCCCGGCCAGCGCCGGACGTTGCGCCAGACCACCGGCAGCATCGCCAGCCAGTCGCGCATCCTCATGGCGCGGCTACGCGATCGCATGAACAACCAGTTTGCCCGTGTGGTCCAGAAAATGGCCGCGCGCATGGTCGGCAACATGTTCCGAAGCGCGCGGCTGTCGGTACAGGCGTCGATCCGCAAGGCGACCGACACCCGCATCCCGCTGACGGCGCTGCAAAGTGGTGCATTGAACGAGATCGTCAAGGCAAGCGCCACACAGACCGCGCATTTGATCCGGCGTATCCCGCAAAAGTACCTCGACCAGGTGGAGGGCGCGCTGATGCGCTCGATCAGCAGCCAGGCGGGTACGGGCGCGCTCTACACGACGCTACAGGACGAAGTACAGCGGCACAACATCACGATAAAAAACTGGGCCTATAACACGGCGCGCGACCAGACGACGAAGGTGTTCTCCGACATCAGCCGCGAGCAGATGCGCGCCGCCGGGGTGAAGAGGTTCGAGTGGCTGCACTCGGGCGGCGGCTCCGAGCCGCGCCCCTTGCATGTGCAACTGTCCGGGCAGGTTTTCAGTATGGACGACCCGCCCGTGATTCAGGAAGCCAAGGGCAAGACGCCGGAGATCAGGGGCTTTCCCGGTCAGTTGATAAATTGTCGATGCAAAATGATTCCCGTCCTGGAATTCCAGGACTGAAGCCGCCCATTCAGAGCCGCCGCGAGCGGCTTTTTCATGACTGAAACCTGAAACCTGAACCATGACTCATCGCATCCCAGACACCAACGGCTGGATCGAGATCAAGGACAACCCGCTCTCGAAAGTGGGCGTCTTCGAGTACGACGGCTCCAGCATCGGCGGCGAAGCCGAGCCGGGTACCGTCTATGGCGTGCTGCGCGCCGAGGCTGAACTCTCCGACCCGGAGACGGTCGCCTCCGCCCGCCTGCTGCCGTGGACGAATGACCACCCGGACACCCTGCTGGGTGCGCAAGAGGATGGCCGCATCCCCGCCGAAGAAAAGGGCGTAGAGGGCGTCACGGGCGAGGACACGTATTACCGCGATGGCGTGCTCTACGGAAACATCAAGGTGTTCTCGCAATCGCTGGCCGATGACATCTCCAGCGGCAAAACGGAACTGTCGATGGGCTATGCCTGCCAGTGGGTGCGCGAGGACGGCACATGGGAGGGCAAGCCTTACCAGTGGCGTCAGGCCACCATCCGTTTCAACCACCTTTCACTGGTCGACCGGGGCCGTATGGGGCCGGATGTCGCCGTGTTGGATTCTCAACCCAAAGGAGCAAAAACCATGAGTGATGAAAACGAAAACCCCGATACAGGGACGAAAGACGCGCCCGATCCGAACGAGTTGCTGCAAAGCGCCATCGGCGCGGCGAAGCAGCTGATCGAGGCCTTGCAGGGCATCCAGTCCAGCCTGGTCGGGGGCGGCGAATCTCCCCTCGCGTCGGAGGAAGGCGCGGGGCCGGAAGAAAGCGAGGTCGCAGCGGCGGAGGAAGTGATCGCGGCGGCCAGCGAGGACGATCCCGACCCGACCGCCGAAGAAGAGGCCGAGGACAAAGACGATCCCGTGTCGGAAGAGGAAAAGCCCTCCCAGGGCGCGCAGGACGCCAAAGACTTGCCCGGCGATGATCTCCTGCGCCGAACCATGCGGCACCTTGCCGTGCGCGACCGGCTGGCCGAGGCGCTCAAGCCCCACATCGGCGTGTTCGACCACCGCGACATGACCATCGACGAGGTGGCGCGCTACGGTGCTGGAAAACTGCGCATCAAGGCGGGCAAGGGGCAGGAATTGCCCGCGCTGCAAGGCTACCTCGCCGCCAAACGACCACCGCGCCCGGTTTCCACGGCGATGGATGGGCGTGACAAGCCATCCGCCCTGACCCAATACCTCAACGGAGAACAGCAATGAGTTTCCAGACAGACATCCAATACGACCAGGGCTTCGGCGTTCCCGGCGAACTGGCCTTCGACGGCCCGACGCGCGCTATCTCCGGCGTGCTCGGCTCAAGTAGCGCCGACGAGAACGTCGTCGGGCGCTACTTCACCCGCAGCGCCAACAACGGAGCCTTCGCCGCCGGGGGCAATGGCGCGGAAGGCGGCATCCTTGCCCGACCCAAGACGCATGCCTCGGGCGGCACGGCGCAGGGCGGCACCCTCAGCCCAACCCTCACGCTCAGGAACGGCGAAGTGGGCGAATTCGTCACCGAAGGCGAGATCATCGTTCAACTCGCCGCCGCCGCCAACCAGGGCGATGACGTGCATTACCGCATCTCCGATGGCTCCTTGACGGCGGTTGCGCCCGGCACCGCCCCCGCGCAAGGCTACAACATGCTGTTTTTGATTTCCTGCGGCGATGCTGCTCGGCACCGCCCCCGCGCAAGGCTACAACCCCGTCCCCGGCGCGAAGGTCTCCCGCTACCGGCAGGCGCAGACAGACGGCGGCCTGGCCGTCATCTGGCTGTCCAAGGGCAGCACGGTCTACAACATCACCCAGGAGTAAGACATGAAAAATTCGCCAATTCACAGTCACGTCGGCCCGCGCCAGCAACGTCCTTTGCGACTTTCCGCCCGCGAGGACATCGCCGACTATGGCGCACTGTCCCGCATCGGCATCGTCCTGCAGCAGGGTCGGGTACGCGACATGGCCCGTGCCGCCATGGATTCCAACGATGTCGGCATCAACCCGTCGCCACTGCCGGGCCTCACCTCACCCGCAATCGCTACCCCGGTGCAGTTCCTGCAATCCTGGCTGCCCGGTTTCGTTGCCATGGTGACAGCCCCCCGGAAAATCGACGAACTCATCGGCGTGACCACCATCGGTTCCTTCGAGGATGAAGAGATCGTACAGGGCACGCTGGAGCGCCTGGGCGAGTCGGCGCTGTACTCGGACGGCGGAAATGTTCCACTGACCTCGTTCAACGTGGAATTCGAGCGCCGCACCATCGTTCGCCACGAACTGGGCTTTCAGGTCGGCAGGCTCGAAGAGGATCGCACCGGACGCATCCGCCTGTCCGCTGCCAACGAAAAACGGGCATCGGCTACCGTGGCGCTCGAAATCCAGCGCAACCGCATCGGCTTCTACGGCTTCAACAACGGCCAGAACCGCACCTTCGGCTTTCTGAACGATCCGAACCTTCCGGCCTACGTTTCGGTCGCCGAGGGCGCGGCGCAAGACACAGCCTGGTCGACCAAGACCTTCCTGGAGATCACGGCGGACATACGGGCGTGGCTCGCCAGCCTGCGCGCGGGTTCCCGTGGCGTCATCGACCCGCAAGCGGCGAACATCACCATCGCGCTGCCGGAGAGCGCCGTGGACTTCCTGTCCGTGACGTCCGACTTCGGCGTGTCGGTTCGCGATTGGCTCGGCAAGACCTACCCGAACGTCCGCATCCTCTCCGCCCCGGACCTCGATGACGCCAACGGTGGCGCGACGGCGGTCTACGTCTACGCGGAAAGCGTCAACGACGGCACATCCACAGACAACGGGCGCACCTTCGAGCAATTCGTTCCGGTCAAGTTCATCTCCCTGGGTGTCGAGCGGGGCGTGAAGGGCTACACCGAAGATTTCGCCAACGCCACGGCGGGCGTGATGTTGAAACGCCCCTACGCGGTGCGCCGCTTCTCGGGGGTATGAACCATGCCTTACGTCTATTCAACGCTGACCGCGCCGCAGGAGTACGCCGGATGGGGGAAGGGGAATAACGACATTCCCCGCATCCGGAAAGCCGTGCGCATCAATGGCGGTGCGAATCTGGCAACGAAGCAACTCATCACCCCGCGGGGAGCCGTCACCGAGGTGTCGGAGGAAGACGCGGAATTCCTGCGCCAGCACCCCGTTTTCAAAATCCACGCGAAAAACGGCTTCGTCCTCATCGAAAACCGGAATCAATATGAAGAACGCACCCTTGCGTCACTTGAACAGCGCGACCCGTCCTCGCCGGACACCCCCGACGACATTGAAAAAGTCGAGGTCAGGGACGGCCAGGGCGGCACACAGACCGTGCATCGCAACAAGCGGGAAAAATGAACTGCGATGACGATACCGGCCTGAGCCTGTACGCGTTCATGACGCGCTTCCCGGAACTCAAGGGCAATGCCGGGAATGATGTCGTCATGGCCGCGCTGGAGCGGGCGCGGCACTGGCTGAAGGTTCCGGCCTGCATCGATGATGGTGGCGAGTCGTACTACCTGCTGGCGGCGCATTTCATCGCTCAATCGCTCAATGTCGCAGCGGGTGCCACGACCTTTGGCGCGCCCACCAACGCATCGGTGGGGTCGGTCTCCGTCGGCATGCAAGTGCCTACCGTGCGCACTGCCTGGCAAGCGTGGCTGGCCGGAACGCCCTACGGCCAGCAACTCTGGGCCTGGCTCGCGCTCAAGGCGGCGGGTGCGTGGTCTGTGGGCGGCCTGCCCGAGCGTTCTGCGTTCAGAAAGACGGGCGGCGTTTTCTGGTGATCGCATGAAGGTGACGCACAACGACGCGGGAAGCCGCGCATTGGCTGCGCTTGCCGATGAAATGGGCAAGCTGCGGCTGCGTGTCGGATGGTTTGAATCCTCAACCTACCCGTGGGCAAAGGCGCAAACGCCGGTCGCTTACGTGGCCTCCATCCACGAGCACGGCGCGGCCTCGAAAGGCATTCCGCCCCGCCCCTTCATGCGCCCGACCGCGCAAGACAACCGGCAGAAGTGGAGCCGGGCTTTCACCCAGGCCATTACTGCGGCGGCAGGCGGGCACGGCAGCATCGAAATGGCCTACACCCTCCTGGGCGAAGTCGTGCGCGGGGACATCCACAAGCAGCTTGCCGCCATGGGCAGCCATCCGGAGGACGCGGACGTCATCCATCACCGTCGGCGGCGCAAGAACCCGCCCCCGAACACCGCCACGTCCGTGCTTCGTGACACGATGACGCTGTTCAACACCCTTGTGGCCTCGGTAACGCGAAAATGATTCCGGGCCTCAACCTGCTGGGCGTGGCGATGCGGATCGTCGGAGCACAGGCGGTGACGTACTACCGCAACACCGGGCGCATCACCTCGGAGACCGGGCGCGACGTGGCCGAATACGCCGCGCCGGTCGTCATCAACACGGGCAGCGTGCAGCCGCTCGGGGGCGAGCGGTATGCGGAAGCGGGCATCGACCAGCACCGCGAATACGTCACCTGGTGGGTGCCCGCCGATGTGCTCGGCATCGGGCGCGACATCTCGGGCGACATCATCGAATACGGCGGCGCGCGCTACCAGTGCCAGCATGCCACGTCGTGGTTCGCACAGGATGGCTGGAAGGAAGTCGTCTGTGTGCTGGTCGGGCGGGCAGGCGGCCATGCGTGACAACGCCCTCATTATTTTCGTACGCGCCGCGCTGCTGGAACTCTTGCCGGGCCGTGGCCTGGGCAATGTCGCCGTGCGCCAGAACTGGCAGCCGCGCCAACAGGGCCGCGCCAACGAAACGTGCATCTACCTGCACAAGATCACAGACCGCCGGTACGGCTCGCGCGCCGTGCGGGAAGTTTGGGACACCGATACCGGAGAAATGGTGCGCCGGGAAACCCAACTCATCGAAACCACCCTCCAGTTCACCGTGCTCGCCGCCGAGCGCGACCCGGCGAGCGACGAAGACACTGCGGCGGACGTGGCTCGTGCTGCCTCGGCCGTCCTGCAATCGCCCGCCTTCATCGAACGTGCCGGAAAGGCGGGCGTGCAGGTGCTGCGCATACAGGACATTCGCAACCAGCCGGTCGAAAACGACCGCGACCGCTTCGAGTTCGAGACCTCGTTCGACGCGATCTTCGCGCACGAGGATACGCACACCGAAAACATTTACCCGCTCACCGGCTGGCGCAGCGGCATTCATGGCATTTAACCGACAAAGGAGCCGACAATGGCTATTGCATTCGAGAAATATGTAAGCATCACCTCCGGCGTGGTGGGCAACCGGGGCGTTCGCCAGCGCGAACTGATCGGGCGCATCTTCACCGCCTCCGCGCTCGTGTCCCCCGACGAAGTGCTGGAATTCACCAGCCTGGACGACATCCGGGCCTTCTTCGGTGCGGACAGCGAAGAAACCCTTCGGGCACAGTTCTACTTCGCCTGGGTCTCCAAGCAGGCCACGCGCGCCAAAAAGCTCTCCTTTGCCCGCTATTCGGACACTGCCATTGCCCCGGCGGTGTTTGGCGGCACATCGGCCAAGCACCTCAACGACTATCTCGGTAACGGCGACGGGATCGGCATCACCCTCGCGGGCGCGACCTACAGCACGGGGTATATCGACCTCTCGGAAGCCGCCTCGCTCACGGATGTGGCCTCTTTACTGACCACGGCCATCGCGGCAGCAGACGACGCGCTCTCCGGCGCGAGCGTCAGCTTCGATGCCGCCTCGCGCCGCTTCATCCTCACGGTCAGCGGCACCACCGGCCTCACCCACATCAGCATCGACGACAACACGCTGGCCGAAAAACTCGAATGGACGCGCTCGACCGGCGCGATATTCATCTCCGGCGCGGACGCCCGAAGCCCGGCGGACACCGTGGCCGCGGCTGCCGAAATCACCAACAACTTTGGCTCATTCCTCTTTCAGGCAGCCCTCTCCGATGCGGACATCGCCGCCGTCGCGGCATGGAACCACGCGCAGAATGTCAAATACATGTACTGCGCCCCTGTCGACTCGCTCGCCGGGGCGCAGGCCCAGTACGCCGCCCTCTCCGGCTATTCCGGCACGGCGATCACGCTTCGCGCCGAGGACGATTTTGCCGAAATGGCCCCAATGGTCATCCTGGCCGCCACGGACTACGACCGGCGCAATTCGACCTGCAACTACATGTTCCAGGAGTTCCCCACGCTCACGGCCAGCGTCGACAAGACATCGAATGCCGCCGCGTTCGATGCCGTGCGCTGCAACTATAACGGCGTCACGCAGACCACCGGGCAGTACCTCGCCTTCTACCAGCGCGGCCTCCTCATGGGCGGCAGCACCGCCCCCGTGGACATGAACACCTACGCCAATGAAGCGTGGCTCAAAGACCTTGCGGGCAGCCAGATCATGAGCCTGCTGCTCTCGCTCCAGAAAGTCTCCGCCAACGACCGGGGACGTGCGAAGATCATCAACACCCTGCTGCCCGTCATCGACACCGCGCTCTACAACGGCACGATCTCCGTCGGCAGAACCCTGTTGCCCACACAGAAGGCGTTCATCACCGAAGAGACGGGCGACCCCGACGCCTGGCAGCAGGTGCAGAACAAGGGCTACTGGCTCTCCTGCGCGATCCGTACCGAGGTCACCACGGACGGGCGCACCGAGTACTACGCCGGCTACATCCTCATCTACGCAAAAGATGACGTCATCCGCTGCGTGGAAGGCTCGCACGAACTCATCTGACACAGGAGAACACAATGTCCGTCGATATTTCCGGCTTCGGCCTGGAACTCACGCTCACCGCCAGCAACACCTTTCCATCGGGCATCCAGATCACGCAGTTTGCCGACGATGCCGACCCGTTCGATTCGCCCTCCATCCAGATCATGGACAAGGGCATGGGCCTCAACGGCGACATGGTTGTCTGGTCGGTCGCCACGCCGACCACCATCACCCTTTCTGTCATTCCCGGCTCGGACGACGACCGAAACCTCGAAATCCTCTTCGAGAACAACCGCGTCAATCGCGGCGCGGCATTCTCGCGGGATATGATCGACATCACCGCGCGCTACCCCGACGGGCGCATCATCAGCCTGCAATCGGGCGCGATCACAGACGGCATTCCGGTCAATTCCGCCGCCAGCGCTGGACGACTCAAATCCAAGACATATGCCTTCGTCTTTGAATCCAATTCCAGGAGCTAACCGCCATGGCCGAACTACGAGACCCGAAAGAGATTGAGATCGTCTGCCAGGATGGCAGCATCCGCATCTACGTCATCTCCAAACTGCCCGCCATGGCCGGGATGAAGCTCGTCACGCAGTATCCGATCATGGCCTCTCCCAAGATCGGCAACTACGGCGAACTCGAAAAACTGATGCTGGAGCTTTTCGGCTACATCGAAGCCATCACCCCCGATGGTCGTCGCATCCGGCTCGGCACACGCGCCCTCATCGACAACCACGTGCCGGACTGGGAGGCGCTCGCCCGCATCCAGAAGGCCATGGCGGAGTACAACGTCAGTTTTTTTCAGAACGGCAAGCTGTTCGATTTATTGGAAAACTTTCTCCAGACGGCCATTACGAAGCTTACCCCAATGTTTGCGGCCTCGTTGCCGTCCTCGTCGGGGAACGACTCGCCAGCCTCCGGGAACTGAACGGCGCGGACGGGTTTTACTACACGCTCGAGGAAGCCCTTGACATGTGGGAAATCGTCATGACCAATCGTTACAACGAACAGCTTGCCATCCAACTGGCACAACGCAAAAATGGCCATCATTGACATCTTCTACTATCTCTTCGAGGCGGACGCGCGAAAGCTCAAGGCGGCCCTGAAAGATGCGACGCGGCAATCGCAAGAGGCCGGGAAGGCCCTCTCTGACGTCGACCGCCGGGCGATACAACTCGGCAGCAGCATCAAGGACTTCCTGTCGAACCTTGCACGCCTCTACATCGGCACGGCGGCCATCTCCAGCTTCAAGGCCGTCACCGAAGAGGTCGCCGCGCAAAACGTCGAACTCGACCGGCAGGCGCGCGCCATCGGCATGAACGTCGAACGCTTCCAGCAGTGGAAGGGGGCCTTCGAGTCGGTCGGCTCGAGCGGCGAAGCCTTCACGGGCCTGTTCCAGCGCCTGCGCACGATGACCCGCGACCCCGAGGCGGCCATCAACCGTATCGCGCAGAGCATGCATCGCATGTCGGACACACAGCGCCGCATGTATGGGCGGCATCTGGGCATCGACCAGGCCACCATAGACCTGCTTGCCAAGGGCAAAAAAGGCATCGACGAACTGATGGCGAAGGAAAAGGCACTGGGCATCGCCACCAAGGCCGACATCGAACAGTCGAAAAAATTCGCCGTTGCCCTGCGCGATCTCAAACGGCTTTTCGACGACATCAAACAAAAAACCGTCAGCGCGGTCATGCCCGCGTTCCAGTCGATGCTGGAAGGCATGCAGAAGTTCATCGGCTTCATGCGCGAGCATCAGCCCTTCGTGGCGGCCTTCTTCATCGGCATGGCGGCGGTGATTACGACCATGTACCTGCCTGCCGTCATCAAGGCCGTCGCGGCCACCTTCATGTGGCTTGCGCCATTTCTTGCCATCGGCGCGGCGGTCGCCGTCATCGCGCTCATCGTCGACGACATCATCACCTACTTCCAGGGGGGCGATTCCATGCTCGGGCGGTGGGCGAAAAAATTTCCCACCCTCGAAAAGGCGCTGCAAGGCATCAAAACATTTCTCGCGGCCATCGGCGAATTATTCGATCAAAACGTTATTCCGGCGGCGGAGGCTTTCGGCGAAATCGTCTCCGGCGTCCTTGACTGGATCAAGGAGAAATTCGTCAGTCTCTTCGAGGTGGCTGTCCTGCCATTCAAGGCGCTCATGAAACTGGGCGAAATATTCGCCGATCTGATTACCGGAAGAATCGACGGCGTAAGGGCGGCATTTGCGAGCCTCTGGGAGTACGTGAAGGGCATCATCGGCTGGATAGACGAAAAGCTCGAAGCCGCGGCCAATGCCATCGTGGGTATATTTGGCGGCGGCGACGACGAAGAAGTCACCGTCGAAAAAACGACGCTCGAAAAGAACATGGCCGCCGGACAGGCCATCGTCGGGCAGGCCGCCAACCCGGCGCTTGCCGCCCAGGGTGCGCCGGGCCGGGGTGGCAACGTCCACAACGAAAAAAACGTGCAAATCGGTGCCGTCACCGTAAACACGCAAGCAACCGACGCGGCAGGCATCGCCAGGGATCTGGACAGTGCGCTGTCGCATCAATTGCGGGGCGCACAGGAACAGTTCGACAACGGGGTGGCCATGTGAGTCCCGTTCCAAGGCTGCTCGACAGCGGCGGCTCAGGCGGCATCTCGCAGGCCAGAGAAGCCGTCGACATCGTTGGCGTGTGGGACGCGGACGGCGAGCAGCTTTTCCCGCTCGCGCGCCCGGCCAACGGCGCGGTGAGCGAATGGGCAAGTCTCGCCGAGCATCCCGTCGAGAGCGGCGGCACCGTTGCCGATCATCGCATCGTCATGCCGGTCGAAATCGAGATCGCGTTCTACGTAACCGACACCGGCAACACCTTCAAGCGCATACAGTCCGCCTTTCACAGCCGCGAACTGCTGACCGTGCAAACGCGCGCAGGCATTTACGAAAACCTTGCCATCGTCGACATGTCGCACACAGAGACCCCCGACAAGGCCGACGTGATCGATGTGGCGCTCTCGCTCAAGGAAGTTCTGCTTGTGAAAGCGCAATACCATGCTCTGCCGCGCGCCAAGGTGCGAAAGGCCAATGACGCCTCGACCGTCGACCGGGGAGAGCAGCGGCCCAAACAGTCCGTCCTCGCGGCGGGCAAAGACTGGGTTGCGGGAAAATGATCGAACTTGCCCTTGACGCGATCCCCAACCAGCGTCTCAGCGCCGCGCTCGAAGGCGCTTACTGGGAGATCGAAATCAAGACGCTCGACAACGGCACGACCGCCGTCAGCCTCTGGCGCGACGGCGAGACGGTCATCCAGGGCGTGCGTGCCATGCCCAACCGCGTGCTGATTCCCTACGCCTACCGCGAGGCGGGCAACTTCGCCTTTCTCGCCACGGGCGACGACTATCCGGACTACCCGCGATTTGGCGCGGACGTGCGGCTCGTCTACGCCAGCGCGGCGGAGTTGTCGGAGATGCGCAATGCCTGAACGGGCGATGCACTGCGTTCTTTTCACAATCGACGCGGCCCGCCGCCGCGCCATCATGGCCGCCCTTGCGGAGATGGAAAAGATGCTGGATGCGATGAGCGCGCGCCTTGCCCTTGACGCGGGAACCTTCAACGAAAGCGATCACCCGCGCGCGCCGGACGGGCGCTTCGGCACCGGGAGCGGCAGCGAAGGGGAAAAGCGCGAAACCACCGGAAAGCCTGTCGCCACGCTTACCGGCAATGAGCTTGGCGAGTTCGGGAACGACACGAAGGCGCTGCGAAAGGCTGCGATCCAGTGGTATCGGGACAACCTGCAAAAAAATCCTGCGCACCGCAAGGACTTGGGCGAGATTCAGTTCTCGACAATCGGACGCAATGAATTTGAGCACTACAGCGCGAACCCGAACAAACTAAAGCTGTTGCCTGCTTTGCGGGAAATCGTTGAGAAAGGCACCTACAAAGGCCGGGAAGCTCCTGACCACCCGCGAAAGGATGGGATCGTCGCCTTTCATACCATTGAAGCGAACGTCTCGCTTTCCGGGAAAACCTTCGCGCCGCAAGTCCTGGTTGGCGAGCGCAAGGATGGAAAGCTGTTCTACGACCTCTTCACCGAAGCGCATAAAAAGAAATCCGCTTCACCGAATGCTGGAGCCAAAATCCAGGTAGGTGGAGCGGATTCCAAGGACGTTGCCGTCCTTAACCTGATTCTATCCACGACATGAACGAAGTCAAGTCCTGATCGAAGCCACTGCGCTTCGCCCAAAGCAAAGCCCCGGAAGGCTGTCACCTTCCGGGGCTTTTTTGTAACCCCCTTTTCAGGAGGAAACGAACGTGAACCTCAATTTCAGCAAAAAACACTGGAGGTACATGATGACAATTATCGAAGCCTGGAAAGATGCCACGCCGTCCGCCGAGTGATTTACGCCGTCATTCTGTACATGCTGGCACGGCAATCAATTGGAATTCTTCCCGCCCTTATCACCGCCCTGAAATAAACCCATGGCCGAATTCGACCCCCGCATCGTGCGCCTCGGCATCGAGGTCGGCGGCAAGCTCAAGACCTACGAAGGGCTTGCCCTCACGGCCTCCGGCTCCAAGAGCGCCAACGCCTTGCAGGGCGAGGCCACCATCAAGGTGATGAACCTCGACCGGGACACACGGGATTTTCTGCTCACCGAAACCAGCCCCTACAACCGCAACCGCCGCAGAAAGCAAGTCTTCCTGGACGCCGGGCGACTCTCCACGGGCACGATGCGCATCTTCCAGGGCGACATCACCAGCGCCACGATCTCGCAGCCCCCCGACATCGCCATGACACTGAAAGCGCGCACCTGCAACTTCTTCAAAGGCGAACTGGTGGCGAAATCCCACCCGACAACCAACCTGTCCGCCATCGCGCGAAACGTTGCCAACGACCTCGGCCTGGAACTGGTTTTCGAGGCCACGGACAAGAAAATCGCCAACTTCTCATTTACCGGCCCGGCACTCGGTCAGCTCGATCAACTGGGCGCGGCGGGCAACGTCGACAGCTTCATCGACGGCGACACCCTCGTCATCAAGGACAAGGCCGCGCCGCTGAAAAACGTCTCGCGCACGCTCTCCGAGGACTCCGGCCTGATCGGCATTCCGGAAGTCACTGACCGGGGCGTGAAGATCACCATGCTGCTCGCCAGCGGCGTGCGACTGGGCGGGCGCATCGACCTGCAAAGCCGGATGTACAAGGCACTGTCCGGCTCCTACACCATCTACAAGCTCTCTTTCGAGATCGCCAGCCGCGACACACCGTTTTACTGGATTGCCGAGTGCTGGCGGCCAGGAGCCTTCTTTGTCAAACCCGGCGCACCCATATTGCCATGACCGAAAACGCCCTCCCAAGCCAAGACCCCGCCGACGACGGCAGCCTCGCGGGCGTGCTGCGCGCGACGTTCAAGAAGATGATGCAGACGGTCGACGGCATGCTGCCCGCCCGTGTCATCGCCTATGACCGGGCATCGAACACGGCCACTGTGCAGCCCATGATCCAGATCGTCTCCACCTCGGGCGAGCGTGTGAGCCGCGCGCCGCTTGCCAGCGTGCCCGTGCTGGCGCTCGGCGGCGGCGGCTTCGCGCTGAACTTTCCCCTCAAGCCGGGCAACATGGGATGGATCGAGGCCAGCGACCGGGACATCAGCCTCTACATGCAGGGCGCGCAGGCCGAGAGCGCCCCCAACACGCAACGCATGCACACGTTTTCCGACGGGCGCTTCATCCCCGACGTATTCGGCGGCTATACGCTCTCGGGCGACGACGACCAGGACGCCGACATGGTGATTCAGACGCTCGACGGCAGTACCCGCATCGTCCTCACCCCGGACAGCATCAAGATCATTGCTGCCAAAAACGTGACCATCGAAGCCGCCGAAAAGCTCGACCTTACCGCCGGGCAGGCCATCACCCTGAACGCACCGCAGATCGGGGCAACATCCTCCGGCGGTGCCACCATCACAGGCCCCGTCAACATCAATGGCACCACCACCATTCAAGGCCGGGAATTCATCAGCCACGTCCACACCGGCGTGCAGCCCGGCAGCGGCAACACGGGAGGCGTCAAATGATCTCCATCCGCGCGGATGAGCGCCGCGACATCGGCCTGGCAGCCGACGGCAGGCTCGCCCTGGTCGAAGGGCTGGAGGCCGTCACGCAAAATTGCCTCACCGCCATGTCCGCGCAGCGCGGCGAGATGGTGCTGGCCGCCGACGAAGGCGTTCCGACGCGCGCCACCGTTTGGGATAAATACCGGCCCGCGATCTTCGAGGCCGCCGCCCGCCGCACCCTCGAAGCGGTCGAAGGCGTCACCGGCGTGACGGGCTTCCAGATGAACCGGGACGAGAACACGCTCCACTACACCGCGCGCATCCGCACGCAATACGGCGAGATCGCCGTCATCAACCGGACAAGCGAAACCTAGCATGGCCTACAACTACATCGAGCAAACCGGCGTCATCGTCCCAGACATGGCCGACACCCTGGCCGAAGTCGAACAGGAATGGCGCGATGCCCTCGGACGGCAAGACCTCATCACCACGCCCGACACCCCGCAGGGCGTCCTCATCACGGCGGAAGCCCTCGCACGGCAGGGCGTAGCGAGGAACAACGCCGAACTTGCCAACCAGATCAACCCCAGCCTTGCCGCCGGTCTCTTTCTGGATGCCCTCTGTGCCCTGACGGGCATGGAGCGCCGCCCCGCGATCGCCACGCTCGTGCAGGGCGTCACGCTCACGGGTCTCGCCGGGACGATCATCCCCGCAGGCGCACGAGCGCGGACAACGGCGGGCGACCTGTTCAGCCTGGATCAGACCGTCGTACTCGACGCCGCCGGGGCGGGCACGGGCATCTTCCGCGCCGTCGAGACCGGCCCCATCGGCTGCGACACCGGCGCGCTGGCCTTCATCGTAGACGGCGTGCTCGGCTGGGAGAGCCTCACCAACCCCACCCCCGGCGTCGTTGGCGCAGACGAAGAAAGCGACGCGGCGCTGGCCCTGCGCCGCAGGCTCACCCTGGCCCGGCAGGGCATCAGCGCTGTGGAGGCGCAAATCTCCGGCCTCTACGACCTGCCCGGCGTGCGCTCGCTCCAGTACCGGGAAAACGTCTCGAACGTCGAGACCGTCATCGACGGCATCACCCTGTCTCCGCACTCCGTTTGGGCCTGCGTCGACGGCGGCACGGACACGGACATCGCCGCCAGCCTGCTGGAGAACAAAACATGTGGCGCAGGCTGGAACGGTGCGCTCGCCATTCCGGTCATCGAACCCTATAGCGGCCAGACCTACACGGTACGGTTCGACCGTCCGCAGCCCCGGCCCATCATTGCCCGCATCACGGTCAGAAGCGCCCAGGACATCGATGCGCAAACCGTCGTGCGCGAGGCCATCATGAACTACGCCAACGGCCTTCAGGCGGGCGAACAGGGCCTTACCGTCGGCATGGCCGTCTCCCCCTTCGAGTTCGCCGCCGCCATCAACCGCGAAGCGCCCGCCATTCACGTCGCCAATGTCGAAATCGCCTTCGTCGGCAACGACTACCAGAGAACCGAACTGGCAATCTCCCTCGACCAGATCGCCACCATCACCCCCTCATCCATCACGGTGATCGAACAATGAAGGTCTACGACCTCGACACCTCGCTCGACCTGCTGCGTGCATTGCTGTGGCAGTACAACGACGCGGCACACCTGCAAGCCCTCGTGCGGGCCAAGCAGGCATGGATCGACGCCAACCATGACGCATTCTGGCGCGGCTGGCTGCGGGACGTGTTCGACCTGCGAACCGCAAACGACTTCGGCCTGCGCGTCTGGTCGGCCATCCTGGGCGTCAAGGCCGTCACCGAAATCCCGGCCACGGACAAGGCCAATTTCGGTTTCGGCGCGGCCAACCGCAACTTTGGCAACGGCAACTTCGGGCAGATCGGCACCCGCAGCCACACCCTCGACACCGAACAAAAGCGGCTGCTGCTGCGCCTGCGCTACTTCCAGATGGTCGCGCGCTGCACGGTGCCGGAGACGAACCGCTTCATGGCTGCCGTCTTCAGCCAGTACGGCAGGGTCTTCGTGCTCGACGGCAACGACATGAGCCAGGTCGTCTTCGTCTTCTCCTTCGTACCTTCAGCGGACATCCGCTTCATCATCGACAACTTTGCGCTTCTCCCCCGCCCGGCGGGCGTCGGCGCACGGTACACCGTCGTTACCAGACCTGTCTTCGGGTTTGGAGACGTCAACAAAAACTTCAACCACGCAACATTCAAGGGTGACATATGAAACAGACCTATTTCCGCACGCATTTCGCCGTCTCGGGCGACGCCGACCCCATCGGCTTCGACGCCGACCCCTCCGGCGTCGTCACCTTCAGTCAGGGCTGGACATTCGATTATCAGCGCGACCAGACGACCGACGCGCAAGCCAAGCCCATCGACCGCG
The DNA here is from genome assembly GCA_031276015.1 of Azoarcus sp. Classification (GTDB taxonomy): domain Bacteria; phylum Pseudomonadota; class Gammaproteobacteria; order Burkholderiales; family Rhodocyclaceae; genus WRNU01. The sequence continues at coordinate 19,881 of JAISNX010000113.1, forward strand.
CGACCATGAACTGGCTGATCGGCGTCATCACCGCGCAACTGAAGCAGTATCAGGAAAACGGCTTCCCCGAATTCATCACCGCCGACGACAACGGCGGCAGCCCGTTCGCCTATCAGAAACTGGCCGTCGTGCAATGGTCGGCCAGCGGAAACGCGCCCTTTGACCTCTACATCTCGCTCGTCGACAACAACATCGCCACGCCCGCCGACGACACCAAATGGTCGCTGTTCTCGGAGTTCGCGGGCGGCAAATCCGTCAAGTACCTTGCCAGCGGGACGCCGTTGCCCACCACGAACACCGGCCCCATCTGGCACGACGACTACAACGACATCATGACGTGGCAGACATTCAGCAACAATGGGGCCAACTACACCGGCTACGCCAGCCGCCTTGTCGGCAGCCCGCTTATCGAAACCCAATCGACGCCGCGAGCAGGCTACGTCAAATCCGGCGCGCAAAACCTCTCGCGTACCACCTACGCTGCCCTGCGTGGATGGGCCATGCACAACGGCATCTATATCTCGGCCAACGCCTGGGCGGCGGGCCGGATACTCGTGTGCGACAACAATGATGGCGAGACTTTCAGAATCTACGACGTGCGCGGGGAATTCCCACGGTTCTGGGACGAAGGGCGCGGCGTCGATGCGGGACGGACGTTCGGGTCGTGGCAGACGGATAGTTTCAAATCACACATGCATTCCGTGAAAACGGCGAGTAGTTATAACACCGGGGCGGGGTCGAATAACAGATTTCCCAATTCGAACAACATCGCGTCTGGTACGAATTACACCGAATATACGGGCGGCACGGAAACTCGCTCGCGCAACACGGCGTTCCTCGCCTGCGTCAAGTACTGAAACCGGGTGAGGTTGCCATGCAAACCATCCCGATCAAACTGCGCCGGGGCGGCGGCCCATGTTGCGCGCTGCTCACGCTGACGGGCAACCCCAAATGCCCGATCGCCACGCAATACGACAACGAGTCCGCCGTCCTCGTTTTCGAGCGCGACCCCTACTATGCCGAACACGCCCTCACCTTGTACTTCGCCAGCGCGGCGGGCCTGCTCGAACCCGTTCGCATCGGGCTGGACGACGAATTCCCCCTGCCCGCCGCGCTCACCCAGACCACAAGCCTGACACTGCAAGTTCGTGCCTACAAGGACGGCATCGAAGAGCGCAGCAACATGGTCTATTTCATCCTGCGCGGCTCCCTGGATGGCAGCGCCACCCCCGTGCCGCCCTGGCCGCCCGGCCCCGATGACATCGTGCAAACCGTCCAGGTAGCCCTGGACGAGGGCGAAATCCTCGTCCCCTGGGGCGCGATGAAAGGCTCGATCGACAACCAACCCGACCTCTCGAACCGCTTGAACACGGTCGATGGAGGCGTTTTTTAGGAGCAGTAAAAATGGCAGTGAAAATCAGGCTTCACCGTGGTGTCAAAGCCAACATCCCGCAAACCGGACACGTCGAAGGCGAGCCGGTCGTCACCACCAACACCCACGAGTTTTATATCGGCAAGGCCGACGGCACGCTGGCGACCCTCACGCCCGACCCGGCAAAGCTCGCCACGCTGGCCGTCATCGACGGCGAGGCCGACCTCGTGCCGATCTTCGACGCCAGCGAAGGCGGCCAAAAGCAGAAAACCGTCACCTTCGACGACTTCAAGGCCGCCCTCAACATTCCGGTGGGCAGCACAGACGAACACGTCGCGCCTTACGAGGGCGGCGAAGCGGGCACCCTTGGCGGCTCAGACGGCACCAACGGCGTGCTGCGCACAGACAGCAGTCTCTCGCTTTCCATCGACGCGGATTCCGGAGCGTTGCGGCTCTCAGTCGTCGCCGTCGATGGCGGAACCTTCTCATGAGCGTGGAAATCCGTCTCAAGCGCGGCACCGTCGCGCAACTCGCGCAAGCTGCGGCGCAGGGAAAAATCGTGCAGGGCGAGCCGGTTTACCTCGCAGACGCACGCGCCTTGGTCGTCGGCGACAGCGAGAGCGCCTACACGGCATTCCCGCCCCCCACACCGGCTACCGAAATCGCCTCCGGCATCGTGCAACTGGCCACCCCCGCCGAGGTCGTGGCCGGAACCGACGCGACGAAAGCCGTCACGTCAGCAGGCGTGGCGGCGGCGATTGTGTCCAATCTCTCCGGGAAAAACAACGTTGCGCCGGACATCGTTGCACACCGCGCGGGCGGCGTCGTTTTCCCCGAAAACTCATTGCGCACCATTCGCGCGGCTGTCGCGGCGGGATTTCGCAATATCGAAATCGCCGACGTTTGGCAAACCTCGGACGGCGTGCTGGTATGTTGTCATGACGCAACGCTGGATCGAACCACGTCGGGAACCGGGCCGGTCACGGGCGTGACGTATGCGCAATTCAGGGCGCTAGTCAATACGCCGGGAATTTACCTGGCCCCCGGCTATCCGAACGACGAAACGCCGCCGTCGTTCGAGGAGGTTTTGAACGAGGTGGCGAATGTTGATGCCGTATTCCTGATTGAGTGTAAACAGGATTCCGCCGAAACCGCCGCGGCAATTGTGCAAACACTCCAGCGGTTCGGTTTTCCGAAACACCGGGTGTTACTAAACACGTTCAGCATTGACAACGCATTACCCGTATTTTTGGCGTCCGGCTATCCTACCGCCGCGAATCTCGGGGTGTGGAGTGCGGTCGAAAGTTACGGCGGCGTCAGTAAACTCGCGGCGGACGGCGTTGCCCAGGTGAATCTGAGCGCCGAGGAATGGAATACCTCACGCATAGCGGCGGTGCATGCGGCGGGGATGACGTGCCAGGCGTATACCGTCCGCCGCCGCGTCCAGGTAGCCGCGTTGCGCGCACAGGGAATCGGCAGCGTGCAGGGCGATATGATCGCCTGCGACGAACCGACGTATAACGCCGAAACGTTTGCCCCTCAAACGCGGTCGGCGTTCACCTCGCGGGTTTATCCGCCTGGTGTGATCGAGGGCGGCGGCACGGACGGTCTCACCGCGCGCGGACGCGGTAAATTTTTATCCGGCGGCCGTTGGGGTTTCGATACGGCGGTGTCCGGGCACTCCGGGGCGCTACAGGGCTGGGCCTGCCCGATCAGGGGCGATGAAAATTGCAACGATTTTCAGATTTCATTTACCGTCCAGTTCGATGGCGTTGTTGAAAGCGGTCGGCATTTGAACTGTTTTTTCTGCGCGCCAAATGATGATTTTTTCGGCGACAGACAGCAGGACGGTCCAGGATATGCATTTCTCGTGCGCTATTCAGGGGCAATCCAACTGTTCAGAAAGGCCCGCGGCGAATCTGGCGTTCTGCTCGCGGACGGAAATATCGGGACAATCGGCGGGCCTATCAACGTGGTTATCAGGGTAACGCCGTCGTCAATAGCCGTCACCGCCGGGACGATTACGCTGACGTCCAACGACACCACCTACCGGGGCGGATATTTCCACCTCGGGAGTAACGGCGCGGCGGGTGGGTTTGCGGACGTGGAAATTACGTAATGAAGCGTCTGCCTGTCGCCACCCTGACCGTCTCCGCCGCATTCCTGATCGCGCTGGCCGTGAGTGAGGGCTACGCCCCGACCGTCGTTACGACGAAACACGACCCCGTACCGACGGGCGGATTCGGTTCGACGAAAAACGAAACCGGCCAACCCCTCAAAACCGGCGATGCAATGCCGCCCGTGGGCGGCTGGTGGGGCTGCGGGCGCACGTCGCCCGTGACGAGCAGTGTTTCCAGCGCAGCCTGCCGGACGTTGAACTCACGCAGGGCGTGGCCCGATACACGGGCACGAACGCGGCGGTCAATGGAAATTTCACGCCGCCAGCGTCATTTTTGGAGTAATTGTGAATACGGAAATCGCCACATCCGCCGCGAAAGCCTCCCCGCCAGTGACGGTAACTGGAATGACTATTTTGGGTGTCCCGCTGCCCGACATTGCCGTTCTGCTGACCATCGTCTACACGGTGCTGATGGCCGCGCATATCGGCTGGAAATTCTACTGGGATGTCAAAGACCGACGGCGGAAGGAGAGTTGGAATGCCGAATAAATGGATCTTGCGATGAGGATAGCGCGCTTGACGGTGGCTTCGCTCGCGCTGACGGCGGCGGGGCTTGTCGGCATCCTGAACTGGGAAGGCTGGTCACCGAAGGCCGTGCCGCCGGTCAAAGGCGACGTGCCGACTTATGGGTTCGGCACGACAACCGATCCGGCGGGCAGGCCGCTCAAGGGGGGCGAGACCATTGCCCCACCGCAGGCCGTCAAACTCGCCCTGCGCGACGTGCAGGCGTTCGAGGGGGCGATCAAACGGTGCGTCACCGTGCCACTGCACCAACACGAATACGACGCCTACGTGAGCCTGGCCTATAACATCGGCGGGACGGCATTTTGCGGTTCTACCCTCGTCAAACGCCTCAATGCGGGCGATTACCCCGGCGCATGCGCGCAGATTTTGCGGTGGAACCGATTCAAGGGGAAGGTCATGGCAGGACTCAAAAACCGCCGCGAGGCGGAATACCGGATGTGCATGGGCGGGCAATGACATGACCCCGCAGACCGCCATCGCCGCCGCCATCGCCGTCATCGCATTCGCTCTCGGGGCGTGGATCGGTGGCAAATGGAACGCCGCCGACACGCACGCCGCCCGTCAGGAATTGGCCGAAGCGCGGGCCGCGTGGTCGGAGGAGAAAGCGCAAGCCGCGCGGGCGCACACGGCGGCGCTGGAAGCTGTGCAAGTTCAACGTGCGCAGGTGGAGAAAGACTATGCGGATGCTCAAACGAAGCTGCGCGACGCCAATGTTCGCGCTGACACTGCTGTTCGTCGGCTGCGCGACGCAGCCAGTCGTGCAGACAACCTGCCCGCCGCCTCCCGCGCTGCTGTGGGAGATGCCGCCCGATCTGTCGCCGGACAATGTGCGGACGTTACTGGAAAACTGGTCTCAGAGCTTGGAGCATGCAGCGCCGAATTGAGGCGCGTGCACGGGATGTGGCCGATCATTTCGCCGGAGTCGGCAGGGCGGTAGGTGCACTACCATCAGCCCGTGCCTTGTTCGCCATGCCGTCGAGCCAGTCAGCCCACGCCTGCATCATCTCTCGTCGTTCTGTCAGATATTCAGCGTGGTTGTACGCGGCTTTCGTTTCGTCGCGCTCCGCGTGAGCAAGTTGACGCTCGATAACATCGGATCGCCATCCCATCTCGTGCAACATCGTCGAGGCCGTCGAACGAAAGCCGTGGCCGGAAAATTTTCCAGCGTAGCCCATGCGTTTCAGCGCGTTGTTGATGGTCGTCGACGTCATGCATGTATTCGGCGTCCGCAGGTTTGGGAACAGGAATCGCCTGCCGCCCGTGTAGGTGTGAAGCTCTCGCAGTACGGAAAGCGTTTGTCGCGCAAGCGGCACGATATGCACCTCGCCGGGGAGCATCCGTTTCCCCATTTTCAGGCGCTCGCGCGGCACTCGCCACTCGGCATCGTCGAAGTTGATTTCCGCCCATTCGGCTTTCCGAAGCTCGACCGTCCGCACGAAGGTGCGCATCATCAACTCCATCGCCAGCACAGTAACGCGATAGCCACCATATACGCCGAGTAGTGCAATGAATCGTGGAATCTCGCCGAGATCAAGCGGCGGATTGTGGCGTACCGGACGGCGTTTGATGGCCCCGTAAAGCGCCGCCGCAGGGTCGTTATCGGCGCGTAGCGTCATAACGGCGTAGCGGAAAATCTGCCCACACCACTGGCGAAGCCGCACGGCAATTGACGGCGCTCCGCGCTTCTCAACGGCGCGGATGATTTCGAGAATGTGCGCCGCCTTGACCGTGCGGATGGGGTAGCTGCCGATTTTCGGAAACACGTCGCGCCCGATGCATGTCTCAACCTGATGCAGATAGGTGGAAGACCAATGGGGGCGATTCTGGTCTATCCACTCGCGGGAGACGGACTCGAAAGTGTTTGCGTGTTCGCCATGCCGTTGCAGGCGTTCGGCATCCCTGACCTGCGTCGGGTTCAGGTCCTCTTTGACCTGTTGCCGTGCCCACTCGCGAGCGCGCCGCGCGTCGGCGAGCGTCACGTCCGGGTAGTTACCGATGGTGTAGATGCCGTCGCGCCCCGACGCCTGCCCGTATCGGTAGCGCCAGACCTTCGCGCCGCTCGGACGCACGTCGAGATATAGCCCCTGCCCGTCCTGTAGCTTGTAGGGCTTCTCGGCGGGTTTGGCGTTGCGGGCTTTGGTGTCGGTGAGGGCGGGCATCTACCGGATAAGGGTCTGCGGAACATGGTCTTATCCGGTAGATTATCCGGTTTTTAAGCGGCTGGCAACGGAACGAGGCGGCGCATAACGAGCGAAAACGCAGAAGATTCGCGGGTTTCAGCGAGTTTTGCGGAAGGCCGCGGACACTGGCGGGCTTGCATCGTAGTTGTTTTTGCCTGCCATCACCAGCCCTGTGAGTTGCGCCGAAGGTGGCAAGGATAGCAGAGGCGCGCGCGACCGCTGTCGCGGATGATGCACGGCGCACGGCGGCGGGCGCTGCCGGGACGCGAATGCGCCCCGCAAATTTCCCCGCCACGGGAAAATTTCTTGAGATATACTCGCGTCTTCCATTATTAAGAATAATTCTCCATACCGTTCTCACCCTATCAGAGGAGTGCTTTTCATGGAACCGATGTACCTCTCTTTGGCAAACCCTTCCCCTGAAGGCGCAGGAAAACCGCGCCCTCCCCGGAAAACCCTCACCGCGTTCATGTTGATGGCCTTCTTGGGCGCTGGTGGGGCAGTGCAGGCGCAAGAGGCCGGCTCGCCGCCCGCGCCGTCTTCCTCCGATGAAGAAACCGTGCTGCCGCGCGTCTCCGTGACCGGCGCGGCGGGCGCCAACGCCTATTACTCTCCGGGCAATACGGACATCATCCGCACCGAAGTCGATGTCCAGCCCTACACCATCATCGAGCGGCAGGAAATCGAAAATTCGGGCGCGACCACGGTCGAAGAACTGTTGCGCAGCACCCTGTCGATGAGCACCTCGGTTGCCAACGATACGGCCAGCGGCTGGACGGGCAGCAGCAGCCAGATCAACCTGCGTGGTCTGGGCACTTCGCAAACCCTGGTGCTCATCAATGGCCGTCGGGGCGCAGGCATAGGCAGCCGCGGCACCTCCGAGGCCACCGACCAGCAGAACATCAACAACATTCCGCTGGCAGCCATCGAGCGCATCGAAGTCCTGCCGATGTCGGCTTCCGCTATCTACGGGGCCAACGCCATTGGCGGCGTGGTCAACGTTGTCCTGCGGCGCGACTACGTTGGCGCGGAGGTCAATGCCCGCTATAGCAACACCTTCGATTCCGACACCGGCATCTCGAGCTTCAATTTCGTGGGCGGCCATGCCTGGAACGAAGGCCGTACCCGGATGATGCTGGCCGCGCAAAAGCAGCAGGAAAATCCGCTACGCTGGAAAGACCGCGATTTCGCCGAAAAGGGCCGCGCCAAGATACTGGCGCGAGACCCCGAAACGATTTACAACGGCACCAATCCGCCTTACGGCGATCTCGTCAACATCCGTTCGGCTGACAACACACCACTGACAATCCAGGGCGTGCCAATTGGCTCGACCTTCACTCATATCCCGAAAGGCTATCAGGGGTGGTTGATCGACGGCACGCAACCGCTGATCGACAACGCGGGCGTTTACGCGCTGGGGCTTTCCAACGGCATCGGCAGCTTTTCCGGGCAGAGTAACTACGTCGGCAAATCGGAAACCGACGCCGCCATGCTGAACCTCACCCATGAGATCACCAAGACCTTCAATGTCTTTCTGGACGCGAGCTACGACTACAAAAAAGTCGAGAGCGCGGGGAATTACCACGGTTTTGGCGTGGTCACGGTGCCGGCCAACGCACCCAACAATCCCTTCGATCAGGCCGTGAAAGTTATCTACCCCGCCAGCTACGAGGATGGCATCTCCCTGAAAAACCGCACCGTCAAGACAAAGGGCGCACACGTGGCGGTCGGCTTCAACTGGGAAATCACGCCGAAGTGGCTGCTTGGCTTCGATTATTCCTATAGCTGGGCGCGCAACGACCTGAAATACCAGCGCCGCCCGGCGACGAGCACAGCCGGTTGCTCGCCGACCAGGGATTGTCTGACCCAGGCAATCAACGACGGAACACTGGATGTGCTGCGCGATGTCACCAGCTACATCACGGACATCTCGCCGTACTGGGCAGAAGCCCCGAATTTCACCGAACAGAAACTGGATGACACCAATCTCCGCGCGGCAGGCATGCTATTCTCTTGGTACGCGGGCGACATCAAGCTGGCGACGGGTATCGGCTACCAGCATTTCTGGAGCGAGGGGCGGGCCGAATATAGCGTCATGAGTGACCCGAACGCGGCAACGACCATCCGCAAGCAGGATTCCGCCAGTTTGTACGCCGAACTGACCATCCCTTTCATCTCGCCCGCGATGAAACTGCCCGGAGCGCGGCTATTGGAAGTGCAACTCGCCGGGCGGCACGACCGTTATCGCAACATCACCACCGGCACCGAGTTCGATTCCACCACGCCGACCGTCGGCTTTCGTTTCATGCCCCATCAGGCCGTACTGCTGCGCGCCTCTTGGAGCAAAGGTTTCGTCGTGCCCACAGTTGCCCAGATCGCGGAGCCGACCCTCGGCGCGAGCCAGACGACGGTCACCGATCCGCGCGACGGCAAGTCCTACGATGTATGGACGCTTGGCGGCGGCAACCCCGACATTGAGCCGGAAGAATCCAAAAGCACCAGTTTCGGCATCGTACTCATGCCCGTCCCCGACCTGCACCTCGCCGTCGACTACTACAGGATCAAGAAAACCAACAACATCACCAGCCTGAGCGCGCAAAACCTGCTCGCCAACGAAGCCTATTTCGGTGACCGCATCACGCGCGACCCGACAACGGGCGAAATCACCCAAATCTACACCGGCTATTTCAATGGCCTGTGGCTGGAAACCAGCGGCGTCGACACCAACATCAACTACACCACCGGTACGCCGGTGGGTAATCTGAACCTCAGCTTGGGTCATACCTACGTCAACAAATACAAGCAGCAGCTTGCCTTCGGCGCGGCGCCGAGCAACTACCTCAATCTCCCGTCGGACGGCGCATTGCGGCACCGCCTCAACGCCTCCGCCTACCTGAAGATCGACAAGCAATGGAGTGCGGGTTGGGGCATGCAGTATTATGGCGCTTACAAGATCGATCCCTCGTCGACCGCCGCCATCAAGCAGCAAGGCAGCAGCAAGGTCAAGGCCCTGTCCAGCCACGACATTTTTGTGCGCTATGTGCTGCCCCGGTTCTCTGGTCGTCAGGGCGGCACGCAAATAGAACTGACCTTGGGCATCAAGAACCTGTTCGACCAATACGCCTGGGACATGTCCCAGGGCACCTACCTCAGCATCTACAGCGATCCGCGCGGACGCCAGTTCTACACCAACCTGAAAGCCTCTTTCTGAAAAAGCAAAAGTCATCGCGGGCGCAACGGGGCAATCCACGCCCGTGGACGGCGATCCGCCCGGATTGCCGCACCCCGCGATGACGCGGGAAGGTGCTGTCATTGCAAGGAGCGAAGCGATGTGGCGAGTATTGTCTGAAGACAACGCGCCATTGTCTGGAGACAACAAGGCGGCGTCTTCGGACGGCGGGCTTGAGCGTGTCCCCGATTCTGTGTGCGAGGCGCGTAGCGATGCGACAATTCATACGGCAGGACACTCCTCCGGCGCGCCGGAACAGTCGGGAAAGCCGTTCGGAGTACCCATGATCCACCCGAAAGATCCGTCCGGCCCGCTCTGGCTTGCGCTGGCCCTGCTGCTGCACGGCGCGTTGTTCTACACGTCGCGCCTCTGGTCGCAGGACGCGACCCCGCCGCGCGTCGAGAAAATCATCCAGGCCAGCCTGATCGAAATAGCCGCGCCCGCTGCCGCGCCCGCGCCCCCCGCCGCGCCGCCGCCACCCAAACCCGAACCGCCCAAACCCCGGCCCAAACCCAAGTCCCGGCCCAAGCCGCCGCCTCGTCCGATCGTGCCAGAGCCGGTGATGGTCGAGCGGGAAATCCCGGAAGAAGCCGCTCCCGAGACACCGGCGGAGACATCCGCCGATCCCGTGCCGGCGCAAACGGCAGAATCCCGCGCCGCCCCGTCCGACGCCGCGAGCGGCCCGGCGGCGGCACAAAGCGGCGCGCCGCTCGTGGAAGCCCGCTACAACGCCGCCTACCTGCGCAATCCAAAGCCGCCCTATCCCGCCGTGTCGCGGCGCATGCACGAAGAAGGCACGGCGCACCTGCGCGTCTACGTCCTGCCCGACGGCTCGGCGGCACAGGTGGAAATCCACCTGAGTTCCGGATACCCCCGCCTCGACGAAACCGCGCGCACCACCGTCCGACAATGGCGTTTCATCCCCGCCCGCCGCGGCGACCAGACGGTCGCCTCTTGGGTCGTCGTCCCGATCACTTTCGAAATGGAGTCGCCGTAATGAGCACGGAAGCCCCCGTCCTGAGCATCGCCGCCGTCTGGTCGCAAGGCGACGCCGTCTCGCACGCCGTCGCCGCCGCCCTGCTGGCGATGTCGCTGGCCAGTTGGTGGATCATCCTCGTCCGGGCCTGGCTGACCTGGAACCTGCGGCGCAAGACGCCGCGCGCGCTGCAAGCCTTCTGGGATTCGGAAAGCCTGGAGAGCGGACTGAACGCGCTTGCCCGCCTGCCGCCGTTCCACGACATGGCGCGACAAGGGCAGGGCGCCATCGACCATCTGAACGCGCACCGGCGCGAGAACACCCACTTGGACGCGCATCTTTCCGCCAGCGAACTCGTGACCCGCGCGCTCCGGAACAGCATCTCGAACGCGCGCGCGCGTCTGGAAGGCGGCCTCACGCTCCTGGCCTCGGTCGGCTCCACCGCGCCTTTCGTGGGACTTTTCGGCACCGTCTGGGGGATTTACCATGCGCTCGCCCGGATCGGCGCGACCGGGCAAAGCTCGCTCTCCCAAGTGGCGGGGCCGGTGGGCGAAGCGCTCATCATGACGGCGGCGGGCCTTTTCGTCGCCATCCCCGCCGTGCTTGCCTATAACGCCTTCTCCCGCACGCTCGCCCTGATCGCGGCGGACATGGAAGCCTTCGCCCACGATCTGCACGCCTGGTTCACCGTCGGCGATCCGCATCTTTCCCGCCAAGCGCGCGGCAAGCCCCCGGCGCTCCATGTGGCGCAGACATCCCGGAACGATGGCGGCGCGAAAGCGGCAAGCGGTTTCCAATAAGCCCGTCCGGCCCGCGCCACGGAGAAAACCCGTCCGTCCGATGACCGCGCCACGGCGCATCGCCGGGTTTTCCACCTCTCGAAAGGGTGTAGCGGGTCGTGCCGAGGCCGTCGGTCAGGGCGGCCAGGCGCGGGAACCACGGGTCCCACGCGAAGCGGACGCCGGGGGCGGCGAGGACGACGGGGTCGTTGTCGAGGCCGTATTGGTAGGTGAGGCCGATCAGGCGGTCGTCGGCGGCGTAGGTGTAGATCGTGTAGACGGTGTCCGGATCGGCGCTGCCGCGCCCGACGAGACGGCCCACGAGGTCGTAGCCGTACTGGATCGGACGGCAGGCGGGCTGTGC